>DASZYA010000013.1:0-13326 GCA_035545675.1 Patescibacteria group bacterium
AGATGTCCATGGGAAAAAACCATTTTTAAGCTTTTTAGTTCGGTACTTTGTATTCTTGAGAATCTTTCAATTATTGCTTTCAATTTATTTTGATCGAGTCGCTTTTCCAATATCCCTTTGGACTTGGCAATTCTCACCCACATGTCTACTCTTCTTAAGACAAAATCGCTAGCAACTTTTTCATCTTCACTCTCTTCTATAAATGGATGAATAATAGATGTTCTATATTCTTCATAAAATTCAGAAAACCTTTCCATTTGGTGAGCGTTTGCAAATGGCATCTCAAATATATGAGGAGAGGTTATATGTTCTGTTATTAAGTATCCATAGCCATCCTTTTCATTCCAATGGCTAGAATCGTATAGCTCTGGAAGTCTGACTTTTTTGCTTTTATTCTCTGAGTTGAAGCCCGCGATTACATCTATTTCATCAGTTTCTGGTTTTAATCCTTGAAGTTTTAGAACTGCAGTCCTATCTTTGTATGATCCTTTATAAATTACGCTCCCGAGTTTGTCCTCATCATAAATCATTCCGCGAAAGAGTATTTCTTGGGGGACAAAGCCGGTCTTCTTACATACAATTTTTAGTATGTCCTCTACTCTGTTTTTGAAGTCGTGTTTCTCAAAATATTTTTCTACAATTTTGGTCATCTTACTACTTGGTCAATTTTGCCCAGGACCAAGGAAAGTAGAGCCATTCTTACATACATTCCATTTCTTGTTTGATCCGTTAGGTAAATTGCCCTTGGATCATCATCTACTTCTTCTAATATCTCCCCTACTCTTGGCAATGGGTGCATTAATATTGTATCGCGTCCCGCATATTTATTTAATATCTTTTTGGTAACTATAAATTTATTATTAACTTTCTTATATAATTCCTCACTTTTGAATCTTTCTTTTTGAACACGTGTCCAATACCAAAAATCACAATCTACCGGAATATCTTCAATTCTTGCAATTTCCTTTATTTTAATCTTCGCTTTGTACTTGGTAAGATCGTTTTTCGAGAGCTTCAACTCATCTGGTGATAGTAAATAAATTTCGTTTCCTGGAAAATATGATAAGCCATCAAGAAGTGAGTGTACAGTTCTACCATTTAGAATATCTCCTGCCATAAGACCTTTAAGTCCTGTCAATTTTTTCTTCTTGCTCCAGATTGTATATAGGTCAAGGAGTGCTTGGGTTGGGTGTTCACCCGGCCCATCGCCCGCATTAATTATTGGTACGCGGTTTGCTGCAAGAGCTGCTCTTTTTGCTGCACCTTTTTCTGGGTGGCGTAAGACTATGATGTCTGAATATGCTTCAAAAACTCGAATAGTATCTTCAAATGTTTCGCCCTTTGAAACTGATGAAAAATTCTGTGGGTTTTCTACAACAATAGTTTGTCCGTTGAGTTGTTTTGTTGCAGCGTCAAATGAGCTTCTGGTGCGCGATGATGGTTCGTAAAAAAGGAGTACTACAATTTTTCCTGACAATAAATTAAGCGGTAACCCTCTCATCCCTGATTGTTTAATAATTTCTACGGTGTCAAAAAGTTTTTCTATTGAGGGGCGATCAAACTGGGCGATGGAAACAATATCTTTATGAAGAAAATCAGACTTTATTGACGGTATCTTTTTTTGCCTTACCACTTAGAGGATTGTATTATCAATTCGGGCTAAATGTCAACCCTTCGATTTTACTCAGGGCAGGTATATATTATTGAGCTTGAGGAGCTTGGTAGCCTTGAGAGGCGGAGGTATCAATTGTTTGATTGATTTTTGCTGTAATTGCGTTGTATGTCATAACGTATGTAATGATTGCGACTATTGCCATGATTGCAATGAAAATAAATAGGTCACGGTTAAAAAATGACTTAGAAGTCGATGTAGTAGTTTTTTTAGATGTTTTTTTGCGGGCAGCCATCTTATATTTAGTATTTCAGAATTAAAAAACCTTGTCAAGTATCTTGTTGACAAATATTCGGAATTTATATAATCTGTTTTCGATGCCGGCAGAAATACCGAGTAGAATTGACAGTCTGAGCTTAAGTACAAAGCCCCTGATGCACATTAGGGAAGTTACTCCAAACATAGAATATTCTCAAAAAGTTACGAGCGGAAAAGTAAGAGACACAGTTCATTTAGGTGATCAAATGTTAGTTGTTGTTTCTGATAGGGTTTCCACCTTTGATTATGTTCATCCAAATGGAATTCCTGGTAAGGGAGAAATACTTGAACAAATGAGCGAGGCTTGGCTTCCACTACTTCCTTTCTCTAATCAAAATCATCTTATAGAAACAGATTACAGAAAATTTCCGAAAGGCCTAGATAGAGAAGAATTTGGTGGGAGAGCAGCGCTTGTTGAAGCTCTTGATATGTTTCCTGTTGAATTAATTGCGAGGGGTTATCTAGCTGGTTCTGCTTGGCGTGATTATCAAGCAACGGGAGAAGTTGCTGGAATTAGGCTCCCGCCGAATCTTAGAGAGTCGGATCGGCTTCCGCATCCCATATTTACTCCTTCTACGAAAGCTGCTGTTGGTCATGATCAAACTATAGATTTTAATACTATGGTAGATATTATTCATGAGGCGTACCCCGGTATTGATGCACGAAGTTATGCCGCTCATTTAAGAGTTAGGACTATAGAAAGATATACTGCGGCTGCAGATTACGCTTTTAAGCGTGGTATTATAATTGCCGATACAAAGTTTGAGGAAGGAATGAGAAGAGATAGGAGAAGGCAAACTATTTTGGGAGATGAAATATTAACACCCGACTCATCAAGATTCTGGCCACTTGAAGATTATGAACCAGGAAGACCGCAAAAAAGTTTTGATAAACAATATGTGAGGGATTATGGAGTAAGTATTGGTTGGGATAGAAATTCTGCTGCCCCTGCTCTGCCCGCTGATGTTGTTGCGGGAACCATCGGTAGATACAAGGAAGCCTATAGAAGACTCTTTGGTCAGTTGCCAGCTGCATGAATGAGGTTTGAGAATAGGTAGGAAAGATTAACTGGTCCTACTCCGCCTGGGGTTGGGGTGTATGCTTTTGCCTTCTCTTCAACTTCTTGACTCAAATAATCTCCGCGAATTTTGCCATCCTCTCCATGGGTTCCTACTCCGATTAGAATTACATCATTTCTAATGTCATTTGCTTTTATAACCTCTTTCTTGCCAACGCAAGAAATGATGATGTCAGCATTTCTAAGTAGCTCTTCTCTATTCTCTGTCTTACTATCTACAATTTCTGGTTCAATGCCAAGTTTTTTCAATCCTCTTATGATTGGACCACCGGCAGTTTCTCCTTTTCCAAGAACTACAAAATTTAACTTTCCCCATGATTCCTGATTCATGATTTCTGCTTCTTTAAGTAATTTTTCGACTGCTAGCCAAACCGGGACATCATAGGGAGAATCATTTCTAAATCCATCAACATCTTTTATAGGTGCGATTGCATTTGTGATAACTTCCTTGTCAAAATTTGCTGGCATTGGGCGCTGAACTATTAAGCCGTGATAAGATGGGTCATTATTAATTTTCTCGATTTTAACTAGTAGGTCTTCTTGAGTGGTATCTTTTAGGTTAATTACTTCGGCCTCAATTCCAAGTTCTGCTGCAACTTTTAATTTTTGGCTCACATATGCCTCCCAAGAGCTTTCTTCTCCAAGTGTAATAATGGCAATTTTTGGCACTACGTTCTTTGATCTTAGTTCTTTGATCTTAGTTTTTAGGTCGGATCTTATTTGTTGTGCAATTTCTGTTCCATTAATCTTCATAGCTTCAATTATACCATTTAGTAAGAAGCGCGAATCAGGAAGAAGGAATTAGAGGAGACATAAGTCGGGATTAATAATTGTTGCCAACCCTAAAGTGCTAAGTACAAATTAACTAAGAGCTTAGTTGCTAGGAGCTATTTACGATCCTAGCCTGTAACTGTGGTTGCGGATGCTACTTTATCAGTTGATCCAGAGAAGCGCATGAGTATCACTCCCTGAGCATTACGTGAGAGTAACGGTGTCGAATTAAGTGGAATCTTTACAACCTGACCTTTTTTTGAAGTTATAATTACTTCCGTTGCATTAGGGTCAAGGACTCCAGCAAATACCATTTTCCCGGTTTTTTCATTTATGTTTGCAACACGTACTCCTTGGCCGTTTCTCTTCTGATTTCTAACCTCTGACACTCTTGTTCTTTTTCCTAGACCATTTTCAGCAACTACAAGCATGGTAGCAGTTTTATCTCCACCAGAAACTATGTCCATTCCGATCACCTTGTCATCTCCAACCAATTTAATTCCTCCAACTCCCTGGCTTGATCTTCCAGTTGGTCTAATTTGATTTTCACCAAAACAAATTATCTTTCCATTTTGAGTTATAAGAACAATATCGTCTGCTCCACTTGAGAAATTAACCCATTGAAGTTGATCTTGTGGTTCGAGCTTTATAGCAATTATTCCACCACGTCTAATGTTTGCAAATTCAGAGATATTAGTCTTCTTTACTACTCCCTTTTCTGTTGCCATAACAATATGTTTATTATTTGCCTTCTCTTTTGGATTGTAAGTAAGAATTGATTGAATTGTTTCCCCTTGAGTTATATCAATTAAATTAACAATGGCAGTTCCCTTGGATACTCTACTCGCTTCTTCCATTTCAAAAACTCTAGTTTGATAAACCTTTCCAAGGTTTGTGAAGAATAGAATATAATCGTGAGTTTGAGCGTAGAGAATCTTATCTATTGCGTCTTCATCTTTTGTTGTCATTCCTTTTACTCCCTTTCCGCCTCTTGCTTGAGTTTTGAATGAGGTCATGCTTTGGCGTTTAACGTATCCCGTTTGAGTAAGTGTTATAACTGTTGGTTCATTAGTGATTAGGTCTTCTTCTGAAAACTCATCAACTTTTGATTTATAAACTTTTGTTCTTCTTGGATCTTCATACTTATCCTTCACTTTTGAAAGTTCATCAGTTACTACTTTGAGCATCTTTGCAGGATCCACAAGAAGTCCAGTTAAATAGTCTATGTTTGCTTTTACCTGATTCCATTCTTCTTGAATTTTGTCGCGCTCAAGAGCAGCAAGACGTCTTAACTGCATATCAAGAATTGCTGTTGCCTGAAGTTCAGATAGCTTGAAGCGTTCCATAAGATTTCCACGAGCAACGTCTGCAGATTCTGATTCACGAATTGTTTTGATTACTTCATCAATGTTGTTAACTGCGATTAATAATCCATCAAGAATGTGAAGCCTTGCTCTTGCCTGTCTTAGTTCAAATTCGGAACGCCTCGTTATAACAGTAAAACGGTGGTTAATATACTCTTCTAGAATAACCTTTAGATTGAGTGTTCTTGGAATTCCATCTACTAGGGCAACAATATTTGCTGGGAAGCTTGTTTGAAGAGAAGTAAGCTTGAATAGATTATTGAGTACTTTTTTGGGGGAAGCGTCTCTTTTAAGCTCTACTACAACTCTAATTCCGTGTCTATCTGACTCATCGCGAAGGTCTGATATTCCTTCTAGTTTCTTATCCTTTGCTAGTTCAGCAATTTTTGCAACAAGAGCTGCTTTATTAACCTGATATGGAATCTCGCGGATTATAATTGCGCTTTTTCCTTGTCCTATATCCTCAATCTGTGCGATTCCTCGAATAAGAATCTTACCACGTCCAGTTCTGTATACATTCTTAATTTCATTGATGTCATAAATTGCTCCTCCCGTTGGGAAGTCTGGACCTTTAATGTACTCAAGTAATTCATCGACTGTTACTTCAGATGTCAATTCGAAAGCAGGCTTTAGTGAATTTATTTGTTCATCAGTCAGCTCGCCCTCGGGTCTTATATATCCCTCTCTTGGTTTATGTTTAATCTTGTCTATCGTATAAATAACAGCATCAATTACTTCACCTAGATTGTGTGGAGGAATTTTTGTTGCCATACCAACAGCAATACCTTCTGAGCCCATAAGTAGTAAATTAGGAAGCTTTGCAGGAAGATAAATTGGTTCCTTCATTGTGTTATCAAAGTTAGGAATGGATTCTACAGTTCCCTTATCAATATCAAAAAGCATTTCCATTGCCATCGCTGTTAGTTTTGCTTCCGTATAACGCATAGCAGCGGCAGAGTCTCCATCCATAGATCCAAAGTTTCCTTGACCATCAACTAGTGGATAACGCATGGCAAAGTCTTGAGCGAGACGAACGAGGGTGTCATAAATTGCCATGTCTCCATGTGGGTGGTATTTACCCATGGTTTCTCCAACAATTTTCGCACTCTTTGCGTATTTGGCTGTTGGATATAGATTCATTTCATACATCGCAAAGAGGATTCTTCTGTGAACCGGTTTTAATCCATCGCGAACATCTGGGAGTGCACGCTGAACGATAACACTCATTGCGTAATCTAGATACGCCTTTTTAGCCTCTGTAGTGATATCGATTTGTTGCAATCGACCAATAGAGTTTTTTTCTTCAACCACAGGTTGTTGTTCTTCTATCTTATCCTCATCCATACTTTTAAAAATTAAAAATCAAAATGCAAAATTCAAAAGTGAAATTTAAAAATCAAAACTTTTAAATTTTAACTTAAACTTCTGACCTTTGACTTTTGCCTTTTAACTTCATTTGAAATTCTCCATTCCCTTCTTAATCTCTTCAATCGCGTCTTCTCTTCCCTTCCATCCGGAAACTTTTACCCATTTTCCAGGTTCATTCTTTTTATAATTTTCAAAAAAGAATTTAATTTTTTCTGTTATTTCTTCTGGTAACTCAGAAATATCATTATATTTACCAAACTCTGGATTAACTTTTTCTGGTGGAACTGCTACAACCTTTGCGTCCATTCCTTTCTCATCTTCTGTTTCAAGCATTCCAATTGGTTTTGCTGTCATAACCACACCTGGAACAACTGGTAAAGGTGAAAGGACTAAAACATCAACTGGATCTCCGTCTCCACTCAAAGTATTTGGGACAAATCCATAATTTGCAGGATATCCTTTATCGAAAAACAGGAATCTATCAACAACCATTGAATCCAAATCGTGATCCAATTCGTACTTTACTCTAGAATCGAGTGGTACTTCTATTAAAACATTTACAATTTCGGGAGCTTTCTCCCCTGCTGTTAATTTACTCATTATAAATTCACCTCCTAAGTTAACTTTATAAGTCCAAGTTTGCGAGTCTCGCATTCTCTTGTATAAAGTGTTTTCTCGGTGGGACTTCTTCACCCATAAGCATTGTAAATACTCTATCTACTTCTTCTGCATCAGCAACATTTACTTTTTTAAGCACTCTGTTTTGTGGATCCATTGTTGTTTCCCAAAGTTGTTCTGGATTCATTTCTCCAAGACCTTTGTAGCGCTGGATATTAACAGATGATTTTCTTGTTGGCGTTGCAGGTTGTGCTTCTTCGCTTCCGGCTTCTACAACAACGGCACCCTTTGCATGTTCTTTTAGAATCTTATCTCTTTCTTCATCAGAATATGCGTAATAACTTTCTTTACCCATAGAAATTTTAAATAGAGGTGGTTGAGCAATGTATAAATATCCTCCATCAATTACGGGTCTTAGATGTCTATAGAAGAAAGTAAGAAGAAGGGTTTCAATATGTTCCCCATCAACATCAGCATCTGTCATGATAATAATTCTGTGGTAACGTAATTTATCCATATTAATGGTTTCCCCGATCCCCATACCAAGAGCTATAATCATATCTTTGAGCGATTCAAATTCTACAATTTTGTCTAGTCTTGCACGCTCTGTGTTAAGAATTTTTCCACCGAGTGGAAGTATCGCTTGGAATTTTCTATCTCTACCCTGCTTTGCTGATCCTCCTGCTGAATCTCCTTCTACTATATAGAGTTCTGAAACTGATGGATCCTTTTCTTGGCAATCCGCAAGTTTTCCAGGAAGACTGGACCCCTCAAAGGCGCCTTTTCTAAGGATTGCATCTTTTGCTGCACGTGCTGCAAGTCTTGCTTTTGCTGCCAAATATGCTTTGTTTAAAATTGCACGAGCATCAGATGGATTTTCTTCAAAGTACATGGATAGACCCTCTTTTGTAATAGCTTGTACGAGTGGTTGAATTTCTGAATTTCCTAGTTTTCCTTTGGTTTGACCTTCAAATTGAATTCGGTTTTGTTCCATTCGGATAGCAACAACAGCAGTTAGTCCTTCAAGTGTGTCCTCTCCTGTTATTGAATCATTTTCTGATTTAAATGCTCCAATTTTTTTTCCGTAGTCATTAATTACACGAGTTAGCGCCATTTTGAATCCTGTAACGTGAGTTCCACCATTAACAGTGTTAATAACATTAACAAAAGACTCCGTATTGTCGCTGATACCTTCGTTATATTGGATTGCGACTTCAACAAAAACATCATCAACCTCTTTTTGGATATATATTGCAGGGTGAACTGCACCTTTTCCTTCATTCAACTTTTTGACAAGAGAAACAATTCCTCCTTCAAAATACATATGAACTTCTTTTTGTTTTCCTTCACGAAGATCATAAAAATGAAAATAGAGTTTTGAAACAATGTAGGCACGCTCGCGGATAAGTTTTAACACAGCGTGGCTATCAAACTCTACCGTTGTAAATATTGAATCATCTGGAAAAAATGTTGAAGCAGTTCCCTGAGTTAAATTTTTGATTCTTGGATCTGGGATTAAACCATTGAGGTATGATTTTGAAAAATCCATCTTTTCAACTTCAGTCTTTGGAATTCCGCGTTCATACTCTTGACGATAAAGTTTACCACCACGCCTGACTTCAACCCACATTTTATTGGAAAGAGCGTTAACAACAGATGATCCTACTCCATGAAGTCCTCCAGAAACCTTATATGCTCCACCACCGAACTTTCCTCCGGCGTGAAGTTTTGTCATAACCATCTCAAGAGCACTTTTCCCGTATCCTGCAACTTCATCAACTGGAATTCCGCGACCATCATCTACTATTGTTGCAGATCCATCCTGGTTAAGAACTACCCAAACATTTTTTGCTTCTCCTGCAAGCGATTCATCTACGGAGTTATCAATGATTTCTCGGAGGGATTCATGTAGTCCTATTGAATCAATAGAACCAATGTACATAGCAGGGCGTTTTCTAACTGGTTCTAATCCTTCTAAAACTTGGATATTTTTGGCTGTATAGTCGTTTTGTCCTGAGGCCATAAGATTATCTATACTACCATAATAATAATTATGAATTCAAGCCTTGACAATTTATTTGTACAGCCCAAATTGCTTGAAGACCAAACAAATTAAAAAGGCGCCCGTGAGCGCCTCTTTAATTTGTTAAGAAAGTAGATTTATCTACGTTTCTTAATTTGTTTATACTCTTTCTTCCAGTTGTAAGTTTCCCCAACTTCAACTTGTTGGAAGATGGTTGTAAGTACATATTGGAATGCAACTCCAAGACCGGCTAATACAATCCATATGATTAACCAGAACCAAGAGTTAGCTACTATATATGATGTAAGTTGGAGACTTGCAAAAATTTCTGGCACGCGACCAAAAAGTACTAATAATCCCATAATTACACCCATAGCTCCTGCTGCTGCAGTTATTAAGATTATGAAAAATCTTGGCATTTGAGTTGCTGCAAATGCTACTAAGAATAATACTGCTACGCCAAGTCCAACCATTGTGCTCAAGAATGAGCCCGCTCCTATCGCGAGCATAAATCCAGATCCTAAAACATATCCAGCACTTATTCCAAAAAGGTAAATTGCTAGACTATATACATAGTAGGCAATAACAGCGAGTATTGCTCCAAACACCAATCCTATTACTAGACCAAATGTTACAGAAATCACTCCTGGTCCCAAAAGGTCTTCAAGACCTCTAAGTCCAAAAGCTAGTCCAGCAAAAAATGCCCAAATAGGAAGTAGGATTCTAAAGAAAGGATATCCAAAAAATACGAACATTAATCCAATGATTACACTGAAAACAAAGAAGATTAAAATTTCAAACATGATCTACACCTCCTTTCAGAAGAAGTTTAAAGCTCAAATTGATAGATGAAATCATGCTTATATCCTGCCATACATTAAGCATAAATTAAGGTAGTATCCTCTGTCAATAAAATACCTGTATAATGCCTCCATGTTGGAAACTTGCATGATAGAACCCCAAGGAATAAGATCCGAACAGGACTTAGTCTTTGATTGGATCAGAAAAAGCAACTCAGTAGTCAACACAACTTTATCGGGGCTAAGCGTCAAATATATTGATGAACTTTGGGATGAGGAGGGGGTAGGATACGAAATGATAAGTGGAAAAAAGATATTTACTGGCAGTGGGTATTGTGTAGATGCTTCAACTGGATATGGAATAGCTCTGAAAGACAAATTCCCTTTCATCAAGGAGTTGAACTATTTGGATGGTATTCCTTTTGCTTTGGCCCCACATACTCTTCTTACTTTTTCTGTTGCTGGCGAAAAGTTTTTTGTAGATCCAACATACGGGCAAATAACATATCAAGAAAATGATTTGAAGTTGGGTAGATTAGAAGACATTCAAAGAGCATATCAGTTTGAAGATTTAACTTACGAGGATATTCGTTTAATGTCGTTTGATCCAACAGTGCCATCGACTATATATGATAAGAAATACATTCTTAGCAGTTTTAAATTAGGTTTTTTAAAAAGGGGAACAGTATTTAAAAGCAAAGATGGCGATATGGTTTCAATACCCGAATCAGTGTCACAGGCTTTGGCTGATTTAGATATTTATTGAATTTGGGAGATCAGGCTATAAATTGGAGTGATAACAGATAATATAAGGAAGGCAACAGACACTCCAAGGACTATAATAAGGATTGGTTCGATTGCTGTAGTCAAGGTTTTTACCTTTACATCTAGATCTCTTTCAAAATATTCTGATATTTTGAGTAAGCTTTCATCAATCTTTCCGGTTGACTCTCCAACTCGTGTCATCTGAACAACCATTGGTGGAAAGATTTTCTGATTATTTAAGGCATCAGATAGAGATATACCTTTTTCAACGAGAGTACTTGAGTCCATGACTGCTTTTTTATACCAATAATTGTTAGCAACGTTTGCAGTAATGTTAAGGCTCTCTATAATAGATGCGCCAGAAGAGATCATAAGAGATAGAGTTCTTGTTATTTCATCAAGAGCTGACAACTCAAAAATTTGTCCAAAGACCGGAAGTTTTAATTTGATTTTGTCTATTATTTCTATTCCTGTTTTAGTCTTCTTGAATCTGTTATATCCAATAAATAAACCAATTGCTGCGAGTATAAAGACTGGTGCAAAAGTTGTCGTAAATTTAGAAAATCCTAGAACTATTTTTGTTGTTGTTGGTAATTCCAGATTTAGATTGGAATAAAGTGCACCAAGTTGTGGAATAACAAATATATTCATAACCGCAATAACTATGACAACACCCGAGATAACGATCGCCGGATAAAACATTGCTCCTTTTACCCTCTTTTTAAGGTCATCAGATTTTTCCATGTTATCAGCAAGGCGCGTCAGAACTTTATCAAGTAGTCCCCCTTTTTCTGCGGCCTTAATGAGCGCTATATAAGTATCAGAGAATGCTTCTCTGTGTTCGCTAAGAGCCTCAGAAAAAGTTGCACCCTCAGAAATCTGTGCTATTAGGTCTGTGACAATTTTTTTCATCGCAGGACTATTAACCTGCTTTTCTAGAATTCTTAACGATTCAATGAGCGTGAGTCCGGTGAGCGTCATTGAGGAAAGTTGTCTTGTAAATAGAATAATATCGGTGTTTTTTACTTTTTGAGGGCCAAATAATCCATTGCTACTCTCCTCTATCTTCCTTATTGATAAAGGAGTTATATTTCCTTGTCTTAAAAATTCAATAACTTCCTTTTCGCTGTTGGCTTCAATTTTGCCCTTTTGTTTTATAGAGCTAGAATCAATTCCTGTATAAATAAATTCCATAAGTCTACCCCATTAATTGGGCAAAAGAATCTTGACGTAAGACGTATGCGCGTGCAGTATCAAGGGTTATTATTCCTTGCTTAACAAGGCTTGCGAGTGAAGCTTCAAGAGATATCATTCCAGATTCTTGAGAGGTCTCTATAATTGAATCTATAAGATGTGTTTTTGCTTCACGTATATTAGATTTAATTGCGTTGTTGGCAATCATTACTTCACAAACAACAATTCTTCCACCATCAATTTTTGGTATTAAGCGTTGAGAGATTATTCCCTCAAGAGAGCTCGCAAGCTGTGCTCTTATCTGATTTTGTTGATGATCTGGGAATGAATCTATTATTCTGTCAACGGTTTGTGCAGCAGAATTTGTATGAAGAGTTGAGAAAACCAAATGTCCAGTTTCTGCCATTGTTATTGCAGAAGATATACTTTCTGGGTCTCTCATTTCACCTATCAGCACAACATCCGGGTCTTCACGTAAAGCGCTCCTTAAACTTTCTCCCCAAGAAAGGCTATCTATACCTATTTCTCGCTGAGAGATAATACTTTTTCCTTTTGGATATATATATTCAATAGGATCCTCAACGGTTATTATGTTATCTGCTTGAGTCATATTTATTTCATTTACCATTGATGCTAGAGTTGTTGATTTACCGTGTCCGGTTGGTCCTGTAACAAGTACAAATCCCTGTTTGAGCTTTGCAAAATCATGACATACCTGGGGAAGTCTTAATTCTTCTATCGTTTTCACCTTCGCTGGTAATAGTCTGTATGCTCCAGCAACTGTGCCTTTTTGGAAATACAAGTTAATACGAAACCTTCCACTATTTGGAGTATTTTCTACTCCGAATCCAAACGAGTAATCGAGACTTCTATTGGTGAGGAATAATTCCTTTTGTTCTGGGGTCAAAATACTAAATACTAAATCTTCAACATCTTTTGGAGTAAGTGGCGGATTTGTGTCGATAGGTACCAATTTTCCATCAATCCTTATATTAGGCGGACTACCTGCCAAAAGGTGTAAATCTGATGCATTAGATTGTATTGTTTTTTCAAAAAGTTCTTGTATTGTCATAGTTATTCTTGAGCGACGCGCAAAATTTCATCAATAGATGAAATTCCTTCTAATACTTTTAGATATCCATCTTGCTTCATTGTTATCATTCCTTCAGTTTTTGCTTCTTTCTCTAATCCTTGTGAATCACTTTTCTGTAATATTAATTTTGCAATATTTGGGGTAATTGGTAAAACCTCAAAAATACCTATTCTTCCCAAATATCCTGAATGTCCACAATAATCACACCCTTCTCCCTTGTATAAAACAATTTCCTCATCCGTTTTGGTTAATAGATTGCCAAGCGTATTGCGAAGCTCTGCTATAAGTTCTTTTGGAGGTTTATATTCTTTTTTACAGTGTG
>DASZYA010000014.1:0-26463 GCA_035545675.1 Patescibacteria group bacterium
GAAAATTATAATTATTAATGCTTTGGTGTCTCTGATAAAACTTTTGGAATCAAAATTAACAATCGCATAAAAAAAGAAAAAACTAAAAAATAATAGAGCAAGTATATTATGTGCATAGATTAACAACGATAAAAAAATTACAGATAAAACTAGGTATTTAGTCTTTCTTTGATCTATAAATTCTGAATAAACCCACAATAAGCCTGGGAAAATAGCCAGAGCCCAAACTTCTCCAACAGAACCTCTGACATAAATATCTACGAGATGATAAGGAGAGAATGAGTAAAAAATAGATGACACTAAGCCACCTATTTCCCCCCAATATTTTTTTGACCATAAATAAAAAAAGATTGCACCAATAACTTCTGCTAATGCCATATTAATTTTAAAAGAGTCTATAAAACCAAAACCTAAAGTATGAAAAATTGCCGCAATATAGTTAGGGAGAGGATATACATAAGTAAATAGAGGGATTCCATAACCGTTATTAAAATTGGGTGCCCATCTAGGAAAAAATATTCCCTGAGAGATCTCTACATAAAATTGCTGAAAACGCATAATGTGATATTCCGCGTCATGCGTAGGAGATAAGCCAAAATGATTAAGATCAAAGATGGCAATGAGAGCAAAAAATATTGAGAGTAGTAGATATTTATTTTTTGTAAAAAAAATTATTAGTCTCTCTATCATTCTTAATTATTTTTTAACAACTTTTTATTAACTAGTAGATATATTGCAACAATAATTGTGGGTACGAAAGTTACAGATGACTTAATTATAGGAGTCAACCCAAAGTTATTTCCGGTTAACATGTAAGGAATATAACGCATCATAAGTAAAAAGCATAAGAATGAATAAAGATAAATTAAATTCTTTTTTCTAGTTAATACCAAAAAAGACAAAGGCCAAATCGAATACCAAGGATATATTTCTTCACGAATTGGAGAAAGTATAAATATTAAAAATAGCAATACAAAACAATAAAAATATATTTTCTCCCAGTTAATTTTTAATTTTTGGAAATTATTTATAACAACAATAACAAAAGGGAGCGCAAGAACTATAGTTGAGTATTTAATTAGTACTGACAATGCCAAAATAAAACCCGCCATTAAAATTTTCCTTTTTTTGAGTAACCAAAAGGAGGATAAAGCTAGAAACATCATAACTGTATCATTATGAGCTGAAACAAAAGTTTCTATTAGTATAAGGGGGTTTAAACCAAAATAAACGACAGCATCATAACTCTTTGATATTTTGTATATAAAGTACAAACAACCAAAGTATGCAAGGACTGCTACAAATTTAAAAAGCAATATTAATACTAGATAATTACCTAGCGATAGAAAGTAAGGCAATGCACCAATTAGTATCCAGAATGGAGCATAAAGAGCGATTTTATTGGCTGCCTGAGTAAAACGAAGCATTGAATCGTTTTTTAATTCTATAGGCATGACTATGTAAGGATTCTCCTTATATCCAAAAGCAACTTTCGCTGTAGCTGCATAATTAAATATGTCATAAGAAATCATAGTTGGATATGAAAAAAGCAGTACAAGCATTGCAAAAACAGTTAGAAAAATGTTCTTTTTAATTAATTCTGGAACTTTTTTGATATCTCTAATCAAAAAATAATACATTAAAAAGAAAAAAATTATAAAAAACAAATACACTAAGGAAACTAATACTCTGTCATGAAGTGCAATGCCAGTGAAAAGGAAATCTAAATAGAAAAAATTTCCATCAATAAATAGATATGAGAAAAGTGAAAATAAAATGAAGCCTATGATATATAAGTAATAAACTTTTTTAATCATAAATGTTTTTCCTAATTTTAATTGAGTTGTCAATTGCCTGCCACAAATTAAGATTAGTTGAGGGACTTTTTTCCGGAGACCAATTGAAATCTTGTGGTACATCTTTTTTCATCTTCATTAACTCTTCGACATGCTTTTGAGAAGCTTGACTCAACAAAGTCTTTTTGTCTGATACATCTTTATTATGAGTTTGGGCCAATTTTAAGGCAGGCTTAACTTTCTGATAGTAGTCATCAGATCTTAGAAGAGCCTGATAACCGAGTAGATACTGTTTGTAATCAAATAAAATTTTTGCCTCTACTAGGTTTTTGTCTGCGAGTTTTAAATTGTAGTCAAACTGTCCAAAATCACCAAAATACCAAAACTTCAAAAATTTATCTTTTATTTGGTTTAATTTATAAACTTTGTTTCCTGGCATTGCTCCGGGGTATGGAAGGACGTAGGAAGATTGCGCAAAAGATTTACCTACAAAAACAAATAAAAATAGGCATAATAAAATCGAAACTTGATAAAATCTGCCCATTACATTGGATTATGAATTTTGATTTTTAAATTGCTTCTCGTGCCAGTTCCATGCTGACTCAACAATAGTTTTTAGATCTGAATGCTTTGGCTTAAAACTCAATTCTCTACTAATTTTTGAAGAATCGGCAATTAGTTTATCCGGGTCGCCTTTTCTTCTTGGCTCCTCGACAATTTTAAAGTCTTTTTTTGTTATTTCTTTTACCATTTCGAGCACTTCCCTATTTGTGTATCCTGCGCCTACTCCGACATTGTAGTAATATTCTCCAGATTCAAAATATAGCTTATCCAAAGCCAACATATGAGCATCAACCAAATCTAGAACATGAATATAATCCCTAATACATGTTCCATCCGTTGTATCATAATCGTTACCGTATAAATGAAACTCTTTATTCTCAAGCACTGCCCTAATTGCAAGTGGAATAATATGAGTTTCAGGTTCATGAGACTCACCATTAGTACCATCTAATGCTCCTCCTGAAGCATTGAAGTACCTTAGGCAAACAAAATCAATTTCTGGATTCTCTCGCCTTAAATCTGCCAATATTCTTTCAACATCCAGCTTATTTTTTCCATACACACTGGTTGGGTTTTTTGGATGATCTTCCGGTATTGGAACGCTTATTGGATTGCCATAAACCGCAGCGGATGAAGAGAATATAAATTTATCCGTACCGTGTTTAATAGCTGTTGCAAAAAGATTTCTGGATCCAACCACATTGTTTTCATAATACTTATCTGGAAATTCTTCTGATTCTCCAACGGCAATGTATCCAGCAAAATGAATAATTGCATCGAATTTATGGGAAGAAAAGAGCGACTCTAAAAAGTCTATGTCTCTAATATCTCCTACTTCAAGCACTGCCCTCTTATCTACCTTGCTCTTATCTCCTCGTTCCAAACTATCCAGCACCACTACATCATATTCGCGATCTAAAAGCGTTTTTGTCATAAAGCTGCCTATGTATCCGGCTCCGCCGGTAACTAAAATCTTCATCTTATAATGATAAATACTTTATGTATGAGACAGGAAATCTTAAGGCTGAAAAAAGAGAAAAGACAAATCCCTGCCAAGAATCCATAAAGCCTTTATGTCTAAAGTATGTGGTTAAAAACCAATGAGCAGGTTTTACAATCAGATATAGGATAGCATAAAACAGCTTAATAAATAAAGCTTTTCCGTTAAGTTGCTCCTTTATCTGCCTTGCAAAAAAATCATTGTACCTTGTCCATTTTCTATAATAATGAGAAAAGTCACTATATGGATAGTGAAGTAAGGGATGACGAAGATGCCCAACCTTTCCTTCGACAACTGCTTGCTCATGAACGTCTTTCATGGGCAATTTACCCATCCCTCTTCTATAAAGCCTTAGAGTGTAATCTGGATATTGTCCACCTTTCATTAAAAAACGGCCCAGGAAAAAGTTTTTTCTTGGCATCCAATAACCCATCTCTTCTTGTTTTGTATCGTTAATCCTATCGCTTATTTCCCTATTCAAATCTTTTGTTGAATGTTCATCTGCATCAAGCTGAAATATCCAATCACATTTTGCTTCATCTATTCCTTTCTGCTTGTTGATATGAAAATTTGCTTTGTTTGTTGTTTTAATAATTTTTGCCCCAAAACCTTCTGCTATTTCACGAGTTCTATCTGATGACTCACCATCCACGATTACGATTTCATCTGCTAAATCCTTGATAGATTCAAGACAATCACCAATATTTTTTTCTTCATTATGCGTTGCAAGGACAACGGATATAGTTTGTTTTTTCATTATTTATATACGTCTTCAACACCCTTTAATTCTCTCATTTTATAATAATACAGATATGATTCTGGCACACCAACCTGGAATTCAATTCTCCTATTAGCACTAACCGCTGGCATAACATTTTCTTCGTATCTTTTTTTAAGACCTACATCTTTATAAGGAAGGAAATTTATTAGATTTAAGACACAAAAAATTACAAGGAAAATTGATATTCCAATTTTGGTAAGTAGATTCTGAATAAACACCGAATATAAAATATATGCAATAATCATAAGAGCTATAAATCTATTGAATGCAAAATAATAATCACTCATCTCACCGCTATAAACAGTAAATATTATCCAAGGAACCATAAACCAAAGAAATACTAAATATAAGAACTTAAATTTATCCCGACCTGTTTCCCTCTTGAGATATACTATCAAGAAAAGAATCGGGAAGAATGGCTTAATCTTTTTAATCCAATCGAAAAAAACGTAAGGATCAAACTGTATAAAGGCATCTCCAATAATCTGCATCATGCGCCTTAGATGAAAACCATGATAATAAGTATCTATATAAGATGCATTGGACGAGGAAGTTTTACTTGTAATTGTATAAATAATATTAGGCACAATCCATACAAAAAATAGAGGAATTCCGATTAGTATATATTTGAGTGTTTCTTTTGTTCTTGGAAAAAGAGGAAGCGAAAGTATTACTACAATTGGAGCAAATATAGCAGTGAAGTGAATATTGAAGAAAAATCCAATAGAAAGCGCTAGATAAATAATATTTTTAGGTTTTCCTTGTATTACTCTATATAGAAAGTAAAAAATAAGAAGAGAAAGTCCAGGTATGAAATCTACGGGCCATTGAATTCTATCAAATATAATTGCTGGGAGGGCAAAAGTATTAATTATTAACCCGATCAAAGCGATTCCCTGATTGAATATTTTTTTGAAGACAAAATATATAGACCAGAAAGTAAAAATACTCGTGAGAATAGCCATCACAGCAGAGGCAACCGGATTTAAATTGAAAACAAAATACAAAACGGAAATAAGATAGTAGTAAGCAGGACCAATATATATACCACTATTGGTCTTTGCTACCATACCAACAAGTGGATACCTGTGATTAACTATTATATTTTTTGCTGCCCATGCATTATCTACCTGATCATAACCAAAAGGATTTTTTATATCAATTTGGTAACACCTTAGAAATAGTTCAATTACAAAAAGTATTATTACAGCAACTAAAACTTTATCTTTCCAAACTTTATTGAACAAATTTAGTAACTTATTCTCCTTTTTGCTTATTTTGGTTTTTTTAACTTTCTTTTTCATTTATTGACCCTTGTTTGTACAGTTATTCCACCTTTCAAAACTTTGCTACTTACAACTTTTCCGTCACCTACGCGTGCCTTCAACCAATCTGCAACCCTCCCTGGATTTGACAAATCAGGTTCTATTATAAAGAATGCTAAGTTAGATTTCTCAACAGGTGCGTATTTATAATTTTTTGGACCATACCATTTAAACAAATATTGATATGTATAGTCGTGGACAGGTGGCGTATACACTACGTATTTAAAATCCTTTCCATTTGCGCTTTTGTAAACATAATCAATAACATTCAATTGATTTCTGTATACTGATGCGTCTCCAACCCACAATGGCTTACCAAAGTTCGACACAAAACTTATTGGATTGAAGTTTATTAAGCACACAATTACAATTATCAACAAGGGAACTTGCCTTTTATCCTTAATTGCAATAATACCAGTCGCAATAACAAAAAGTAGAATATAAAAAACGGGAAGTCCGACCAAGTAATGAGACCAAATATCATGACTGAAAAATATTGTTCCCAAAATAAAAACGGAAAGTACTGTCGTAGATATTTTAATGAAAGTTTTTTCTAAATCTTTTGCTTTACTAAAGTAGATAACTATAACAATAATTGTATAGAGCAAAATAATTAATCCAATTATTTTGTTTCCCCCGCCAACTGTTGCTGTGTAATCACCAAAAAATACAGCAAGTCTACTATTTACCAACTCCATGAAGCCAAGAGATTGCGGCTCTGCACCATTCTTAAAGTAGGTGATGAAAGAATTTGCCATCAAGAAATTATGACGAATATCAAACATTATTCTTGGAAGGAGTACAAGAATAAAACCCATTAGATAAAGTATTACGGCTTTTAAAGAAAGTTTTATTCTCTTAACAATTAATATGGCTATTAACATTCCGATTATAAACAGAAATCCAAAAACTAATTCTATATCAAGCATTAGTGACATTAGTGCTCCTAGACAAAAATAATAAACGAGGTTAATTTTCTTATTGGTATAAATTTCTGCGAGGAGGAAGAGAATAAAAAGAACTGGGACAGGGGCAATATTAGGGTTCCAAATTTGTGATGAAAGAGAAATCATCATGGGAGATACGCTTACTACTGCAGCAAAAGCCAGACCCAAAAATTCCCCACTAATCTTTTTACCTACGAAATAAGAAAGAATTATTGATAGTACACCAAAAACAGCCATAATAATTGCAATCCCTTGGGGATCACCCTGAAAAATAAAGAAAAAAGGTGCAAGCATGTAGTACCACCAGGGTCCGTAGAAAACACCTGGTATCCCGGTTGTTGGTCCGATTAAAACAGGATGGTGAGAGTACACAATGTCCCAGAGAGCAAGCATGTCTCGTCCAACATCATAAGTAAAAGCAAATGAATTGGTAAGTGCTCCTTGAATTCTCAGAAAGCTTCCTAGAATTAAAACAAGGTATAAAATTAAAAGATTTGGAGTAAATAGTTTTGACAATTTAATTTTCATATTATGTACCTGCAATCTTGATTGCCGGATCTCCATTTAAATCATATATTGTTTTTATCACTGCGGCACCATTTGGAATTTCATCTGGAGTTCCAATAAATAAAGTGTTTTGCATTTTACTATCTGTATCCCAATTGATTGGTCTGAATTGGAATCTTCCAAAGGAATGATGAGAATCAAAGCTTCCAGACCCTGCTCCACCAGACTTCTGATACTCTATTGGTGGATATTTAGTGTAGAACAGGAAGAACATATAAGATTTATCAAGCGGTTGCTTATCAGAGACTACAATTTTATCGTATCTATTCCCAACAGTATTTACCTCATCAACTGCCTGCTTATAACCATACTGCCAATCTGCTGAATCATAATAATTCAACTGAACAAAGTACTGATTCAAATAATATGCGATGTTAAACATAGCAAAAAGAACATATATTAAAATTAAAACTCTACCGATTCTAATACCAAAGATGCTCTCCGGGATATTTATCAGCCACATAAATGCGGTAACAAGACCCAGTGCACCGAATATTTGATACAGTGGAATAAAATTTAGAGTCCTTACCGCATGTGGAACTCCTGTAGTAATTGATGCTGGAATAGCCGCTATCAAATACCACAGAAAAATAAATATCTTAGTTCTTTTATCCAATTTTGAGAATAGTAATGTATAAATTCCAATCAGGATTATTGGCAATTCAAAAAGATATAAAAGTCCCATGTTTGGAGCATGATGTCTTGATATGTCTCCTGTAACAAACAACCAATTAGGATTAAAGTGTGATAGGTATCCATCTACTATTGTTTTCGCATACACTACTCTCCTATTATCTAGTGCCTTACCTATTAGATCATGATTATTTTCATCCCTTTCAAATTTTTGCGCACTATCGCCAAGAATTTCTGTCTGATATGTAAAAATGCTTGTCCCACGGACTCTCAAAAGGGAGCCACTATCCGTTAGTATATTGAATACCATTGGTGCTACTACGATAAGACCAAGAATAATTGGTCCTATCAACTTAATCTTTGGAAGACTTATTAAGTCTTTAAAGTAAATAACCACCAGCAGTAAAAATAGTAGAGGCGTATAAACTTTTTCACTTTGGTATACGTATATATTTAACCCGGCAAAAAGAACAGATAGATAAAGTAACCAATTCTTTTTTAGTCCCTTGAGAAAGAATAGAACGACCAACATATTGAAGAAAACTCCAACGTTTGATTCAAATGCCACGCGCGAAAATTGAATAGACCACGGAGATATGGCAAGTAGTAGTGACGCCGCAAGCCCAATGAGATTCACCCGCTCGCGGTCTTTTTGATCATCTCCCTTTTTACTAAACAATTCCTGAATGATAAAGAATAAAACTATTACAGAGAGCGTTCCAGCAATGGCCGATGGCAGACGAACTGCTGCTGTATTAAGACCAAGCGTCATAACGGTTGGTATGGCAAGATAAGCATAAAGTGCAGGCTTATAATCATCAAACGATCTTAAAACAGGAGGCAAGAACTTACCAAACTCATCCCGGCCTGTTGTTGCAATTGAGTAAGCATCGTATCCAAGAGCTGCTTCATCCCAATCAGGACTTGGCGGAACATTCCCAAGTTGCCAAAGCCTTAAAAAGGCTGCAACCATAACTATAACCAAAAGCAATATATATGTAATTTTGTTTTTCATTATATTTCGTAAGCAACCAAAACCGGCTTACCATCTAGCAAATAAAAAGTTTTTAAGACACGCGCATTTTCCGGCAACTTGTAAGGAGTTGCTATATATAGGACCTTTTTATTTTTGTCCTTACCCACTTCAAAGTCGTTTGGAAATTTATATTTTCCAAAACCTTCTACATCTACGAATCCAAAAGGATCGCGATTAATTTTTGCCTCGTTTCTAAATTCTCCTGGATTGGTTTTATTGTAGAAAAGATAATAAATATATGGCCTTCCAAGAGCATTTGTAACTTGAATGTAATCATACTTATCCTGAACCGACTTCACGTAGTTTATAGAATCCTCATATCCATACTGCCATTCACCCGAATAATCGTATTTATAATTAACTGTATAATCTCGCCAAAAGTAGAAAAAATTAGCAAATATAACAATCACAAAAACAAAAGTTATAGCCTTTGACAATTTAATTCCAGCAATTTTGCTCTTCACTTCAAAAAGCATACTGCCAAGCCAAAAAATACCATATGCAACTAAAATCTGGAAAGTTGGAAGAGTTGTCTCTATTCTTAAAGCATGCGGCGTTTCCCGAGCTGTTGCAGCCGGTACAATACCTACCAATAACCAAACTGGAACAAGCCACCAATTTCCTTGTCTTTTTCTAAATAGAAAAAGTATTCCTGCAACAAAGAAGATTATTTCCCATATATACATTTGCCCTACGGTTTGGGTAGAAAACTTAGGATTCCCGTCTCCGCTTATAAAAAGGAATCTTGGTGTCAGGTTGTCAAAATAGTGCTTAACGTACTCTATCCCATACAAAACCCTTCTATTGTCAACGAGCTTTGATATTAAGCTATTGTTACTATTTGCTATCTCTTGATTCGCGCGCTTAACAACACTTACATCTGAAAATATGTTTACCTCCTTAAACCTGAGTCCCGCCTGGGGAGAGACAAGAAACTGAACCGTAGGAAGAATTAAGAGCAAACCAACAACGACTGCTGCGATCGTAGCTTTCTTATTCGCTAACAGTTGTTTTCTAAAAGATAACGCGAGTATAAATACTAGTAATGGACTTACGATTCTTGCAGTATTAAAAGTATACATAGAGATAACAAAAGAAATTGCAGATAGAACAAGTAACCACCGCTTACCCTGAACCGATGCAAGAAACGCCCAGACACCGGTTACTATAAAAAATGTAGAAACATTTGCCTCAAATGCGGCCCGAGACAGCATTATATGCCAAGGAGAAATAGCGAGAATAGAAGACGTCGCAAGAGCTAGAAATTCAGACTCTTTTTTATCTTTGGGGAAAATTTCGCGAACCAAAAAGTAAGTCATTAAGACAGTTAATATGCCAAATACAGCCGAAGGAAGACGTGTAGAAAATGCATTGAGACCAAACATTTTTACTGGAATAATATCAAGGTACGCGTAAACAGGTGGCTTAAAATCTCCAAATGATTCAAGATAATCATGAGGTAAAAATCTTCCAAACTCATCCTTCCCATCTATACCAAGCGAATAAGCATTGTATCCCCAAGCTACTTCATCCCATGTTAGACTTGGCGGATTTACCCCCAGCTGATAAAGCCTAAGAAAGGCAGCAATTAATATGATAAAAAGTAATATAAATTTGTTGTTTAAAAATATTTTTTTCATTTAATTATCAGAATGTTATCATTCACATTTACTCCGTCTGGTGAAAAAATCCTATAAATTGGTGTTATATTTGGAAAACTACTTACTTGTCCAATGTACATGACGTTTCTTCCCAATATTTCCGACGCAGACATAGTGGCCGATTTTTCTATGTTACCAAAATAAAACTTATCAATTTTTATATACTCGTTATTATTAAAATAAACTTTGGTCTCAAAAGAATTCTGAAACTTCTCTGGATCTATCTTATTATAAAAAGCATATAGAATTGGCCAATCCAATCCTCCATCTACAAATATCTTATTATATTTTCCCTGATTTATCACTGCGTATCTTAATCCCTCTTTTTGACCATATCCCCACCAATCTCTGGAGTATACTGGATAATCAAAAAAATATGTAAACAAGTAGCTAGTAATGTATACCAAAGCTAACAATACAGAAACGCCAAGAATTATTTTATACATTCTGTTATCTTTTCTAATAAGATCGAATACACAAATTACTGCCACAGAAGATGCCATAATAAATACAGGTATTAACAGCAAGTCTCGATATGCATAGTAACCTGTGTTAGTTAATCCTCCGGGAAAAGCTCCGGCCAACAACCAAAAAAATAAAAGCACAAAAATCTTCTTTTTTTTGAATATGAAGTACAACCCAATAAAGAATAACGGAAGTTCGAATATATAAAACTGCCCATGATTCCCAACTCCCTTGTCCAAGTTACTCTCCCCATTAATGAATAAATAATTAAGAGAGAATACACCAAAAAATTGTGTTTCCAATCTTTTAATAGAATAGGTAACCTTATTATGGAATATACTTGATAACCCTAGGGGAGCAACAGATAGGTGTCTTTCTGAATCTATACTTTGCTTTATCTTTGCTGAGCTAAATATGGATGTGTCATTAAATTTTTCAGCTCCATTCGCCATTAACATCCCAAATGAGACTGCATAAAATATGACAAAAATTACGACAAAGTAAATTAGGTATTTTTTTTCTTTTGATAAGATCGAGCCATCTCTGATCTTATACATAAATAACACAGGTAAAAATAAGGGCAAAAATATTTTAGGAGCGTGATAGGAAAATAATGAAAGAGTAAGTGCTAAGCATGAAATAAAATACAGATACCATCTTTTATTGGATGCGTAAAGAAAGGAAACAATTCCTGCCAATACAAGAAACAATGATAAACTTTCCTCCAAACCAGTTCGAGATAATTGAATCAACCATGGATTTATTCCCGCCAGAAATGATGCCAACAATGAAATCCTTCTGTCTTTAAATAAATAATAAGTTAAGTAAAATAGCAAAATTACCGTTAGGGTTCCGAATAAGGCCGACGGCAATCTTACTGCGAAAGCATCCAGGCCAAATATAAACACTGATGGAATAAGTACATAAATAAAAAGAGGAGCTCTATGATTATCTTGAAATGAAAGTGGGAGAAAATTACCATATTGATCTTGCAGTGTTTTTCCAATGCTATAAGCACTATATCCTGCATCTGCCTCATCAGCATGAAGAGAAGGAGGAATACTTGATAGAAAGACTAACCTTAACGCCAAACTGATTATTACTATCAAGATAAATACTAACTTCCAATTAAAATATGCTTTCACTTTTTTACTTACAGTCATTTTTCACTTTAAAAATATAGCTCATCTTATTTTATCTCCATCAATTTAAAAACGTCTGAGCCGTCTACTCTCTTAATTGTATCTATGAGCTTTACTCCCTCTATATCAGAACAGGTATTGCTATTAACATACAAAACTTTTTTAACTCCGGTTAATTTATTTGGTTCTTTTTCATCCACCTTCAATGGACAATCATCAACTGAAAATCTGTATTTTGAGAAATTAACATGATCCGATTCTTTCATATTTATGCTACTTGTTTCTTTTTGGAAAGTAGCAGGATCGTATTTAGAATAAAAAAGGAAAAGTATCGTTGGGGCACTCTCTTTACTAGTTACAACGATATATTTATAATTTGGCGCTAATTTATTAACCTCAGTCACCAACTTTTCATACCCGTCCTGTCTATACCAAGTCCTATAAAATCTACCCTGCGTATAATATTGAAATATATAGTAAGTGAAGTTAGCAAATATTATTAAACCTGCTAAAACTACAAAAACCTTACGTGATTTTTTGCTGAAAAGGACAAACTCATAAATTGAATATAATCCATAACCACTAAGGATTGAAAGTGCCGGTAAAATTATTAATGTTCTTTGAAGATTTGGTATATCATCAAATGTTATTGCTGTTCCAACAATTCCTAAAACTATCCATCCCGCAAGAAGGGTAATAATTTTTGATTCACGACGTATTAAATAATAGATACCTAAAAGGATGAGGGGAAACTCAAATAGATACAGAAGACCAACCTGGGGAATTCTAAATCTATCTGGATATCCTCCGTCTGAAAATAGAAAATCAAAAGATAGATGCTTAAAAAAGTTATTTGTAAAAGTAAATAAATATCCAATAGGTTTATTATGTATTGTTCTTGCCAAAAGGTATGGAGAGCCCGCCAAGGTATCATTAACCAGTTCCTGATCTACGGCGATTTTTGTTGCGGGATTATTCAAGATACTAAGACTTTGCAATCTCCAAGAAAGATCTGGAGACCTAACTATTAAAACAACCGGCAGAATTATTAATATTAAGTACAACAGCCATGGTAACTTATTTAAAAATATCTTTTTGATACCACCGCTGAATACTATGAAAAGAAATGGTATGAATAACGGTAAAAATGCGCGTGGTGCCTGATAAATAAACAGTGTTAAGAAAAAAGAAACAAACGCAAAAATTAAATAATAAAGCTTTTTATTATTTACATAGCTAACATACAGAAGAGTACCCAAACAAATAAAGAATAATACAATGGTATTTTCTACCGATACACGCGAAAGGTCTATGCTCCAAGGTGAAATAGCAAATATAAATGCCGTAAGATAAGCAATATTAAAACTTGATTTATTTTTCTTGAATAAACTAATTGTCAGTAAATATATTAAGGGTATAGTGAGTGTTCCAAAAAGCGCCGAGGCAACCCTAACAGAAAATTGATTTAATCCAAATATTGCGATGAATGGTATTGAAAAATATGAGTATCCTGCCGGACTAAAAAAGAATGACTCAAGATGAATTGGCATAAAGTTGCCACTTATATCCTTTCCTGTCTTAAGTATTGAATAAGCATTATAACCAAGAAACGCTTCATCGCGATGTAAAGAGACAGGTACTTTACCAAGCCAAAAAAATCTGAGTATTAATCCGAGCAAAATTATTAAACCCAAGATGAGATTTCTGTTTTTCATTTATATAAGATTTTACCTATTTTCTTAGAAAATATTAAGACTATAAAAATACCAAATAAACCACTTATTGATAGGAGATCAGACAAAAGTCTTAAAGGTGATTCTCTAAAAACAATATCAACATTCTTCTGTCCTGGTGGAACTTTAAAAGTAATTAACCCTCTGTGATTAATATCTTGAAATTCTATTGGGACTCTTTGGCCGTTTATATCAACCTGCCAACCTGGAAAAAATACTGTGTTATCAAGAATCGCTATTCCATTTTTTGAATCAACCCTGAATGAATGCTCATTGTTACGCCTAACAATTTGATAGACTTTCCCTTTTCCGCTAATTATCTCGAGATCTTTTTTGGGATAACTTCCAAAATCTCCTGCCGTCCAAATTGAGCTTGCCTGGCCGTGATAATAAGTTGTACCAGGGTAATTAAAATAAAAACTATTAGTCTTGGAGGGTATAAGTTTAATCGCAGTAAACCCAATGGAATAACAAATAACTACAAGCATTAATAAGTATAGAATAGCTTTGTTTATGTATGTTGCAACTAAAGTTGCAATGACAGCAGCAGAAAATGATGCTATACCGATAATCCTCCATGGAAATTGAAGCATAGATAACAATGGGATATACTTCCAAAAAACATCAGAATAGCTAATGGTAAAGAATACTGAAGTAAAAAATACTATTAACCAAAATGCAAATTGATCTCTCATCTTTTTAACTTTTTTTACCAAAAAAATTGAAGAAATTACAAATATCCACGGTATTATTCCTATTTGTGGGGATAGTCCATTTGAATCATTAACATTTGCGCCAGTTCCCCAAGAAGAATAAATGAGCTTAAAAAATGACGGAAAGTTATCTTTATACATATCTGAGATAAACAAATGTGAATTTGTGTACTTTGACTCCATAATTGCAGGGATCCAAAAAAAGGCTGAAAGACCAAGGCCCAAAACTATTGAAACTAAATTTAGGTAAATCATTTTTTTATCCGTTGATCTTAGGATTGAGTAGACAAGAATTACCGGAGAGATAAGTAAACTCACCGAGTTATGAGATAGGATAGTTAGAGCATATAAAATAGCTGATAAACCAACATATTTTATATTCCTAGTTTCTCGCAATTTTTCTATTGAATAGAAAATCAATGGTGCCAGTGCCAAAGCAAGACTTTCTGCTATATCTCCGCGAACATATAGGTTTAGGAAATGGTAAGGTATTAAACCATAAAGAATACTTCCAAAAAGACTTGCCTCAATTTTTTTTGTTAGTTCTCTCATCCATAGAAAGAAGGAAAGAAAAGATAGAATAAAAGAAGCTCCAATTATTAATTTAAAGGAAGATTCAAGACTTATCCCGGCAAAATACAGTGGGACCGTAAGGATTCCAGTTAGCGGATAATAGAATATAAGAACCGGAGAACCGTATCTGTAATTTAGATCTCCGGCCCATCTGAAAGGGAATTCACCATTGGAAAATGATTTAATGTATGCTCCAAACCTAGCAACCTGAGCTTGACCGTCATGAGTAAGATAAAAACTGTTATTAATGAGAGGCAAAAGGAAAATAAATCCTACTAGAATTAAAAATAAAACTTGGAAAATAAATTCTTTTCTAGACATCTCAATCTATAAACCTATATTTTAAAAGGGTCCAAAGAGCTGCAGCACCATCTGATACAGTATTTAATTTCTTTCCTTCTTCATATCCCCTAGGATTTGTTGCTATAGGAACTTCTTTTATTATGAGTCCTTTTTTCAGAAGCTTTGACGTTATTTCTGGTTCAAAGTCAAAACGACGCGCATGAAGTTTAATTTTCTTTAATTCTTTCCTTGGAATTAGCTTATAACACGTTTCCATATCTGTAATCCATTGTCCATACAAAAAACTTGTAATAAAACTTAAGAATCTATTCCCTAAATAATGAAGCACGAACCTTACTCTTCTCTCTTCTTTTCTAAAATTTGGCAACCTGTTGAGTCTCGTTCCGTATATTACATCGCGGTCACCTTGAACATTATCAACAAGAATAGGTATAAATTTTGGATCATACTCCAAATCTGCATCCTGAATTATTATATAGTCTCCACTTGCCTTGGATATTGCCGTTGCCACAGCTGCTCCTTTACCTAAATTTTTGGGATGTTTGATGAACTTAAAAGAGGAACCAAGTTTCTCCTTGCTAATTTTTGGCCAAGTCTTATCAGTAGAACCATCATCAACAACAATCACTTCTAACTTAACCCCTCTTATCTTGAGTTTTTTTAATTCTGATAAAACCTTTGTAACAGTCTTTTCCTCATTAAACACAGGAACTAAAATTGATAACTTCATCTTAAAATCTCTTGGTCACCAATTTTGTTTTGCTTATTCTGCTGAGCTCTTTTCTTCAATATATTTGGAATTTTCAGAAGGGCAAGAAAAAATCCCCAAAAGAAAGCAAGATCTGCTCTCAATATTGCTTTTACTATATGGTATGGTAACCAAACAATATGAGAAACTATTAAACCAGAATTGCTTATATTTTTCCATACAAAAATGAATTGGTTTCTGAATGCAATCGAGTTAACTCTAAATTTTGAATAATGCTTTTTAATTGCGCCTTCTTCATGTCTATGCTCCACAACACTTTCAGACTCAAACATTAAATCAAAACCTGCTTTTCTGGCTCTATAAGAAAGATCAATATCCTCCCAATAAAAAGGGTTATAGATGCTATCAAATCCTTTTAATTTAGTGAATTTTTCGCGATTTACAATAGAGCTACCACCAGAAATCCAAAAAGTATCAGATTTATCTACCTCTCCTCTTCTATGAATAAGAAATCCCCTATTCCAAGAGGCAATCCCCCTACCCCTCTTAACAGTTTTTTCGCCTTCGATACTTTCATCCATAAAACCCACTCCAAAAAGATTTGAGTTTTGTGCCAAGTCTTCGATTGGCTTTTTTAAAAAGTTCTTTGAGGGTGAAACATCAGAGTTTAGTAAAACTACATATGTCGTGCTCGCGGTTTTGACACCAATATTAACCGTAGATGAAAATCCTAAGTTTTTATCGTTTCTAAGAAGTGTTATCTTTGAACCATATTCTTCAATAGTGTTTTTTAGAGTTTCATAATCAAGCATATCAGAACAGTCATCCACAACAATTATTTTTCCCAGATACTCAGACAATCCTGCAATAACCCTGGGAAGATTTTTCCTGATAAGTTCTGCGCCATTATAATTTGGTATCACAACATCAATCTTCATAGTTAAAACAAAGTGTTATAAAACTCTACCATGTGCTTTCCTTTTGAAATAAATACTCCTCTAAATGCATAATCGGTTATATATATTTTATCTGGTTTTCCATCAATCGTGACTTTCCAAGTAGGATAATAAGTATCCGTTAAAACTAAGAATCCATCTTGATCATTTTCTGTTTCTACTATTATTTTATTTGCTGAATATTCAGTTATTCTAGCCCGACCTCTGCCTATTTTTTTGTTAGCTAGATTTTCTTTTGTTTCTACAAAGGCAGTGTCTGATAATAAATCCTTAGTGTTCATCATGTTATTAATTTCTTCTTGATCATTAGTAGCTGTTATAATTCTTGTCACAAAAAATACTCTTGGATAAGCGTTGTTATTCTTGTAAACATTGATTACTCCATCAGAATATACCTTGGTCAGCTTTGGGTTATTTATCTCCTCTTTTGAAAGAACATATCTTATACCTACAAGGTCAGCTAAAGTTCCCTTGTAATCTTGCCATGTTATTATCCTATTGAATCCAAAGGGAGGAGCTATATCCGGTTTATTTCTAGCATAAGAAGCGATTAACTCACCATATCTCTTAATATAGAGCGGATCGTATCCATCTGGAGTTTGAATTTTATACATTACAGAAAAGTTTGGAGGAAAAATTTCAGAATTATCTGTCATAACGCGAAATTGATCTTTATCTTTTTTAATGAACGACAATACTTTTGTATTTGGAAATAAATAATCACTGCTTGCAAATGTTTCAAACTTCCATCCAAAACGGAATAAATCAATAATAGATAAAACTATCAATCCAAGAATTATTGCCTCATGAAATTTCTCCAATTTCTTTTTTGCTAATAACCGATTTACAACCAAAAGAAGGGCAGCAATCATAAAAATTACTGTCGGAAGGATCATGTTTTTCTTTGCAATGGCCAAATTTGATGCTTCTATCAAACCAAAGCCCTTTCCCAATATAAAGACCCATACTGCTCCAAAGAATATTAAAAATAATAAAAGAACTGAAAGCGTTTTCTTAGCCTCCTTTAAAAAGAAATCGGCTCCCATTGCACAAAGAACACTTAGGGAAAATCCAACTAAAACCAGCAATCTAGTTGGCTGAGCAGTACTTATAAATGGAATGTTTAACAAGAATGGAATCTTTGATACTGGATTCGGAAAAGCCAATAATAGTGACACTATTAATACGCCAACAAAAAATAAGGTATTCTTATCCCTCCTATTAATAATAGCCAGAATCGCCATCATTAAAGGCACTATGCCAATATAGCCTACAAACTCAGCATAATTCCATATGCCCCAATAATTAAGAGTTGTTGGGTTTCCAAAAAAGTCTGGCGCAATAAATTGAACAATATTTTGCCATGGAATAAACCAGCCAGGATTACTAATTCCGGGTAGGTCTGAATTTCTTGCAGATAATAATATGAATTGGATACTTGGTATCCATTGAGGAGCGGTAATTAGAGCAAATATCAACGCTACGCCTGTCAATCGGAGAATAATAGATATTTTTTCTTTGACCGCAAAAATTCTAAAGATAATATAGGCAAGAGCAAGAACGGATATATAGAAAAAGGTTTGTAAGTGACCAGCGAAAAATGAGAAAGTTAATGCTGCCAACAGAAGGAGTGACCAAGCATTCTTTTTCTTTTCACTCAAAATTTTATCTATTGAAAGTAATACTATCGGAAGCCAAAGAGCAGTATGCAATATATTTCCCCATTCCATCCAGGCAACAAAAAATCCACTAAATGAGAATGCTAGAGCACCAAGAATACTTGCCTCTTTTTTAAGCTTGAAATTGTCCAGATATAGATACATAAATAAACCGGCAAGAAGTGGTGAAATAATGATGATGATCGACCAAGCACTCTCAAAAGGAATAATGAAATATAAAAGATTGAGAGGATAAAAGGCACCACTCTGAAAGTTGGCAAGCAGTGGACTACCCGAAAAATTATACGGATTCCAAAGAGGTAACTCTATTTTTTTTTCAGATTCAATTATTAAATTTTTCCAAGGATAGAGTTGTCTTACGGGATCTGTTATTAAAAAGTTTTTGAACGGTACGCCCCTTGGATAATCTTTTGCGTAATTATCACGAAATGGATAATATAATCCAACAATTGTGTCTGAGGGGATTGGAAGCAATCCTCCTACGATAGTTTTGTAAAAAAACAAAAGAGAAAATAAAACAAGAAATATAACAAATAAATTCTTCTTTAAAAATTTAACCATATACCATTCTTTTCACATCATCACCGAATCTATCTCCCGCAAAATCTTGTGCTCTCTTCTTGGCAGCAGAAGACATAGTTTTTAATATCTTATCTTCTTTTGTTAATAATAAAGTTCTTTCTTTTAATTCCTCCAATGTATTCCATAAAAAACCACTAACTTCATCTTCCACTATTTCTTTTTGTCCCCCGGAATTTATTACAACGGGCACCACGCCCGCACCCATTGCTTCAACCGTTGAGATGCCAAAGTGTTCAGCAAATTCCGGATGTTTTTCTAAATCTTCCCCAAATCCAGATGCATGCCAATAAATCTTTGCCCTGGAATACAAATCCCAAAGCTCTTTATTTGTTTTATTAACTTCAAATTCAATAGGATAGTCTTTTGCTTTGTTAACAAACTCCTCAAAAATTTTAATTTCATTATCATTATTTTCATCAACACTAGCAGCGATTATAAACTTCCATTTTCTAAGACCATTATCCACCATTTTCTTAAACTCTTTCACCATTACATCCTGTTTTTTATAATCTGATATACCAACATTTCTCACTCTAAATCTACCAACATGAAGGATGATATTTTCTTTTTCCTCTTTTTTGGGATGAAGTGTAACAGGCGGATAAATGACGATACTATCTACTCCCAGATTTTTATCAACAAATCTTTTTGTAAAATAAGAATTGCAAAACACCTTATCTACTCGGCTTAATTTCATCTTAGATTTTAATCCAACTTTTAACCCCGGTAACGGTTGCTGAACGTGAAGAAATAATTTCTTTGAAGAAACAATTGGAACGCTACCGTCGGATAAAATTATTAATACATCGTATTTCTTTGTTTCAATAAATCTCTTAATAAAGCCTACATTTGGAGAAAATATATTTGGCATCAAACGAACGTTGGAAACATCCAAATCGAATCTTTTTGCAACTTTTTCTAAATCTCCTATATTATCCCAGAAAATATCTACTTCATTTCCCTGCACAAGAGACTTAGCAAGAGTCATCATGTATTTCTCTCCTCCACCAATATCATCCAAATAGGGGTCGTAAACTCCTATACGCATCTTTTGATTGTATCAAAATATTGCTTATTCAACACATCCTTTTCTTTGTAAAAAAATCCCATTTTGTGATTTCTTGAAGATTGAGTGAAGAAAAAAAGATTGATTACAAGCCTAATCTGTGGTAAATTATGATCATGACACCTAACTCACCAATTCCACTTCCAATTCTATTTATTTTGCTCGTTTGGAGCCTAATTTGGCGCGGAGTTGCTACATGGAAAGCTGCAAATAATAAGCAGAGAAATTGGTTTATCTTCTTTATTTTACCAATTAACACAGCTGGAATAATTGAACTGATATACTTATTTAAATTCTGCAAGAAACCACTAACAATTGAGGAAATCAAATCCTGGCTCCCCAAGGCTAAATAACTAGTTGCTATTCCCTATTCCCTAGTCCCTAGCTTCTGTTTTTCCCAAAGCTTGGCGTAAGTAATGAAGGTTGAATATGCCTGATATATGGCTTCAATAAACCCTGCTGTACCATTTTTATATCCGCCGCCGCCAAAGTACGATCCAAAAAATGCTGGAATCATAACTCTTGGAAAACGCCACCAAGTCATCCTGGGATGATGCGCTTTTAACCTCAAATCTGCTTCATATTCTGACCACTCATTGGTTTTTGCAATCATCTGGGAAAGATTTCTATGCGTGTAGTGAAGAATTGGATTTTTAAGGGTACCTAATTTTCCATCTATATCTGGCGTCTCGTGGACTATACCGTGCCAACCCCTAAACTTCTCTTTTCTAAAGAATCTCTGAACGCGATCCTGGAACTTCCAATCTTTACCAAAGTAAAAAGTTTTTCGCCTTACCCAATAACCCATCTCCTCGTATGTCATGTCGTAAAGATTTAATAACTCTTTAATTTCAGTTATTATTTCCGGTGTTAATCTTTCATCTGCATCCAAATAAAATATCCACTCGCCTTTGGCAACGCTTGCTGCAAGATTTCTCTGGTCAGAAAAATCCTTGAACTTATTTTTTACAACTTTTGCACCCAACTTCTCGGCAATTTTTGGAGTATTATCCGCAGAATCGTCAACTACAATTATTTCTTCCGCAAGTAATTTTGCAGACTTAACAGCATCTTCTATTACATCTTCCTCATTTTTTGTAATTATAAGTACAGATATCATTTTTTCCTTGAATATATTAGGCAATTAGCAAAGGTTAATATTAGACCAATAAATCCAATAGCTAATCCTATTTTAAAGCTTTCCGGGTCATAAGTAAAAGCTATGCTACTTTTGCCTTCTGGGATTATTACTCCGCGAAGGGCGTAATCTGTTCTATAAATTTTTGATGGCTTTCCATTAACAACTGCCTTCCATCCTGGATAATAAGGATCTGATAAAACTAATAGAGATTTCTTTTTTGCCTCCACGTCTACAACTATTTTATTTGGAGTATATGACGTAATTGTTGCACTTGCAGATGAATCACCATTTGAGATATTAATGTCCTCTTCAACTACTGCCGTCTGTCTTAGATTTAAATCTTTTTTAAAAAGATCTTTTAAAATATTTCTTTTGTTTCCTTCAATAACAACGTTGTTAACTGTAAATGCCCTAGGAAAAGTTTTATCGTTAGCAAGAACTATATATTTATCATCTTCATAAACCTGTCTAAATGTGTCAACTGGATAAGTCCAATAAGGAAATGCCCACACTGCCTGCCCATCCGATACTTTGTGAATTATATATTTAACACCTAAAAGATTTATTATTTGTCCTGTATATTCTCCGTTTTTTGATAGGTTAACCACTGATCTTTCTGGGGTATGATAATTTCCATCTCTTGCGGCCCCTATTAATTCTCCATAGCGACCAATATATAACGGATCATAACCTTCTGGAATTGAAAAGTCATAATACATTGCGCCCTCCTGATTTATTGCACCAAAAACACGATCTTGGGGATTTATACCCTTTAAAAAGCTTGTTATAGGAACGTCATTATACATTTGATTCTTGTCACCAACTGGCTGCCATTTTGTTGAAAACCTAAGAAGGTCGAGTGCAGTAATCAAAATTAATGCAGATAATATTAAAAATTTTAATTTTTTATCTTTCAAAATAAATAATAGAGAAATAGTTATTACAGTTATTACAAAAATAATCGTTGGTAGTCTTAGATTTGAAAATGCAATTGAAACTTTGTCTATAGGTAAAATACTCCTTGTTAACACCACTAACCACAATCCAGCGAATATCAAAAAGAACAAAATTAACAAAGGAAAAATCTTTTTTATTCTCTTCCCACTAATATCTTTTATCACTCTATCCAGACCAAATCCCGCGAGAACTGAGAAACAAAAACTAAATAAGACAACTATTCTTGATGCGGCGCTTGTTGATAAAACGGGAATTTTTAATGCTATCAATATATCAAGAAGTGGAGTTTGAAAAGATAATAACAAAACAATTAATGATGCTACACCAAAGAAGATTACATCTCTATTTTTTTTAGAAAAAGAATAAATGGCTAGAAACAAGGGGACAAACCCTATGTACATATTCCACTCTGCGTAGTGCCCAAACCAATCATTACGCGTAACTGGATTTCCGAAAAAATCAGGAGCAATTAGGGTTGGTAAATAACTCCACGGTATTACTTCTGTTTTTATGAATATCGCGCTCCTCACCGATTCAAAATAAAATTCAATTGATGGAAGTAGCTGAGGGGACGACAATAACAATCCTGAGATTGTTGATAAATACAAAGGCATTATTGTTTTTCTACTAACAATTGACTTATATATTAAGTACGATACGAGAAACAAAAAGAAATAAATACTTGTTTGAAAATGACCGCTAAAAAATGACAGGGGGATTGAGACCGAAAGAATAAAGAGATATAACCATTTTTTAGTATCGATATATTTTTCTATTGCAAAAAGAGATAAAGGTAGAAAAAGAATTGCATATGAAAGTGTTCCATAGACAAGCCAAGTTGTAATAAATCCACAAAACATAAAAGCCAAAGCTGAAATCAAAGATCCAAATTCACTTACTTTAAGTGATCTGACAAAAAGATACATGAATATTCCAGCGAGAAGCGGAGCAAGTATTATTTGAAAAGTCCACGCGTTAACAAGCGGAACTATAAAATAAATTAGATTAATAGGTGATAATGCCGCTGATTGATAATTGGCAAGTAATGGCGAGCCGGAAAAATTATATGGATTCCATAAAGGAAAGTTACCGGTCCTCCATATATCTATAACCATTTTCTTCCATGGATAGATCTGACTTATAACATCTGGCGTTGCTCCATTTTTAACAACAGCGACAGAATTATAAGTACTCCAGGGGCCAAAGTTTGCATTCAAGTAATCTGAAGGAAAGGGCACTTTACCCTTTATTAAATACGGAGAAGAAAACACTAACCAGACAAAAAGAATTAAAATAATTGGCCATATCGTAGATAATGTCTTCTTCATTTCTTCTTTTTTACAAATATATTTGAATTATAAACAAAGTACAAAACAAAAAGTAAGATAACTGATAGAACTGAGACAAGATTTGAAATTGTTCTTATTCTAGTATTTTGGAATACTACGCTAACGACATGTTTTCCGGGTAGTACATAATAGGTTATAAGTCCCCTGTTGTTTGGATCTTGAAACTGAATACCTTCATAGTTTTTACCATCTATATAAACTTTCCATCCCGGAAAGTACAGAGTATTTTCCCTAATCCTACTCCTGTATTTTGCCTTTATTTCATATTCATGTTTTGTAGATGTTCTAGATAGATTTTTGATATTAGCAGCGCCATCTATAACTTCCGCTGGAGCGTCTGCTTTTTTTTCCATAAATCTTATTGACCAAATTGGCGCACTCTCTCCAGTGTCTGTAGTACCGTTGTAGATAGAGGTATAAAAAGTCTCCGGTTTGTATAAATATGCCTTTGGCACCCAATAGGTAACAGTTGCTAAAACAGCAATAAGTGAAAGAACGATTAGTACCCAACCTGAAATTTTTTTGTTAACAACAAATATTAGATATCCTCCCAAAATAGCAACTCCAAAAACAGCAGACGATAAAAATCTCCAAGGGAATTGAAACTTTTGCAAGGTTGTAATTGTCTTCCAAATGAAAGCAGATTCCGGAAGCATAATAAAAATACTTCCGACTAAATATACCAATGTAAAAATATACAAATATAAATTGTCTTTGTTTTTTTTGAGTTTATAAATTACAAATGGGAATGCCAAGAAACTTATCCATTCTGCTATTCCAAGCTGAACTGAAAAAGTTCCACTTTGTCCGTAATTCCATGGGCTATAAATTACCTGAGCTAGAGTTACAAAACGAGTTAGAGTTTCACTTCCCGTAACAATATCGCGTAGGGTATATTTTCCTTCTAGAAAAGCTGGAACTATAAAAAATGCAGATAAACCAAAACCAATAACAAGAGCGGTTAGATAATCAACAATCAACCTTTTTGACTCCTTCTTATTTGTAAATATTAGATAGGTTCCGTAAAAAATAATAAAGGGCAAAAACATAATAAGAAGTGCATTATGAGAAAGAACTAAAAACGCAATAGAAATTGTTGCACCCAATAAATTCCAATAAGATCTCTTACTCACGAGCTTTAAAAGGAAATAACAAATAAGAGGTGGAAAAATAAATGCCATATGCTCTCCTATTGCGCCCCTAACATATAGATCAACAAATCTATATGGAGCAAACATATAAAGAATTGAAGCAAATATAGCTTCTTTCTCTCCCAACATATTTCTAATCCACAAGTACATAAATACACCACTCAAAACAAAACCTAAGCCAAATATTATCTTTAATGAATCAACAAAACTAAAACCCAAAAGATGAAAGAAAGATGCAGTATAAGAGGAGAAGGGATATAAAAACATAAGAATCGGATGCCCATATCCCCAATCAAGATTTGCGGCCCATCGCGGAACAAGATTCCCCTCACTTAAGGACTGATAGAAGTTGGCAATTCTTGCTACGTGATCTTGACCATCATGAGTAAGAGGAAGACCTGGATGAAGAAGAGAATATAGAGGAATTATTCCTAATATTAAAACGACAATAAATCCTAAATTCTTTTTAATAAAATCCATAGTTTAATCAACAAGCTACAAGCTATATATTGTAGCTACCACGGCCAAACCTCCCTAAAAAATAGTCTTTTACTCCTTTTTTTTGCCACTTACGCCCGCTTCTTAATAGTCTTAGCCCTTCACGAATTAATGCAGATTTAGTTTTAACTGGTGCATATTTCATACCGAACAACATTCTATTTCTTGATATATAGTAATCTTGCAGATCCGATCCGGAACCACCACTAGACTCTGCATTCTTGTGCCAAAGAATAGCTTTGGGCATATATCTTAATTTATAACCTGCTTTTTTAATACGCTCTGAGAGATCTGCATCTTCATAATACAGAAAATACTTGTCATCATATAAACCGATTTTCTTCAAAACGCCTGAACTAACTAGAAAACAACAACCAGTTGCCAGATCCACATCTTTCTCTTCATCAAATTGCCCTTCATCTACTTGATCTACGCCTATATTTTGTCCTATCAAATTATTCCAATCCATTCTCCCTCCTGCATACCAAACGACCCTTCCTAAATCTTCTTTCTTGTATCTATCCTTATGGAATTCATAACCTTTTTCAAAATAAATTTTTGGAACAACTCCACCCACGGAATCATTCAAGCCCTTTATCAATTCGCTAATCAAATCTTTATCAACTACCGTATCATTATTGAGAAATAAAACCCCATCTGCGCCATTTGAGATTGCATATCGTGCACCCTCGTTGCATCCACCGGTAAAACCAAGGTTAACAGGATTCTCAATTAGGATTGTTCCTGGATATTTTTTAAGAACCAAATCCTTTATATCATCGTTTGAATTGTTATCCACTACAATTAGTTCAAGATTTACATCTTTGGTATTGAGCTCTTTAAGTGAACCCAAACATTTTATAGTATTCTCTGCCCCCTTATAATTAAGAACTACAACGGATATTTTCATTTTAAGAAGAATTTTTTGTGGTGGTTTTCCTTAAGACTTTAAGTCCTATTTTTTTGATTGGATTTTTTGTCTCTTCCAGCTCAACCGTTGCTATCCAATAACGCATATCAATAACTGATCTCCTAAACTCCTTAACGACACTATCCAAAAACCTAGGCTCTTCTACTTCTATAAATTTATTTCTTTCCCAAACCTTTACAAAAACTACTTCCATATAAAAAGCTTG
>DASZYA010000015.1:0-9602 GCA_035545675.1 Patescibacteria group bacterium
CTACCCCCGGCTGACTTTCCAAAAAACACTACAGGTAACCCAAGCTACACAATAAATACCCTAACCGGAGAGTTGCCTACAGATTTTAAAGATAGAGTGAAAGTTTACAAAGTAGTAAGAGAAACTCCAAGTCTTGTAGCACTAGATTCTGTAAGAGAGAAACTAAAATCACTTGGCTACGACCAAAATGAAACAAAAGTTAACGATTCAGTTTATCAATGGAATAACAGTAATGGAGATACAATTCAGTATGATATTTTTACTAATAATTTTAAGATTTATTCTAATTTCCTCAACGAAACCCCACCAAACAGCATAAGGGGAGTTACTGCAAGCAAAGCCGGTGCCTATCAAACCGCACAAACTTTCCTTGATGCACTAAGTGAGGATACATCTGACATTGATCCAGACAAAGCAACAATCACGTTCCTGAAAATTGACAATGGACAATTAGTACAAGCAGATAGCCAAAATGATGCACAGTTTGCAAGACTTGATCTTTTTCAGAAAGATGTTGATGGCAAACAAATTTACTATTCAGATCTCACTAATTCTCCTATGTACTTTATTTATAGAAATGAGGGAGATATTCCCAGAATAGTTGATGCCAGCTTTAGTCACTTTGTTCCCAATACAAATGACTCCTCCACTTATCCTCTGAAAACGCCTAATCAAGCGTTTGAAGATCTTAAAAAAGGAAATGCTTTGATATTTAATCCAACTGGTGCAAAACACGTAGACATAACAGATGTAGATCAAGGATATTTTCTTGGTACAAATAATCAGCAATATCTACTGCCTATAATAATTTTTAAAGGGAAAGACTTCACGGGATTTGTAGCTGCAACTCCTAACTAATCAAGCCTAGTAAGATACTAAATTAAGATTAGCAATAGCGTTCTTCAATATTTTACTTGTATCTCCAAATCTATCCTGACTACCAAGAACTACAATAATATAGGGGATATTGTTATTAACAACAGATGTTACAAGTACTTCTCCCGCCTCATCGGTAAATCCTGTCTTAATACCGTTTACGCCATTTGTTCCAAGTAGCTCATTTAGATTTGAAAGATCATGGACTATAGTGCCACTTATATCTGTCGCCACATAATGTTTTGTACCCACAATCTTTGCAAACATTTTATTTTTCATTGCATAAGTTGCCAGTCTTGCCATATCGAATGCAGTAGTGTAATTATTATCATCATATCCTGCCGGATCAAAAAACTTTGTATTAAGTAGACCCAATGATTTTGCTTTGTCGTTCATTTTCTGAACAAAAGCCTCCTGACCTCCTTGATTTTGCGCAAGAATATAAGCAGCATCATTTCCAGATGGAAGCATCATTCCATACAAAAGATTTTGAACTGTTATTGACTCTCCATTTATTAAATTCATTTTTGATCCTTCTACAGAATTAATATTTTGCACATTAATAATTTTATCCAAAGGCAAACTCTCAAGGGTGATAATTGCCGTCATTATTTTTGCAGTTGATGCTGGGGCAAATCTTAGATTTTCGTTTTTTGCTGTAACAATAATTCTCCCTTGAGGGTTATAAATTATGAATGCTTTTGAATTAACGTTTAAATCCCTAACACTTTTATTTGTGTAAGGCAATGCTATTTGATTGATAGAGGTTGCAATAGACGCGGTATCATTTTTCCCAATTAACAACTTTATGTATACTATTGCACCAATCAAAAGAACATTAAAAATTACTAACATCAGGAGAATATCCTGTTTTCTTAGTTGAATGCTCATAGGGGATTTGCTTACTTTGAGTTTGTGTCTTTTAATCTTTGATCAATTCTTTCCATGTCTCTTGGGAAAAGGCTTGCCTCCCGAACATTTTTGAGTTCCAACATTTTCATAGTCATACGCTCTAATCCAAATGAGAATCCACCATGAGGGGGCATTCCATATTCAAATGCCTGTAAATACATAGAAAACTCCTTTGGATCCATACCACGTGATTTAATTGCTTCTTCAAGTTTTTCTACCTCATGAATTCTCTTGCTTCCGCTCAAAATCTCTATACCTCGGAATAGTAGATCATAGCTTAATGAATATTCTGGATCAGCTGGATCTGGATGAGTATAAAATGCTCTTTTCTTAGTAGGGAAATGAGTTATTGTTACAAAATCAGATTTGTGAACTTCTCTTGCCCATGCACAGATTTCTTTTTCATCTTCCGGTCCTAGATCTGGCTCATTTCTTGAATCCCTACCAGTTCTATCAAAAACTATTTGCTGTGCCTCTCGCATTGTGAGTCTTGGAATCTTTGCGGGAGTTAACGGCTTTTCTACACCAAATTGTTTTAGAATGTTTTCATATTTTTCCGCTGCATGATTAACTGTTTTTGAGCCAACATGTTCTAGTGCATCAAGTAAATCCACGAATTCTGCAAATCCCAATTCGCAATCCATTTGAGTGGATTCTGATAAATGGCGCGTTGTTACAGATGGCTCAGCGCGATATGCGTGAGAAACTAGAAATACTCTCTCAAATGTTGGTACCATCATTTGTTTATAAAGCTGAGGACTTTGAATAAGAAATGCTTTGTGTTTGTAATAATCTACCTTGAAAACTTCTGCTCCACCCTCTGTTGAGGAATAAGAAATAGTTGGTGTAAAAACTTCTGTACACCCTAGCTCTTTTGCTGCTAGCCTAAAGCCCTCCATTATGGCTTCTTGAATTTTGAATATGGGTCTAACCGATTGGTGACGAAGACTCAAAGTTCTGTAATCAAGAAGAGTTGGAAGCTCAAGATTTAATTCCTTACCACCCATATCAAACGGCATTTCGTGGGCTTTTGCTATTACTTCCAGCTTTGAGATTTTTAATTCTACTTTTCCAGTTTCAAGATCCGGGTTTATGTATTTTTCTCCACGCTCTTTTACTTCTCCAACAACTTCTACTACATCTTGAACCGAAAGCTTGGCAACTTGAGCTGCCTGATCATCAAAAGCCGCAATCTGAACTACACCCGTTCTATCTCGCAGATCAAAAAAGGAAATTTTACCGTGAGTTCTTACTCTTTCTACCCAACCTTTTAGTAGAACCTCTTTACCAACGGAGTTGTTTGTATCGATTATTAGCGTTCTATCCATTTCATAGCTATTATACCTTATTTATATAGATCTTCCAAAGAGCTTTTAGCCAGTTTGTAAGAGTATTGTAAATATTTATTGACAGAGCTTAATAATAGCTGTATGATTTGCTTAATGAACTCATTTTTTAACATTAAGAACTTTAATCGCGTTGCCTAACGCGGGAAAGTCCTTTTGAAAAAAATGATGATCCCTAGCAAAAATTGCGGGGATTTTTTTTGGGCAATATGACGGAATCATACGACTACTTAAAAAGCACAGGAATTATTAAATCCATCAGGAGCGAAGCTCCTAAAGTGGTGAATCACGATAATCCAAATACTAGAAGATCTCCCCTGCAAAGTGCTTATGAAACTGCAAAAGATTTAATGGAAATAAATCAAACCAATGTGGAGATATCGGGTAATCCTGACGGGACAATTAGTGTTAGACCAGTTGGTGAAAAAGTCGATTCACCCTCTATAGTTTTAGGACAACCTAACGTCCCTAACAACAAGAGATAATTTTTCAGCTCCATTCCACCTATCTAGTTTTATTATATAAGCAATATCAATACTATCTCCTACTTTTAAATCTGTTTGATCCATTCCAAACATTATTGCCTCAAGTTTTATTCCATCTTTTGAAAGTCTTAACTTAAGATGTTTCCTTTCGCGTCCTACAAAAGATATTTCTTCCACCACTACGCCTTCTGACATAAATAAGGGTTCAGGATTTGCCATACCAAAAGGAGCAAGAGCAGTAAGGCTATGATACAAATCTATATTTATAAGGGTTGGCTCCAAACTCATATCAATATCAAGCATTCTATCGAGTAAATTTATATCAACGTGCTCAATAGAACTTTTTATTAACGCATCACGAAATAATTCCAATTTTTCTGTCTCTACAGTAAAACCTGCTGCCATGGGATGCCCTCCCGCATCAACTAAATAATCGCTATGAAGCCTGAGAAATTCAATGATATTAAATCCTCTGATTGATCTTGCTGATCCCTTTGACAACTTGTCGCCTACTGAAACTACAACACTTGGTCTATAATGCATTTCAACAAGACGGGATGCTACGAGCCCTATTATTCCGGGATTGTAATCTTTATTGTGAACAAATATAAACTTTTGATCAGCAGTTATACTTTCAGTAATTAAGTTTGCATGAAGAGTTGATTCAGAGGTCAAAGCTTGCCTATCTTTGTTGGTTTGCCCTAATAATCTTGCAAGGTCTTCTGCTTTTTTATGATCCTTTGTACAAATTAACCTAAGACTATCCATTGCATGAGCAACCCTCCCCGTAGCATTAAGACGTGGGGCAATAACATGTCCTATACGATAAGTATCTATCTCATTTCTTTTAATTGAAGCTTCGGCAAATAAAGCAAGCAAGCCGGCTCTCGTAGTTCTTCTTAATTCTTCTAGACCAAATTTAAGCAACACTCTATTTGCACCAATTAACGGGACAAGGTCCGCAACTGTAGCAAGCGCCACCAACTCGAGATGATTGTCATCATCAGTTTTTGGTTTTAAGTTTTTAGTTTTAAGTTCCTGAGCCAGAAGGTAGGCTACTCCGGTTCCACACAGCTTAGTTGTATGGACAATTGAAATCGCCTCAGGCAGCTTGTCTCCTTTTACATGATGATCCGTTATTATTACATCAATCTTATTTTGATTTGCATAGTTAACTGCCTCACTCGCAACTATCCCATTATCTACAGTTATTATCAAATCTGGCTTACCATTATTATTAATAATGTGATCTATTCCTTTGATTGATAGTCCATACCCCTCATCTACTCTGTGTGGGATATGAGGTAAAACATTTTTATAGTTTTTATAAATTGTTTCCCAAAGTATTGCTGTTCCACAAATTCCATCTACATCATAATCTCCATAAATAATGATCTTTTCATTTTTCCTAATTGCCTTATTTATTCTTTCAACCGTTTTTTTAAGCTCAGAAAGATCTATATCAACACTTTTTGGAGTAACGCTTGCTAGGTCTGGGTCTAAGAATTCTTCTATTTGTTTTTTTGTTTTTATGTCTCTATTTTGAAGTAATAAATCTATTATATTTTCTATTTTGACTTCCGTTTTCTGACTTTTTAAATCCCCAATAATCTTCCACTTATAACGCGCCATCGTGCTATAATTCTATTACCATTGAATTGGATATTCAATGATTAAGTCGAGAAATATATGGAGGTAAAAGAACTTATTCCAAAAGGAGTATCAGAAGTCTTTAATATTTTTTCTTCTAATAACTACGAGCTATATTTAGTAGGTGGATCCATAAGAAACATGCTTCTTGGAAAGGCGTTAACCGACTGGGATCTTACAACTAATGCAACTCCGGAAGAAATGCTCAAAATTTTACCTAATGCTTTTTATGACAACAGCTTTGGAACTGTAGGGGTTCCAATTGAAGATGGAGATAAAAAAGATGTTATTGAAATAACTACATTCAGAAGCGAATCAGAATACAAGGATCATAGACATCCAGAAAGTGTTACCTGGGGAAAAACAATCGAAGAAGATTTAAAAAGACGTGACTTTACAATAAATGCCATTGCTTTAAAACTTACTAAAAATGGTAATGAGATAATTTTGGATGAAAAAAATATTATTGATCTCCATGATGGACAAACAGATCTAAAAAATAAATTAATTAGAGCGGTTGGAAATCCAAGTGAGCGTTTTAAAGAAGACGCTTTAAGACTCATGAGAGCAATAAGATTTGCAACTCAGCTTGAATTCACAATAGAGGATAAAACCTGGAGTGCTATAAAAGAAGATGCAGTACTTCTTAGCAACATTTCTTGGGAAAGGATAAGAGATGAATTACTAAAAATTCTCGCATCAGATACTCCATATGACGGGATTATGCTTCTGGATAAAGCGGGATTACTTGAGATAATTTTTCCAGAAATTATCAAAGGTAAGAGTATTTCCCAAGTAAGGCCAGGCAGACACCACACAACTGATGTATTTGATCATAATGTTCTCTCCTTAAAATATTGTCCATCAACTGATCCAATTGTTAGACTTGCTACACTACTTCATGACGTTGGAAAACCATATGTCTTGAAGACTGATGATGAAGGACATCCAATATTTTATAACCATGAAGTAAAAGGGGCACTAATTGCAGAAGAAATTGCTGACAGACTCAGGCTTTCTAAAAAACAGAAAGAAAAGATAGTTACATTAATCCGCTGGCATATGTTTACGGTAGATGAAAATATAACTGACGCTGCAATTAGAAGATTTATAAGAAGAGTTGGTCTTGAGAATGTCTCAGATATTATGGACTTAAGAATTGGCGATAGACTTGGAAGTGGTACAAAAACTGCCGAATCTTGGCGACTTAAAAAAGTTAAAGAAAGAATTGTTGCAGAACTTAATCCACCATTTTCTATTAATGATCTAGCAATCGATGGCAATGATGTAATGAATGAGCTTGGAATTAAGCCCGGGCCAAAAGTTGGAGAAATTATACAAAAGATATTTGCAGAAGTTGATGAAGACCTTAGTAAAAATACAAAAGACTACTTAATTAAAAGAATTAAAGAATTAAAAGACTAGGAGAGTTTTTCGCGGACTATTGAAGAAACTAGACTTCCATCTGCTTTTCCTTTAACTTTTGACATTAATGCACCCATAACTTTACCCATATCTTGCTGAGTAGATGCTCCAGTTTGTGCAATCGCTTCATCTACCAATTTCCTAACTTCCTCTTCACTCATCTGTTCTGGCAAATAACTTTCTAAAATCTTGAGCTCTTTATCTTCTTTTTCTGCAGCATCAACTCTCCCACCTTTTTTATACATTTCTATTGATTCACGTCTCTTCTTAACTTCACGACCTATTACATCTATTACATCCTCATCTGTGGCCTCATACCCTGCTCCCCCTTTTTGGATTTCATAATATTGAAGAGCAGATTTTAACATTCTGATTGTAGAGAGCCTTAGCTCATCTTTTGCAATCATCGCTGCTTTTAAATCTTCTTGAATTTTATCTTTTAACATAATAGTTATTATACTACTTATTTCTTTGAGTGAGGTGCCTTAAGCTTTCTTTTTTTATCAAATTCGTACCAAACTACCAAAAGCTGAGATGCATTAAATATAGAAGAATATGTTCCAGATATTATTCCCGCGAGTAAAGCTACCACAAACCATCTTATTGAATCTCCACCAAAAATTAACAAAGCGAATAAAACTAGGAGAACTGTTAAGGATGTATTAACAGATCTATTCATTGTCTCAAGAAGTGATTTATTAACAACGTCCTCAAACTTCTGACTATAATTCTTTCTAAGATTTTCGCGGATTCTATCAAAAACAACAATTGTGTCATGAACTGAGAATCCCATTATGGTAAGAAGAGCTGTAATAAATAGTGAATCAATCTCTACATTGAATAAGTATCCTAAGATCGCAAATATACCTATTACTACTAAAACGTCGTGGAGGAGTGCAGCAATTGCACATACTCCATACTTCCAAGAAGAAACCGGCTCAGAAACCTTTCTGAATGCAAAGGCAATGTAGAGAGTTATTGCAATAGATGCAACAACAACTGCTTTTAGAGCATTGATTCCTGTTTCTTTTCCTATCGTTGGTCCAATAGTTTCGAAACTTTTCTCTTTAGCTTTTGGATAAACCTTTTCAACAGATGCTACAACTTTCTTTTTTTGATCCTGAGACAAAGGCTCTGTCCTGACCAAAATATTATTTCCAGTCATGCTTACGGTGTGAACCTTAACGTTGTCGGATTCAATTACCTGCTTTACGCGAGACATATTAACTGATGGAATATTCATCTCAAGCTCTGATCCGCCAGTAAATTCGATTGACATCTTAAGACCGAAGAAAATTACTGCCAACATTCCAGGGATAATTACAATTGCCGATATTAAAAAGAATATATTTCTATGTTTTACTAAGTTCATATATTTTCTCCTTCAAAAAATTTAAGCAAATTCTTAGTTATAAAGATAGCTGAAAACATTGAAACTACAATTCCAATAAACAATGCGACTGCAAAACCACGAATTACACCTGTTCCAAAATAGAACAATATAAAAGTTGTAATAAGACTTGATGTATTTGAGTCTCTAATGGACGGCCAAGCGCGAGAAAATCCAAGTCTCATCGCAACAATTCTTGGCTTACCAAGTCTTAGCTCTTCTTTCATTCTTTCAAAAATGAGAATGTTTGCATCAACGGCCATTCCAATAGATAAGATGAAACCCGCAATACCAGCAAGGGTTAAGGTTATAGGAATGAATTTAAAAATAAACATAACTATTATTGTGTAAATCATCAAAGCAATTGATGCAAGAATTCCCTCCTTTTTGTAAAGGAAGGTCATAAAAATAATTAGGGTTAATAAACCTATTAATCCTCCGAGTAAACTTTTTTGAAGTGATTCAATCCCAAGTGAAGGCCCAACAACTGTTTGCCCAATAAGCTTAAGAGGGGCAGGAAGCGCTCCTGCATTAAGTTGGATTGCAAGATTCTTTGCTTGATCTTGTGTAAATTGTCCTTGAATTACAGCATCTCCATTTGGAATTATTTGATTAACAGTGGGAGCAGAAATTACTACATTATCCAAAGCTATTGCTACGGGTTTCCCTACATTTCTTTTTGTAATATCAGCAAATAATTTTGTACCATTTGCTGTAAATTTTAGCTGAACCTGAGGAGTTCCATTACCAGATCCGTAAACAACCTGGGCCGATTTCAAATCTTTACCGGTAAGTGGAGTTTGAATAGGCTTATTCTTATAAATATTTGTCATTCCAAGAGGGAGGAGATATGCGTCTGCTGTCGCCATAGGAGTCTTGCCATCCTCCCAGAATGACATTTCAGCTGTTCTCCCTATAAGATCGAGCGCTTGATCCACATTGGTCGCGCCAGGAAGCTCAATAATTATTCTATAGTCATTTGGAAGTTTTAGAGATTGAATACTGGGCTCTGATACTCCAAAGAAATTAACACGTCTATCTATGACACTTCTTGCTCCTTCAAAGGCTGAATCTCTTTGCGAGGCAGGAACATTCTTCATATCAACCTGGTAAACAAATCTTGTTCCTCCCTGAAGATCAAGCCCCAATCTATAGCTCATATTTTTTGCAATTCTTATTGGACCTGCGGCTAAATTTAGATTTGATGAATCAAAATTAAGGTTTATTTTTTTGTTAATTACCGGAATTGTATGAGTTCCAAGCTTTAAAGGTGTGGGAAGATCAATAAAAAGAAGCAATATGGCACAAGCAATTAGAACAGCAAGAAAGGAACGAGAGCTTTTCATATTAGGCTAATAATTGCTCCTCGTCTCCTATAAGCATGACGCGTGAACCGTATATTACGGAGGTTATAAATGGATCGTGCCTTTTTTTTCTAAAGGAGAATTCTTCTTCTGTCATAACAGTATAATTAATTTCAATTTTTTTCCTTTCTTCTTCTCGTCTTACTACTATATC
>DASZYA010000016.1:0-4501 GCA_035545675.1 Patescibacteria group bacterium
AGTAGATACGCATAATAAGGGAAAGGGAGCAAAGTCTTTAAAAGGAAAATTACCTGTAAGACTAGTTTATAAAGAAGTTTTTGAAACAAAAAGCGAAGCCCTAAAGAGAGAGATAGAAATTAAAAATTGGCCAAGAAGTAAGAAGTTAGATTTAATATTGCGGGCGTAGTTCACCGGTAGAACGCCTCCTTGCCAAGGAGGAGGTAGTGGGTTCGATCCCCATCGCCCGCTCACTTAATCTTTAAATATTGTTTTGCTAACAATAATGCCGCAATTACTCTCGATTCTGTAATTTTTCCTTCGCTTATTAAGCGATCAATCTTTTTAAACGACGTTGGAACCAACTCAATCTCTTCATCCCAATCACCATCTAATTTAGATTCCTTTAAATTTCTAGCTAGAAAAATGTGCGTCTTAAGCTTTACATATCCAGGAGCAGAAGTAACTACTGCCAACTTATCTAACTTTTCTGCTTTATATCCAATTTCCTCTTGAAGTTCTTTGTTCGCGGTCTGCTTAGCATTATGTCCTCTTTCAAATCTTCCTTTTGGAAGACTCAACTGAACAGTATTTAAAGTTTGAAAATATTCTTTAATAAGAATTACTTCGCCTTTATTATCAATAGGAACCATCATCGCTGACTCACCTAAATAAAGGTAATGGTAGTGGGCAATTTTCCCTGAGGTGAGTTTAACCGTTGTTTCATTAATGTGAATATATTTTGTTTCAAAGACGGTTTTTTCGGAGATTAATTTTGGCATTAATAAATCACAATTATTTGCTAAGAAAAAAGTGGGCGGTAGAGGGATCGAACCCCTGACATTCGCAGTGTAAATGCGACGCTCTACCAGCTGAGCTAACCGCCCTTAAAGGTATTTTATCAAATATTTGTGCCGAGGACAGGACTTGAACCTGCACGTCTTGTTTAAGGACACAAGAACCTCAATCTTGCGTGTATACCAATTTCACCACCTCGGCGCACTTTGTAATTTTACAAAATATGAAGCCAGATAACAAGCAGGCTCAATTTTGTTATAATTTTCCCAATGAACAAAACGTTGAAAGAGCAGGGAATACCTCTAATTCTTACATTTGTAACATTTCTATTCTTGTGTCTTATCTTCTATTTCTTTATTCACATTCTCAATCTCTTACCATCAAAGGAAAAAATTTATCCACAGATTAGAATTCAAGATGTCTTAATAGGTCTTACCATTTATCTTAAAACTTCAATAGATTTTGCAATTTTTATAGGAAACTTAATGCGCACAAACCCTGGATGGCAAAAAAGAATTGCCATAGAAATAGGAACAGCTTTTGGAAATGCACTGGGAACTATAGTTATTTTAATAATCTGGAATTTCTTTCGTGAAGTACCGCTTCTTATGGCAGCAATGATTATTCTTGCCTCAGCAGTACTTCTCAGAATGGCAGAGGAAAGTTTTGAAGAATTGAACCAAAAATTAAAACCCAACCACACCCTAAATAAACCAATACTGTTTATAAATAGTCAACTTAACTTTGTTAATAATAAATTTAAACCAATCTTAGGAAAACTCATACCAGACCTTTCGCTTACAAACGTAAAAGTAATGTCCGTAGTAAGTCTTGGTCTTTTTGCTATTAGTATTCCATTTATATTAGGACTGGATGATTTCGCCGGCTACATACCGTTATTTTCAATAATTAACGTTTTTGGATTTGCAGTAGGAGTGTTTTTGGGTCATATGATTTTAAATATTGGATTATTCCTTTCTCCCAAGAGAACAACAAAAGTAGTAGAAGCACCTGTTGTTCTATTAATCGGAGGCGCTGCATTCGTTGGGATAGCGACTTGGGGATTTTATGAAGCGATGCATCTAATAATAACCGTTCTACTTCACTAAAACCCTTACCCGCCAAAGCAAAGTTTCAACTGCATGGATGTAAACCATAAGGTGAACCTGAACGTCGGCGGGCCAGGATTACAAATAACACACTAGAGAGCAACAATAATTGCGCTCATTACTAAAACAATTACCAATTGGTATCCTGCAACAACTGCATAGTATGTCCAAGACTTACCTTCTGCTGTTACCATACCGACCATAACTGTAGCCATAAATCCTAACCAAACCCAAAAAGCTCCAGTTGCAGCACTTGCGTAGGTTAAACCACCCATCATGTTGAGTACTACTGAAAGTACATATGCTTCTATAACTGCGGAAACATACATTAGTACGTACATTCCTGTCATGTTAGCTTTTTTGGCTTGAGAGGTAGAAATTTTACCTTCCTTCATCCACAACTTTCCAAAAAGTGGACCATACCAAATGTAGCCAACTATCATAGCAGCAACTCCACAAACGAGGACTGATAAGTAATTAACATTTGCCATCATATTTAATCACCCCCTTTCAGCTTTTCTTAAGCTAATTTAAACGTATTCCTTTTTGATAGGGGTGTCAAGTAATGTAGATTACAATTCTATGGAGTTGTAGAAATAGGCTTAATCCTTATGTCCGGATATGTTGTTTTAGGCTTTCTAAATATTCCTCGTCTGGTTGTAACCGGTGGGGTGGCCTCAACTACAAATCCTCTGTTTTTTAAATACTCTTGAATGCGAGTATTTGTCAAAATTGCGTAAGATTGCTCATTTGGAGAAGCAGAATATTCATATTCCATTCCGGGTTCTCGCATACCTAAAAGCTGATCAGCCATACCTCTAAGCAAAGCTATGCTTCTGGCGCCATCTCTACCTGGACTAGTAAACCATGCATCAATATTAACCTGTTTTTTATTATCGCCCATTTTTGACACATCAAGAGCCATAAAACCTACAGGCCTCTGATCCTCATAACTCAAGAAGCTATAAGGAACTGTGTTTGATTTTATCTCTCCATCAAGATGATCAATCACCCGAGCACGGGTTATTTTAAGATCACCCTTACTAAATTTTCCTAAAATTGCTTCTGGTCCTGCGCTCTGCAATAGACCAGCTATCTTGTCGCCATCTTCTGGCAAAGCCCTTCTGTGAGTTATCTGTGGCGCTAAATTTTCCCTAGATGCAGGGTTCATTGCTATTTCCATAACTATAAGTTTAATCCAAGATCCAAAACATTGCAATCAATTCATAGCAAGCATCCTTTAGTAAGGATATTTGTCAAGAGCCAAAAAGTACCATTTTTGAGGCTAAAATAGGCTAATTATATATAAAAAAATTAGAAATGCTAGAATGCAAAAATATGAATAATCCTGAACTTAGTTCACCCGCAGATGAGATAGTTATAAAAACAAACGAACTTGCAAAACTTGTTAGAGAAAAGTATGGAATCAGATTAGCAGAAGAAAGACGACCCGTATTTGACGAAAACGCGTATTCAATATATCAAGAATTAAGAAAACTTGGTAAGGGTGGAACTAGAGAAGAGAAAATTGAATGGGCTTATAAGAAAGCTGCGCTTGGCTATATTAACCTGGATCTTGCCGAATTTGATGGTTTGGATTTATCACATGTTGATCTAACTGGTATTAATCTCGCAGGAGCCAGCTTTAGGGGATGTAACTTGGAGTGGACGAATTTTAGCGGCACTAAGTGCATGCTTGCAGACTTTCAGGAATCTAATTTACACCTCGCAAATATGGTGGGCGCACTAGCAATTAATACAAATTTTCAAAGATCTCAAATCACGGGGGCAAGATTCCGAGAAAGCTTTTTTAACTACGCAGATTTTTCAGGAGCAAGAATAGAGCAGACCGATATGAGTTTTTGTATTTTCTATGGATCTAGTTTCAACGGTACGCTAATTGATCAAACGAGATTTGAATATTCGGTTTACCATACAGAGGCTTTAAAAGAAGCTGAGATTAAAAGTGGCGTATTTTTATTAGATGATAAGCAATATAGCGCGCTTGCTAAAGCCGGTCTCAATCCCTAATCCAATAATACGAGCAATGTGCCGGAGAGAGGACTCGAACCTCCACACCCTTGCGGATACAGCGTTCTGAACACTGCTTGTCTACCATTCCAACACTCCGGCAATTTGTTAATTTTACCCCTATGTGTGTAAGTTGACAAGGCAATTAAATTGTGGCAATAATTAAGGTTATCAAGATGAAGGCAAGGCTTGTTCTGCTCGCAAGTTTTTTTCTATTAACTCCGGTTTTCCTTTTCTCACTGATTTTTTATCAGGTATTTCTTAGTCACCAAAATAGCCAGACAACAGCGGTTCTTGGAGCAAACACAACAAGCGGCATATCTTACCAAGCGGTTCCAACCACAGAAGAAGATACTACCGTTACTCTTACTTCTCGTGAAGCTCGTGTAGACGTACTGCGTGAATTCTTTGGAAAATACGGTTCCCCCCTAGAAGCCTATGCGGATGATATTGTTACAGCAGCAGACAAATATGGCCTAGACTACAGACTTGTTCCTGCTATTGCCATGCAAGAAAGTACGCTTTGTCTTAAGGCTCCAAAAGATACCAACAATTGTTGGGGATTTGGAATCTATGGCAAAAAG
>DASZYA010000017.1:0-2146 GCA_035545675.1 Patescibacteria group bacterium
CCTACGGATACATCTGATTATAAATATGATGGAAATAACAATAATAACTCTCCAACGGATACACCAACTCCTACACCAACAGGTTCGGCTTCTACTCCAACACCAACCAGTATTCTTCCGACTCTTTAATTCGCTAGCCTAAGTGTATATGCCTATCCATGTATTCTTGTATGGCGTCATTTAATTGCCTGTTGAATTCAGGATTAATTCCTTTTTCTTCAAGTTCTCTAAAAATAGATTGCATGGCAATTATATCTTCAGTGCTTTGAAGTCCTGCGATTATGTCGACTGTTGCCATGCGTTTATTATCGACTTCAGAAGATAAAGATTTGCTAATTTCATCGGTTAAAATTGATTTTCCTGATTGGTTAAGTAAGGCATTTTTTAATGAGCTTCTAAATAATTGCATGCGTTGAAGGAAAGATTTTCCTTCCTTTATTGCACCAGTTTTGATTGAAGGATCTGGGATATCTTTAAATAGTGAATCACTCACACCTCCTGGATGAACCGATATAGCGGCTAGTCCCATGGCTTGAACATTAACGAACATGTGGGACCATATGCTATAGGTATGAGTCTACCGTCTGGCGTTTCTTGTAAGCTAAGAGTATGGCTGTATCTATCTACTATGGGGGTTAATGTTATTACATCACTGAAAAAGTTTGTATAAGTGGCTAATTTTTCCGGATTAGCAATTGATCCTTGCTTAGAGCCAGTTGGTTCTTCGATAAAAGTTTTAAATGACACTTCGGTTTCAGGATTGTTGTTTACTCCCCCACTCTTCATTGTTACAGCCCAGCTGCTATCCTGATTTAATAGCTTGGCCACATCTCCATTTGTTAAACCCATTTTTCTTAGTGTTAATATAGCGTTTTGTTGAAATTTGTACGTATAATAATCCAATCCTAATACGAATGCAGCAGCTCCCAATGATGCGTCGGAGGGTTTTCTGCCCGGCTCTCTTTCTTTATTGTCTTTACTAAAATGTTGGGATAAGCGTAAAGCCATCATTGCATTTACGGCGGTCGTTTTTGTTAAATCATCAATATATTTTGCAGAGATTTCTTTTGGGCTAGGCATAATCGTGCAATTATATCAAAAGCGGGAGCAAGAATTTAAGCTAGCGTGGCTTTGAAGGATTTTTTGAGGGCTGCTATTATTCTTTCTCTAACTTCTGTTATTTCCTCATTTGTTAAGTTATGGTTCTGGCTTTGATATACAATCCTGAAAGTTTTTTTGTTTTGGTAAACATCAAGCAATGAAACGCTTTTTACTAGACTACTCTCTCCAAGTATAGTTTTCTCAATTTTTGAATATAGAATATCTGGATCTATTTCAAATCTTAAATCTTCAACGGACTCTGGGAATTTAGAGGTAGGTTTGTAAACCTTCTTAAGGCTTGCGTGTTTTAGTATTGTTCCAAAATCTAGCTCAAAGTCTATTAGGTTTTGCTCCAATACTTCTATTTCTCCCAATAGGTCATGTCCAATATAAACATCTGCTCCAACTGCTCCACTTTCAGCTTTTTTAAATTCAACGTCACTTATTCCTAAGTCTTGTAATAGCGCTTCAATTATTCCTTTTACATCAAAGAATGATGCTTTTGGTTTTTTGTAAATTCCAGCGAGTTTTAAAAGCTCTTTTGGTAATCCCTGTTTTTGCTTGATGTAGGCGTTTGAAATTTCAAATATTGCTAGAGCTTCTCGATTTTTATTTTCTCGTACTGCTTCAAGTAAGCTTGGTACAAGAGTTCTTCTCATGTGAACATTATCTTCTGACAATGGATTTTTTATTGATACAGCTTCTGTCGTTGGGCCCTCTAGCATGCTTTCTGAAACCATTGGATAGGTAAATAGCTCTGTGAATCCCCAGTATTTCAAGGCTTCACGAGCTCTTTGTTCCCAATAGAATTGGTCGTTTGCCCTACTGTAAGGTGTTTGTTCTGTTTGGTAAGGAAGAATGCTTGGGAGTTTAAAGTATCCATAGACTCTGGCTACTTCTTCAATAATATCCTCGGGAAGCGATACGTCATCAACTCTCCAAGATGGAACTTCTACTTTTAACAAATCTTCTTTTGTTGTGACTTTAAATCCAAGATCTTCTAGAATTTTGACGGATTCTTTGATTTCTAGACTCACTCCCATAA
>DASZYA010000018.1:0-18583 GCA_035545675.1 Patescibacteria group bacterium
CTGCTTTTGGGTAATCTCGTGTTCGCTAATCATGCGACCCAACACTTCTTGGGTTCTTGCCTCATAAGCTTTGCTCCCAGGATTTGCATATGGAGAATAAACAGATGGAAGCTGAGGAAGACCAGCAAGAAAGGCAGATTGGGCAAGATCCAACTCTTTTGCATGTTTTCCAAAGTACAAATTACTTGCCGCCTCAACCCCAACAGCAGTTCCACCATAAGGAACGTTGTTGAGATACATTTCGAGAATCTGATTCTTTGAGAATCTCTGATCAACCTCAATTGCCAAAATTAATTCTTTGAGCTTACGAGTTAAGCTTCTTTCAGGGGTAAGAAGTGTATTTTTAACAAGCTGCTGTGTAATGGTTGATCCTCCAGAAGCGCGACTTTTAAGTATGGGATCAAGAAGAATACCACGAACCAAACCTGTAACAGAAAATCCATTGTTGGTATAAAAATCTTTATCCTCTGTTGCAATTGTAGCTTTCTTAAGATTGTCTGGGATTTGGTCTAGAGGAATATAAAGCCTGTTGTAATCCTTATAAATTGAATAGAGGATTACTCCATTTTTATCCAAAATTTTAGTGGAATCTTTTATGTTGCCACCTGCAAGCTTTCCAGGAGTTGGAAGATCACGGCTAATCCAAAGAAAATAAACAAAGAAGAAAATAAGAAGTCCAATTACCCCAAAGAGGGCATAACGAGCGAGTTTACTCCATACAAGAACGTTGTTGAGAGGATTTCTATGCCTGCTTAGCCTAGAACTCCCAGGCGGGCGGTAATATTGCATGTAGAGACATTATATCAATTTGAACCTCTTTAGGCAAAACCCCGTCAATTGAAAGGGGAAATAATTAAACGTATAATAACGTTATGGATAACACTATAAATGACATTTTAACGCGCGGTACTGCTAATGTAATACCAAATAAATCTGAACTCCAAAAAAAGCTATCTAGCGGCCAAATTTTAAACATTTACCTAGGTATCGACGCAACAGCAACTAGGATTCATTTGGGACACGCTGTGCCATTAAGAAAGCTCCAAAAATTAGCAGATCTAGGACACAATGTCACTTTCTTAATTGGTGATTTTACGGCTCTAATTGGAGATACGTCAGACAAAGATTCTGAACGCCCAATATTAACCGTTGAAGAAATAGAAGAGAATTTTAAAACATATAAAAAACAGGCAGAAAAGTTATTAGACTTTTCAAAAGTTAAAGTAGTTCATAATAGCGATTGGCTTTCAAAGCTCGGTTTTAAAGATGTAGTAGAACTTACTCAAAAATTTACTCTAAATGATTTTATTTCCCGCGAACTTATCAAAAAAAGATTAACTGATGGAAAAAGTGTGAGGCTACAAGAAGTTTTGTATCCAGTTATGCAAGGATACGATAGTTACCATCTAGATACTGATCTTCAACTTGGTGGGGCAGATCAAACATTCAACATGCAAGCTGGCCGTACTCTACAAAAATTACTTAGGGACAAAGAATCATATGTTCTAGCAACAGACTACTTACCCGGGACTGATGGAAGAAAAATGAGTAAATCGTGGGGAAATGCTGTTTGGCTCGAGGATTCTCCACGAGATATGTACGGCAAAATTATGTCTATAACTGATGATGTAATAATCACTTACTTCACCTTAGCTACAAATCTAAATCTAGAAGAAGTTAAGAAATATGAGGATCGATTAAAGAATCATGAGAATCCAATCCATATTAAAAAGGAATTAGCAAAGCTAATAGTTAGTGAACTTCATAGCCAAAAGGATGCAGAAGAAGCAGAAGCTAATTTTGAAAAAACAGTACAAAACAAAGAACTTCCAGAAGATATTCCAACTGTAGAATTAAATCCTGACGCACACCTTCAAGCATCAGACTTATTGGTTACATTAGGTCTTGCGGGAAGTAAATCAGAAGCAAAGAGATTAGTTGAGCAAGGTGCAGTTTTAGTTAATGATGAACTTGTTGGAACACCAAACCAAGAAATTATTCCAGAAGACAATATGATTATAAAGAGTGGAAAAAGAAACTACGTTAGGATAAAATTGAACTAATCATGGATACATTAAGAAAACACAAATGGATTTTTAAAGTATTAATTGGCCTTGCCTGTATTGCCATATTAATAAGTGCTCTTATTCCCTTCTTATTAAGTTAATGGATCTTTCAACGCCCCTGAAGACTCTTGGGCCGGTGTTCAGAATGAAGGCAAAGACCCTTGAAAAAGTAGGCATAGTAAATGTCGAAGATTTCCTTTTTTACACTCCTTTTCGTTACGACAGCAATTTAATTGTTTCAGAAATCGGTAAAGCTCAACCCGGAGAAACACTAACCATACAAGGAAACGTAACCAAAGTCTCAAACACATTTACCAAAAGAGGTTTATCTATTCAGAAAATTACAGTAGAAGATGGAACTGGAAAAATAGATCTTACCTTTTTCAATCAGAAATTTCTTATCAACACAGTACACGAGGGAGATTTTATAAGTGCTGCAGGAAGAATTGATAAGTTTGGTAATAGACTTACAATGGCCGTAAGAAGCTATGAGATCCTAAAATCAGAAAATGATTCAGCTATTAATACAACAGGCCTCGTTCCCGTCTATCCACAAACTCAAAACCTAACATCCAAATGGATAAGGGGAAGAATCAAAACAATATTAGATCAAATTGAAACGCTTCCGGATTATTTGCCGGCAGAATTAAAGGAAGAAAATAATCTACCTGATCTTATTGCAGCACTAAAATCTATACACTTTCCCAAAAGTGCTGAAGAAGCAAATAAGGCTCGACAAAGGCTTTCTTTTGATGAATTGTTATTAAAAAACCTTGCCTCTCTCGAAAGAAAAGAAGCCTGGGAAAAAAAAGCAAAAACAGATGCTTTCGAAGTCAAAAAACACCAAAAAGAAATAGAGAAACTTATCAAATCTATTCCGTTCGAACTGACAAATGCCCAGAAAAAAGCAGTTGAAGAAATCTTTGGGGATTTAGAAAAGAACATTCCTATGAATAGGTTGCTCCAGGGAGATGTAGGCTCTGGAAAAACAGTAGTTGCAGGAATTGTTTTGTATTTAGCTTACCTCAATGGATTTCAAGGTGCTCTTATGGCACCTACTGAAATCTTAGCAAACCAACACTATGTAACCATTAAAAAACTATTAGAACCCTTCGGAATTAGAGTTGAGCTTTTTACAAGTAATAACAAAAACAAAGAAGAAAACTTTGACATTGCTATTGGAACACATAGTCTTATCCAGAAAGGAGCCAAATTTAAAAAACTAGGATTAATTGTAATTGATGAACAACAAAGATTTGGAGTAGAGCAGCGTGCGACTCTGGCTGAAAAAGGGAATAATCCTCACGTTTTAACTATGACAGCAACTCCAATCCCAAGAACAATTTTCCTAACTATCTATGCCGATCTTAAAGTTTCATTTCTTAATGAACTTCCAAAAGGAAGGCAGAAAATAAAAACACACCTAGTACCAAATGAAAAAAGACAAAAGGGATATGCTTGGATTTCAGAAAAAATCAAAACAGAAAAAAGCCAGGTATTCATAGTTTGCCCTTTTATTGAGCCATCGGAAACTCTTGCTACTGTTAAAGCCGTGACGGAAGAAGTGGAACACCTTAAGAAAAATGTATTCCCCAACTTCAAATTAGGCCTATTACATGGGAAGATGAAAACCGCAGACAAAGACAAGGTTGTTGCAGATTTTAAAGCAGGAAAACTTGATATTTTAGTTGCCACCCCGGTTATAGAGGTGGGAATCGATATTCCGACTGCCGACATTATGCTAATTGAAGCCTCAGAGCGCTTTGGACTAGCTCAGCTTCACCAACTAAGAGGTCGCGTTGGTCGTGGCCAAAAACAATCTTATTGCTTCTTATTTACTGAATCAAAGAGCGACAAAACCGTAGAAAGGCTTACCTACCTTCAAACAATTGATAATGGAGCAGAACTAGCCGAAGTTGACCTCAAATTAAGGGGTCCGGGAGAAATGTTCGGAACAATGCAACACGGAATTCCAGACCTTAAAATTGCCAATCTTTCTGACTATCCTTTATTCGAATTAGCCAGAAAAGAAGCAGAGAAAATATATCCAAGTCTTAAAAAATACCCAAACCTTGTTACTATGGTTCAAAAAACCGACACACCAAAAATTTCAAAAGATTAGCTTTACTTTTTGCATTTTGTATCCTATAATACTCAAATGGTTGAAAAAGCAGAAGATGATATTGCAAATGCAGTAGATACCTTTAACAAAGAGGTAAAAGCCGCTGAGAGACGAGAGGCAGAAATTCCACAGTACGAAAGCCAAGTAAGCGAAGTTTTTGGCAAATTAATACCCATGTTGGAATCTGACGTCGTGCGCCAAGTATGGAGAGGAAATTTTGACAGAACTTTAGGAACAGCCTACGAAGGAGAAATAAGGCTCATCGGCGAAAATGGAACTTCTGGTGTATATCTTTCTGTTAATCGAGATAAATTTAAATCACCGGATAAAAAATATGCTCCTTTTACAAACGAGCCAGCTGCTGACTCTAGAAATGAGTTCCCAAATCGTGTTGACATAGTACAACTAGATACATATCACCTCACCGTAACAGATTTCATAAAACATCCTGAAATTGTTAGCGGGTTTCTAAGAGGCGCACATCAAACTTTGTCTTACATCACCAACGAGCTAGCTTCCCAAAATTCTACAAGGTTTGCCGACATAGAAAAGATGAAGGCAATTAGTGAAATATTAAAAAGCTAAGTCAATTATCCAATTCTTGCGATTTGAGGCAAAATCGTCTATAATTACTAAAAGCTCAAAGCTACCAGCTGTAAGCTAATAAAATATGCCACACGAACCAAAGAAAAGACATTCAAGACAACGTCAGGGAAAAAGAAGAGCTTCAATAAAGCTTGCACTCCCTGCTGTAACGATTTGTAAAAATTGCGGATCAGCGGTTGCACCTCACACAGTATGTGCAGCTTGCGGATACTACAAAGGTGCAAAAGTTGTTTAATTCCCCATTGAAACTAAGTGCTTATATAGTAAGATAGTTCTATGAAAACAGCAAAAGATCCCCGTCATCAAAGACGTCAAGAAATAGTCAAAGCACTTTTTGCAGAAAGCTTTATTCACCAATCAAATACTAACGAGGCTGTATCAAAAATTCTTGAAAATTTAGATTCGATTGATGATAAGATAAAAGTTATCGCACCTGAATTTCCAATTGATAAGATAAATAAGGTTGATTTGGCAATTCTGAGACTTGGAGTTTACGAACTCACAATAGACAAAAGTCAACCGGAAAAAGTAGTAATAGATGAATCAATAGAACTAGCAAAAGAATTTGGCAATGACACATCTGCTGCATTTGTCAACGGTGCGCTTGGAAAATTAGTAAAAACTTTCAACAATGAATCTACCAACGTTTAATAATCAACAATTACTTGATGAGGTATTTACTCATAGATCTTACCTTAATGAGTCCCATGAAAAAATAGAATCCAATGAAAGATTGGAATTTTTAGGAGACAGCATCTTATCCTTTATTGTTTCTTCTTACATCTTTAGGAAACATGCGGATCTAAAAGAGGGACAACTTACAAACATAAGATCCGTTCTAACAAATACAGAAACTCTATATGAAATTAGCAGGGACTTGGGGCTTGGAAAAAACCTAAAACTATCCAAAGGAGAAGAGCAAAGTGGTGGTAGAGAAAACAAAACGATTCTTGCAAATACTCTTGAGGCTCTCATTGGGGGACTTTTCATAGATCAAGGGCTTGAAGCAGCGAGAACTTTTGTAGAAGAAACAATAATAAGCCGCTCTCAAGAAATAATTGATGCCCAAGGCTTAAAGGACCCCAAAAGCAAACTTCAAGAAATGCTCCAGGAAAAATATAAAATGTCTCCATCTTACAAAATCATAAAAGATGAGGGACCCGATCACAGCAAGGTATATACAGTGGGTGTATATCTTGACGAAAAGCTTTTGGCGGAAGGCATAGGTACCTCGAAACAAGAAGCAGAAAAAAACGCCGCTCGCGCAGCCCTCGCCTCTCTTGCCTAATTTAGATTCAAATACGTTTGACTATTGCAAGGCAAAAATGATAAAATAGCTCTAATATGTCATTAGTAATCAGATTATCTCGTATAGGACGCAAGGGTGAGGCCAAATATCGTGTCGTGGTTAAAGAAAAAAGAAGCAAGAGAGATGGAAAAGCAGTTGATACTATTGGTTCATACGAAAGAATGGTAGGAAAAGAAATAAAGAATATTGACGCAGAGAAATTGGCTCACTGGAAATCAGTTGGAGCACAAATGACTCCTGCTGTTGAAAAAATAGTAAACGCTAAATAACATGCAAGAACTTCTAAACCACATATTGACTGGAATCCTTGGTGAATCAGTAGACATAAAAGAAGAAACCTCTGAAGGATTTACTAACTTTGTAGTAAGTGTTCCAAAAGACAAAGTAGGAATCGTTATTGGAAAAGGTGGAAAAACTATTAATGCAATTAAAAATGTTCTTAAAATAAGAGCAATCAGGGAAAACATCCGCGTAGATATTCAAGTAAACGAAGCATAAAATAGTTATTAACTTTTAGTTAATCCTCTATGCAAATCACAATAATAACCTTATTCCCCCAGGCTTTTGACAGCATTTTTTCTCATTCTATATTGGGCCGCGCCCAAAGAGAAGAAAAAATTAAAATAAACATCCTTGACCTCAGAGAATTTGGGAATGGTCCACATCAGACAGTAGATGACAAACCATATGGTGGTGGGGTAGGAATGGTTTTAAAAGTAGATGTTATGGATAAAGCAATTGAAGAAGCAAGAATTAGGGATCCTAAAGCGAAAGAGGCAGTGATATTACTTGATCCAAAGGGAGAAGTTTATAGCCAAAAAAATGCTGAAATATTTTCTAAGTTAGATCACCTAATCCTAATCTGTGGACATTATGAAGGGTACGATGAAAGAATAAGGGACTTAGTGGATTATGAAATATCTGTGGGAGATTACGTACTATCCGGTGGAGAAATAGGAGCTATGTTAATAACAGAATCTGTAGTAAGACTCGTTCCCGAAGTATTATCAAAAACTGATGCTACAAACTTTGAATCATTCAGTGACTTAGAAGGTTCTAGAATTCTTGAGCACCCTCAATACACACGTCCTGAATCTTACAAGGGTAAGAATGTACCTGAAGTGTTACTATCTGGGAATTTCAAAAAAATTGAGGAGTTCAGAAAAGAAGAAGCCCAAAAATTAACCAAAAAGAGAAGACCAGATTTAATTTAGTGATTCCAGTCTTTAAGTTGATTAATTAGAGTCAAATCATTTTGATTTACTCCAGGAACATTATCTTGACGAGATACCAATGTAAGATCCAAAGGCTTGTAGAAGAAACTCACCTCAAGCGTAGCACTATTTCCCGTTGAATTTATTTGTTTTACTTCTGATAATGGTAGTCTTTCTTGGATTTGTTTAGTAAAATCTACAATTTGTCTTGGAGAAGCACCACTTACCTTAACATCTACATCAACAGTTGGAACACCTCTAACTCCCGTCTGAGCAACTTTTTCTGCTCTTCCATAAATACCACCAACTTTAAGAGAATATTCTTTCAGATCAACACCGGCTCCGCCTGCAGCGGAAGAGAGAGCCTCAAAAATTTGAGTGATGTTTTTTGAAACCGGGAGAGCCTTGGTAACAATATCTAAATCGTCATTTATTGCAGAATCATCTGAATTAGAAAGTGCAGAAAGTGATGTTTGAAGATTTTGCACATCATTATTTTTTGTTTCAATGTCTTGATTAGCAGAAGCAATTGACGTAACCTGCGGCATAATTACTCTAAATAGAATAAAAAAAGATAACATTATAAATACCGTAGGTAAAATAAAATGTTTATATTTTATGTAATATGGTGTAAGTTCTTTCATTTTATAGCTGCCGTTTTAAATATAAAATCTACAGACAATAAATATCCACTCCCTTTTTGAGAAAATGATCCCACGTTTACTCTTTCAATATTTAAACTTTTATCCTTAGTCATTAATGGGATTTTTGATTCCAAGAAAGTATCAAAATCCGTAAGATTTTGGGATGTTAAACCAATTGTCACTATTGTGTCATCTGCATAAATACTATCTATAGTGAGATTTTCTGGCACAAAAGATATAATAGATGTAACCTCCTCATCTATTTTTTTACGTGTATTTACAATTTTTCTAATAGTAACAAGCCTTTCATTTATTGTAAGAAGCTTAGTCTTCTGATCAGAAAAAGAAGAAATTTTGCCTCTCAGATCATTTGCATTATTTGCAAGAGCACTTGCCTTGGATGTAAGAGTTATAGAGTAAACCAAAACCACTGCACCAAGAGAGAAGAATATTAGAAATATAACAAGAGTAACCAAAAAAACTTTATCCCTAATTTTTTTATCAGTATTTGCTCTTATGACTAAATTTATATCTTCCTTCATATTAAATTAGATTCCTCAGGCCCAATCCTATCACTACATTGTAAGATGGAGCTTCTATCATGAGTTCGTTTGGTACGTTTTGTATATTGTATGCAGTGAAGCAGTTTCCAAGCACAACCTGAGAACTTAAGGCATTTGTGAAATAAACATCTATCCCAGGGAGAAGAGAGGAACCGCCTGATAAAACTACCTGCTTAATTGTTTCATTATTATTTTTCTCCTGGAAAGAGAGCAGTGCTTTTCTTATATCTCCAACTATGGAATCAAGAATTGGAGCAAGAGCTTTACCAACCTTTCCTTCGAAAGCGTCTTTGTTAAGACCATAAGCTTTTTTATAATTTTCTGCTTGAGTCATATCTATACCTAAATCAACAGATATAGCCCGAGTTATTGCAAGTCCTCCAAGTGCTGCCGAAAAAACCATTCTTATAATTCCGTTTTTAACTATCGCGACGCTCGTAGTTGTAGCCCCAATATGAACAATCATATTAGAATCCGTATTATTAACCAAAGGCAAAAGTGCGCGATGTACTGAGACAATTTCTGTCTCTACGACTTGAGGTAAAAGTTTTGCTAGCTCCATAACCTTTTCATATTTTTGAATAATCCCAATTGGGGCTGCAACAATCATTACATCAACCATTTTTTTACCTCCAACCTCATTTTTTCCTAAAACTTCCCAGTCTGTTTTTGCTTGATCCAAGGGTAGAGGTACATATTGCTCCATTTCAAACTTTAGAGCAGCAGACAACTCTTGAGAAGAGAGATCCGGCATTTCAATAACTTTTGTGTAAACTTGACTCTCGGGAACTGATAATGCAACATCCTGAGTTTTAATGCCACTTGAGCTCAACAAATTTTTTATGGCATCTGCCATAGCCTGCAAATCAATAAGCGACTCAGATGTCATTCCCTTAGCCGTAGTTGGAGAAACTGCAACAGATTCCAATGCAAATAAAGCTCCATCTTTTTTAATAGACGCAACTTTTATAGATGAGCTACCAATGTCTAAACCAATAATTTTGTTCATTGTGAGATTATTGAATATGGAAATATCTCAAGTGGTACTTGAGGGTGGGACTCAAAATAAGTTATTTTTCTAACCGTGTCCCCTGATTGTCCCGTTGATTCAATAAGCTTTCCTTGATTTGGTAACGCACCAGTTGAAGTAATTCCCATTTTTGTTGAATTGTAGATAGGAATTGCCTTTGCTATCAAACCAGTAGAAACTGGAATAGTTGCAGCATATTTAAAAGCTTCGCCATCAATGGTGCCACCACTCCCGTTCGCAAGTGCGTTTTGTATCCTGCCACAAGGATCGTAAACATATTTATTAAAAGTTGGATTTACCACGCTCCCAGATAGAACTACAACCTCAAGGGCTGGAACAACATTTGCTCCATTAGTTTCCGAACAGCTTTGATTTGAAGTACTCCAGTATATAGTTACATTACCAGTTAGTGGGCTCGCGTAATCCGGATAATTTGCCAACCATATATCCATACCAGAATCCTGATCTACGGTATCTGCCCCATTTAACAAAAACCCGGAACCTTGTAGGTCAGATGAAGTTGTGTCGTATTTTGCATTGTTAGAAAGTTGAAGATTGGAATTTGTAGTTTGAGACTGCAAAACTTGCTCAACACCGGCCTCTGCTGCCTCAAATGCACGCTGAGACTCTTCGTTTTGACGAGATATACGAAGATTCGTAACCGTTCTTGAAACAACGGATAAACCAACTGTCAGGGCAACTATCATGGTTAAAACTACCACTAAAAGCATTTGCCCACGTGAATCTCTTATTCTCATGAATATATTCATCATAGATAATTAATCGACTGCCTGTCAACTGCGCAAAGAGGCTAGGGCCTGTAGTTACGGAGAGCAGTGGAGCTCTGAAAATCAGAAGACCCCTTCAATTCTTCTGCTGTAGCATTTTTATCCTCTATCTTAAAATTAATTCCAATTATAGGCAGAGCATACAAATCATCTGCTTTTTGATAACAAGTGAATACACAAGAAGCATCATCAACCTTCACGGTCTCTGTATTAATAATAGAGGCACTATTGGATGCTAAATCCCCATTTGAACAAGAAAAAGTTGTTGTAGAACCATCCAATCTTTGAAACTCTATAGACTTACCACTGGGACTTGCTGTGCAATCATCTATATCAACACCATCTACCTGCAAAACATTTCTAGAATCATTTATGGTTTTTGCTATAACAGACATAGCATATGTCCCGTTTTGAGTGACTTCTGTTGTTATTTTAACTTTATTACTACCGCGTAGAGTTGAGTAGAGTATGCTTGAAATAATACCCGATATGATAACAAGTATCGATACTACGGCAAGTAATTCAACGATTGTATAACCTTTATTATTTTTTAATATATCTTTCATAACGTAGTTCCTGATCCTGATTCGTTGGAAAAACACGAAATAAGCTGCGATTTGTGACAAAAAGTGTTTGTACTGGAACATTTTCCACTTGTCCAATAAACCGTAGTAGTAATTTTTGTTCCACCTCCACAGTCTGAATCATTTTGAGAAAAATCCACCTCTCTCTTAAATGTTCCTGCAAGGTTTACCGTAGAACAGGCTCCGGTATTAAGTGTATTATCTCCGTCCATACAATACAAACCCGTTCTCGCTTCAAATGTGGTGGGATCAGTATTTCTAAGATAACTCATATACTCCATTGCAGATTGCGCATATTTGGAGGCAACTGTTTGGTTTTTGATAAACTGTGAATTACTTACACTTGTTGTGATGGCAATTGATATTGCCGCCAACGTAAGGAGGATAGAGGCGAGTGCAATTGCAGCCTCAATAATAGTTTGTCCTTTATTGTCGAATTTAATATGAGACATATCCGTTTGAATCAAGAGTTACTTTTACTTGATTGCTAAATCCATTCACATTAATTTGGCAAGGTGCACCCTCCGCAATTGAACTAAGAGTGTTAAATTTCACCGTAGAACAAACAGTTTGGCCACCTACGCTAGAAAATGTTACATTGTCTGGTAATTTTTTACTTTCTACCACCTTGGTAATTGCCCCACATTGAGCGACAACCTCATAGTCAACCCCACTTGTATTACATACAGAATTTTGACAAAAATTCACCTGATAGCTTGACAGGGTATCTGTATCAGAACAATCAGATGGTTTAACAGAAGAAACAGCATCAAACCTAGCCAAATCCACTGCTTGCTTCAAATCTGCTGCAGCTTGTACGACAGTTTGTCTTCTGCTGTAAGATGCAAATGAAGCAAATCCAATACCAGAGATGATACTTATTAAGGAGAACGTTACCAAAAGTTCAATTAAAGTAAAACCCAAGGCAGTTTGTAGTCTATAGCTTTTAGCTGGCAGCGTGAGTCGATAATGGATAAGCTTGTTTAAGGTCATAAATCATAAGCTAGGGGTTAGTAAGTGTAAACGACACATTACTCGTTGTTGTACAACCGCTCTCCGTACTACTATCTTTATCTGGATCATTTTCGTTTTCTATACATGCATAAATAGTGTATGTATTTCCATCTGAAGTATAAGAATAATTACCTTTTGAAAGAGGATCACAAGGAATCTTTTGCATATATGTTACAGAATTTTGACTAAGTGTAGATCCGCAATTACCACTACCAAGAGTGGTAGGATAGCTACCATTGTCAGATCTATAAAGCTCGAGTGCTGATTGGATTTGGCGAAGATCTGATTTTCTTTGAGCATCACGACCACGTTGCCTAATTCCCACAAAATTAGCCATCAATAGAGCTGCAAGAATTGAAATAATAGAAATAACAACTAGGAGCTCTATTAGAGTAAAACCATTGTTAGCTTTTAGCTTATAACGAGCGCGAAGGCTTCGTCTAATCACGTTCATATTTAAATCATACTAAATACTCGATACCAAATACTAGATACTATCAAGGCGACACGTTTGGACTTGAGACCCCATAATTACATGTCCCCCCACAAGCAGTACCAGACATTCCATTTAGGGATAGACTCGTACAAGCAGCACCATTATTGCACGCTTGAGGGTCATGTGTCCCTCGGTCAAGAGAGGCATATAACCAATAACTCTGTTTATCTCCAGATACTGCATACGCATAATTTTTTCCGGAAGCATCATCCTTGGGCAAAACATCCATATATGGTGCCCACGAACTACCCCAATTAAGCGCAGAGGAGTTATAGACAATTTTATTACTCGAGGCATCAGGATATTTTCCAAAATCCTGATAATAAGCTTCCAGGCCTCTTTGAATCTGAGCAAGATCCGACTTTCTTTGTGTATCAGCGGCTTTTTTGAATTGTTCGAACGGGTTTAATACAGCGACTAAAAAGGTAGAAAAAATAGCTAGAATTCCTATCGACACAACAAGTTCTATTAGGGTAAAACCAAAGAGGGCAGTATTTTTTCTCATTTTAAAAGTAAAAAAGCGCTTTTTCTATCAAGAAATTACCAAATAAAAAAGCAATCAACATTCCCATAACTAAAAACGGGCCAAAAGGAATAGTGTCACGCTTAAGCTTCTTTTTACCTAGTAATATTAGTATTATCGAGATCAAAGCTCCTGTCAAGAACGCCAGATACACTCCCACAACAACTCTTGGAAACCCCAAAAATAAACCTAATACAAACGACAATTTAACATCTCCAAAACCCATCCCTTTTCCGGATGTAACAAGGAAGAGAATTAAGAAGACGATTGCCGCAGAAATTCCTGCCAATACGTTACCCACTAGAAGTTGAGGAGTGTAAACAAGATTATAAATAAATATTAACACTGTCGCTATTATCACTAACTGATCTGGTATTATCCCATACTCTATATCTGTAAAAAATATTGCAGTCGATAGATCAATTATTATAAAGATGTAGATTGCTTGATACAAAGGAACTAGGCCGTTCAAGAAGAAATATGAGATAGTGGCAAGAGATAGACCAATTAAAGCCTCTACATAAAATAGTCGCGCTGGTATTTTTTCTTTGCAAAATCTACATTTTCCTCCTAAAAGGAGGTAGGAAAAAATAGGAACTAAATCCTGGGGTAAAAGAGTTTTTTTGCATTTTTCACAATATGATCTGCCATATACAAGCCCCACACCCGCAGGCAACCTATCAATTACAACATTTGTGAAGCTACCAAGGCAACTTCCTATCAAAAATGACATAAAAACTATAAAGGCAGTTATTGGTTCAAAATTCATTTTGTTTTATTCGAGGATTTTTGTGTTCCAATATCTTTGGCAATATCCCAATTATATTTACTCATCAAATATTTTCTATAACTTTCAGCCTTATTATTATCATTAAAGCAATTTTTGTAATTTAAGTACATGACCAAAAAGTATTGTCTTTCAACTGTCCTATCAATGCCTTTTTGGATATTATCTTCTGCCTCTTTACACAATCCTAGGTCTTCTGATTGAATAATCCCAATGTTCACGTATGGAAGTGAAAATTGTGGGTCAACATTCTCTGCTAATCTATAAAAATACAAGGATGCTTCAACATCATGATAATTTTTATACACAAAATCAGCAGTTCTTGTTAGAGAGGTTGAGTAGGTAATAGGAATAAAAGAAGGTATTAAATTTCGCTCAGATAATTTCAACTCTTCTCTTCTGGTTGGATTTATTTCTTTCCAGATTCTTTTCTGAGCTTCAATATAATTTTTTTTATCCGGTTTTTTCCCAGCCGGAATATATCTTGAAGAAAGACCTTCGGGAAGCCATAAAACATTCTTATAAGAAGGCTCCGAGATGTAATAAACAGGTTTTTCTTTAATTACCTCTTTGTTTAAAATATCCGTAATAGAGCCGAATTTGCCATAATCATTTCTATACTGCACGAATTTATCATCAATGTAATAATTATTCGCAAATCCACCAAGCTGAGCAACCGTAACATCTGGCCTATATCCTAAAACGTAATGAACATACCAAGTATTTGTAACAACAGTATCTCCATCTAGAAATATTAGAGCATTTTTAGGTAATGTTTTTAGGATGTCATATCCGAGCTTATTTCCCACAGAATTTTTTGATAAATCTACGCGTTTAAAGTTGATAAAAAACAACGAGATCGGAATTATCCAAAAAATAGAAATAACTAAGCCTATATAAATCTTTTTAGTAAGTATCTTAGAAAGTAAATTTTTGAATAATAAGATTCCTGAAGGAAAGGATAATAACAATATAGAAGAGGAGAGTATATAAAATCTTTCTGATATTCCAATTATAAATGAATTAACCAAAGGGAAACCGGAATATAGAACAAAAACTGGACCGGACAAAATATATGAAATAATTAGTGCCAAAGATAATCTTTTATCTTGCCTGTATATTCCAACCAATCCCACAATTGAGATAAAGAAAGCAGGTATTGTTATCGACTTTGCGGTGAGAGTAAAATAAGTTTTTACTACAACTAAACTCTCATATATATTCTTAGCTTTTTGAAAATTTCCGGAACTGAACGTGCCATAGTCTTTTCTTAAAAACAAATTCAAAAGACTATTAAAATCTGTAACGTTATCCCAATTCATTACAGGATTTTTAGATGCAGCAATTGGTATGTAGATATATGGAACAAAACCTAAAATCAAAAAAAGGATTGAAAATGCTATCTTCCTGGGTTTTAATATATGCCTCCAATGTTTTGAAATTAATATCAATATTCCTGGATAGACAAGGATGATGCTGTGATGATTTGTCAGGTTAAATGTAGCAAAAAAGGCCAATGAATAAAGGTAAATATCCTTTTTTTCCTTATAGAAAAGATAGGCAAAAAAGAAGGTAACAAATGCCAAACAAACATTCAAGGCAAAAGCCTCAGGCATTTCTGAATAAAGCCAAAATAAGTAGGAAAAGGCTAGGGTGAAAGTACCTAGTAAAGCATATATAGTATTTTTAGTAAGTTTTTTTGTAAATATATAGTAAATGGATAGAGAGATTATAGAAGAGAATAGTGAAACTAAAGCTATTCGCCCAACAAGTGTGAGTGGCAAAGGAATTTTAGAAAAAATAAAGCCAAGAACGGTGAATGTAGGATATCCTGGTGGATGAGCTACTCCAAAAACGTACGATGCAGTAGTTAAATCTCCCACATCTCCACCATAAATATCTGCAGTAACATTATGAAAATAAATAACAAAAATTAAGATAAAAGGTATAAGCACCAGATACTTAACTAAAGATTTCTTCTTTGTTTTTTTTGGCATAAGAAAAATAATAGCAATATTATTTATCTGATACTAGAGAGGAAAAGAAGGTAACTATTGTGTACACCAGTAACAAGTTGCTGAAGGACCTACTGGGTTTGTTGCTCCACCTGGGCATGAACCATTTGCTGTACCATCTGCGTTGAACTTTGCGTTTGCGTCACGTTGTTGTGCTTTTGAAACTGGCTTGAAACACATTGTCACATTGCTTCCGTTCTCATTAACTATAACCTTACTAATAATTCCAGTTGCCGTAGTAAACCCAGACTTAAGTTCTCCCTCTCCAATTAAAGTAGTTAAACAAGCTGTCATGGATCCAAGAGTTGTACCGGTAAGATCAGTTGTACCACTCATACAATCAGCTCCACCGTTAGCAACTGAATCCCAAGGGAAAGCGCTGTGGGTTGTGTAGTAACGAATACCGGCATTCAAGAATTCAACTGCAACGTTCTTTGTATTTGAATCCGTAGCTTTATTTAGCTGTTCAAATGGATCAATAGTAGCAACAAGAGCAGCAGCAAGAATTCCTAAAATACCAATAACAACAAGAAGTTCGATGAGGGTAAAACCTTTGTTAAAATTCTTTTTTATTTGGGCAGCTATTTTCATGTAACAAGTAAATCATAATCATAAAGAAAAACTCTTGTCAAGGGGCATTTGTAAGAAAAATTAGAGAAGCTCAAGAAAGGCTCGCTCCATAGCAATCCTAGAATTTAAATTATTAGTTTTTGTAAGAACTAAATATTTTAAAAGTTTTCTATAAGTGGCGATACCTCGTTTAGTATCCTTGCTATGGCCAAGCTTAGCTAAGGCGAGAATTTTTTTTCTTAAACTCAAAATGAGCGTAGCATATAAATCCTTATCACCTTTAGATAGGAGCTCGTCTACCATAACTATGGTATCGGAAGCAGATGAATTATTTAGTTCAAAATTCAAAATTGTCAAATTGGACAAATCCACTTCTCCCAGATTAACAACCTGAGATCTAGAAAAAATTGTAGGCAAGAGCAGAGCTTCTGACATAAAAATGAAGAAAGTATCTTCCGGCAATTCTTCTATTGTTTTGAGTAATGCATTTTGGGCTTCAGCGGATGGGTTTTCACCAACAATAATTAACCTATTATCAGAAGACTTAAGGGCCAAATTTTTCTTGATCTCACGTGCCTCCGATATCTTTAGACCGTCTCCAAATTTATAAATATTGTATGTGGGAATTTTGTGATCTTTTACAAAAACTTCTAAGAATTCTTCTTTTGCTGTGAAATTACCGGACAAAATGAGCGTAAACATATTGACTTTATATTAATCGTTTTATTACGATTAAACAAGCTAGTTGTTCTATCTGGCTTTTTATTTTGTGATTTAAATAACAAACTTATTTATGGATCCAACTGCCCAAACAAATAACGCTCAGATTCCTGTCGCACAAACCGCACCTCCACCCATTCCCACACCGGAAGAAAGAACTGTCGCAAGTTTACTTTTTTCAGAAAAACTCATAACAGATACTATTTATAACCAGTTAAAAAATGACTCTATAAATAAAGGTATTGCCATAGATAAGCTACTCCTGGAATCAAAAGTAGTAAGTGAGGAAGTATACTATGAAACGCGCGCAAAACTTATAGGCGTACCTTTTGTATCTGTAACAACGCTTCCTTTTTCTCCAGAAGCCTTAAGCTTTGTGACTAAAGCTGTCGCAGAAAGATTTAATGCCATCCCTTTTGCATATGACAAAGAAAGAAATACGTTATCGCTTGCAATGTCCGATCCATTGGATCTTGAGACAGTAAACTTTTTAAGACAAAAAACCGGTGCCACCATTACTACATTTCAAGCTATTCCAGAAGAAATAACTGCTGCAATTCAAAATCAATATACGTTTGGATTGATTGGAGAAGTTAAGGCGGCAATTAAGGAAACCGAGCAAATCACAGGAGTCAAAACATTTGATAAGGATTCTCTTTCGCAAGTTATTAAAGAGGCTCCAATTGCCAAAATAGTTTCTACAATTCTTGAATACGCAATTAAAAGTAAGGCATCAGACGTACATCTTGAATCAATGGAAGATAGAGTAAGAGTGAGATACAGAATTGATGGAATATTATATGAAAGACTTTCTCTACCTCTTGCTGTTAAAGAAGCAGTTATTTCCAGAATCAAGATTTTATCTGACATGAAGATAGATGAGCACAGAATTCCTCAAGATGGTCGTTTCAACTTTAAGTATGGAGACGAAGAAGTAGACCTTCGTGTTAGCTCTCTTCCTACATCCTTTGGAGAAAAAATTGTTATGAGACTTTTGAAAAAATCAGGAGGAGTCCCAACCCTTACTGAGCTAGGTCTTCGAGGAACTTCCCTTAAAACCCTAGAGGCTTCAATTCTAAGACCCCATGGAATTATTATTGTTTGTGGACCTACTGGATCCGGAAAAACCACAACTCTATATTCTGTACTTTCCAAACTAAATACAACTCGCGTCAATATTCTTACTCTCGAAGACCCAGTTGAATACCAAATTGCAGGAGCAAACCAAGTCCAAATTAATCCTGATGTTGGGCTTACATTTGCAACAGGTCTTAGGTCATTTCTAAGACAAGATCCAAACATCATTCTTGTTGGAGAGATCCGCGATAAAGAGACTTCAGATCTTGCTATTCAGGCATCTCTTACAGGACATTTGGTTTTCTCAACCCTACATACATCTAATGCCGCTGGAGCTCTTCCACGTCTTATAGACATGGGAGCAGAAACTTTTCTTCTTGCATCAACCATGAACGCAATCCTAGGACAAAGAATTGCTAGAAAGATTTGCACACACTGTAAAAAAGAATATAAAC
>DASZYA010000019.1:0-3058 GCA_035545675.1 Patescibacteria group bacterium
ACACATGCTGAATATATCGATATTGGAGAGTGTTCTATTACAACAGTTCAAAGAATTGGTGAAGAATACAGATTAGATAAGCTTGGTGACATCTCACATCTTCCGATTCCTTTAATCTAGGTCATTTTGCCTTTTTCTATTGAGTGGCCGCCGAATTGATTTCTCATTCCAGTAAGAATCTTTCCGGCAAAAGAGGGATTTGCTTGAGACTTCTTTCTAAATTCAACTGAATCTTTTATTACATCTATCGGAAATTTGAGTTTTTCTGCAACTTCAGCAGTCCAAGCCCCCTCACCAGTAAATCCAACTGCACCAGAAAGCTCTTCCAAATCATTTCCATATTTTGCAAAAGCGTCTGCTAGCCATCCTACCAAACGCGATGTTACAACGGAACCATTTTGGTAGATAGTTGTAATATCTTGCATGTTTAGGTCTTTATATGGCCCGTTTTTCATCAAATTGAAGCCTTCTGCAATCGATTGCATCATTCCATATTCAATTCCGTTGTGAACCATTTTTACAAAGTGTCCAGCGCCTATTCCATCAAAATGCATTACTGCACCTGGCTTGGCCATTGCATCAAGCAAAGGCCTTAGATAATCAAAAAGTTCTTTATCCCCTCCAACCATAAGACAAGCTCCATTTAGAGCTCCTCCGGGTCCTCCTGATATTCCAGCATCTATAAACTTAATTCCTTTTGCCGTGATCTTTTCCGCCCGTCTTCTTGTGTCTTCAAAGAATGAATTTGCTCCTTCTATAATAATATCGTTAGGGTCGAGTAGTGGGGTAAGTTTTTCTAAGATTTCATCTGTTGGTTTACCTGCAGTAAGAATTGTAATAATTACTCTTGGTTTCTTAAGTTTTTTTACAAGCTCTTCAAGGCTTTCAATAGGCGTAAAGTCACCAAGTTTTTCCGCTTCTATCCTTTTTGAAACATCAAATGTTCTATTGTATCCGAATACTTTCCAGCCTGCTTTTGTTAGTCTTCTTGCAGCGTTTCCACCCATTTTACCCAACCCAATGACGCCAATTTGGTTTTCCATATTAGTATTTGATGCAGCAAAGAACTTATCAGCCTTATTTATTGCGTCGCGAGATTTTGATTTATAAGTAATAAGTGGCACATCATTTTTTTCCCATGCATTCACAATTGGATCAATATATTTCCAAGATGCTGTTATTTCTGGGGTAGATAAGAAAAGAATCTGGTTACCTAATATACAATCCAACAATAGTCTCTCATATTCTTCGACGTACTGAACCCGTTCATTTACACGTCTTAGGACAAAGTTAAACTTTCTTTTTTTAAATGAGTGTTCAAGGCCTGGCTTTTTAGACCAAAATTCTATTATTATTCCCTCTCTTGGTTCGATTCCTATAATCATTTTATTTTGTAGGTGGGGTTTTCCTACAGGGCATATACAAGGACTCGGGTGTCTAAAAATGATTTCTATTTCCTTCCTAAGCGGTAGTGCTTTTCCTGCTTCAAGGGTAATGTCAACTCCAGACCAATTAGGCGTTGAAAGACGAGCCTTCACCCTAAAGAAAGTTTCTGTTTGTGAATTCTCAGATACACCTTCAACCTTTTTATATCCATCATATTGTCCACGAAAAGTATTGTTCTTTATTTCTGCTGGGCTTAAAACTTCTAGTCTGGATAAGATTTCTGCCCGTTTTGCTCTTACATTTTCTGCGTCTTCATGATTTGGCCTATCCATTGTAATTAAAGCAAACATCTGAAGAAGGTGGTTTTGACCAACATCACGAAGGGCACCAATTCCGTCATAAAAAGGACCTCGGCCAGAAACGTCAATATCTTCCCAAGTTCTTATATTAATCTTCTCAATTAGCTTGTTTCCCCATTCTTCTTCAAATAGATTATTTGCAAACCTAAAGGTAAGGATATTCTGAAGCATTTCCTTGGCAAGATAATGATCTATCCTATAGATTTGTTCTTCCTTAAATAGTTTTGCCAATAGCGTGTCTAATTCTTCCGCAGTCTTCAAGTTACGGCCAAAGGGCTTTTCTACAATAACTCTTGTCCATCCTTCGTCTCCTCCACAAGGAATAGTAAGACCGGATTCTGCCAAATTCTCACTTATATTACGGTAATATTGTGGCGGTACAGCCAGATAAAAAAGTTTGTTAGAACAAGCATTCCAGCCATCATCAATTACGCCAAGTTTTTCTGCCAAAATTTTATAATTTTTAATATCATCAAAATCACCTTTTTGGTAAGAAAAGTAAGATAAAAATTCTTCCATTGTCTCCTTATCTATACTTCCGTGAGAATGTTTTATAAGTATTTGTCTAACAAAATCTACAAATCCAGCGTCCTCTATGTTTCTTCTTGAAAAACCAATTATCTTAAATAGCTTTGGGAATTTATTTTTTCTATAAAGGTGGAAGAGGGCAGGAACAATTTTTTTGCCCATCAAGTCTCCAGTAGCTCCAAAGATTATAAAGACAGTGGGAATATTTCGGGTTTTAATAGGAGTGTCCATTAAACAAAATCCATTGTAGAACGATTATTAAGCACTTTCAATAGCCTAAAGAAAACCTTTCTCCTTATTCCATGCCTCACTTACTGCTTCTGCAATTTTTTGTGGTACGGATTTATCAAGAGGGGAAGGAATTATATTATCGGGTGTTGGAGTCTCTACACATTTAGCCAAAGCAAAAGCCGCAGCAATCTTCATACTATTTGTAATGGTGGTTGCTTTTGCATCAATTGCGCCTCTAAATACTCCAGGAAAAGCCAAGACGTTGTTTATCTGATTTGGAAGATCGCTTCTTCCCGTACCTACAATAAAAGCTCCGCTGTCCATAGCAACATCAGGCATAATTTCCGGGGTTGGATTTGCCATTGCAAATATTATCGGTTTAGAAGCCATCTTCTTAATTGATTCTCCGCTCAAAACGTTTCCTTTTGAAACACCTATAAATACATCGGCTCCCTCAAGTGCCTTGGACAGATCTCCCTCAATATCATTTCTGTTAGTTATTGCAGCTAGTCTTTGTTTCCATTGATTATTTTGGATATCATTTCTAGTCCTAT
>DASZYA010000020.1:0-36584 GCA_035545675.1 Patescibacteria group bacterium
ATTATAAATGAGAATATCCTTCCTAGCTCCTTTGAAGATATCTACAGCAACATATTTAAGTTCTATAATGGTCAAGTTGCAACTCTAGTTATAGCCACAAAAAGACTTCCTCGTGATTTTATGATGCAAATTCAGGCTCAAGAGGAGCTCATTTTCAACCTTTTTAAGTATGGAAAGATAGAAAATATTGCCGAATACGTTGTGCTTGAGAAGGCGGAAAAAACTAGCCTCAAATCAAAGCTAAATAAGGATAACGCTATAGCTCTAGCTTTTGGCCTCAAAGGAGCTGGAATTCATGGCTACAAGCCAAATATCGAAGCTATTTTAGGCACACTTTACGCACAAATTAGCAGCCTCATCCAGCCTCAAAAGAAGAGCCCACTAGCCTCACTCTCCTCTAGACGTGTCTACAAAAGATACGCTCACTTGGCTAATTAAGCATTTTAGGGGATTTTTATAGTCCTATAATATGTAAGAGAACGGTAAGAAGGGCTGTATTGAGGCTATTTTACCCCATTTATAACCATCCTATAGCACTTGACAAATTGCTTATCCCCTGCTATACTTCCACAATTGCTAATAAAAGATATCGGTAAATAAATATCTTTTAATTTAACAGCAAGAATTTATATTTATGAAAAAATTATTTGTTCTACTTTTAACCGTTGCAACTTTCGCTATTTTAGCGGGCAACGCTTATGCTTCAGGATCCGCTTACGGACAAAACGAATGTAAAACCGTTTATGGTGTTGGAACAGCATGTTCACAAAACGTTTCATTCACAATAGATAAACTCGTACAAAATCCAGGAAAAGGTGGAGAATTTGTAAATAACCTTACAATGAACGATCCTCTATTTGGTGTTAACCAAGATGTTATCTTTCAAATTAAAGTAAAAAACACCGGTGATAAGACTATTAACAACATGCAAATTGTTGATACTCTTCCATCTGAACTTACATTTACAGCTGGACCTGGAAGTTTTGATACAAACTCTAAGAAATTAACTATTAATGTAGACAGCCTTGAAGCTGGAAAAGAAGCAGTTTACTTTGTAAGTACAAAAGTAGCTACTGCTGATACAAACTGTCCTGTAAACAACGTTGTAGCAACAGCTAATGGAATCTCAGCAACTGATAATGCATCATTCTGTATGAACACAAGCACAGTTATTATGGAAAAACCTGTTATCAACAAGGTACCAGCTACTGGTCCTGAAGACTCAATCCTATTCTCTCTGCCTGCACTCTCAGCAGCCGGATTCTACCTCAAGAAAAAAGCCGGCCTATAAAATTCAACCCTAGAGGTTGGAGAGAGGGCTTTAAACCCATACAATCCAAATCCCAATTTTAAATCTCTCTCCCCTACCTTTAATCGAGTTCTCTCGATTTTCTAGATGGGCTTTGTGAAAGCTGTTCCGATAATAGCATTTCGGAATTAAACAATTACAAGGGTTACAGATTTTTGATAAGTAAAACAAACTATTTGCTAGTTTGATCTTTGCTTGTCATAAAAGCACTTTAACAAGGCATCATCTTGTATCTCATTTATTTGAGGTACATTTCTAGTGGTTAAACACTAGAAAAGGAAAAAATCCCGATTTAATCGGGACTGATTTATTTATAGGTACAACTTTAGGTACCGCGTAAAGCGCTGCGTGGGGAGAGACACGCCGCGCCCTATGCGGTACTTATGGAAGTACAACTTTAGACTTTCGATTCAATCGAAAGATTCGTCAGGAGATAAACGGAATGGGTTACGTAACTCTGGACACAATAACGGCTGGCGTACTTATGGCAGCTGCTCTCATCGGGATGATTCTCGAATTGGGAACTAATTCCAAGCGATACATACTGCCTTCGCTAGTTTTCTGTAGCTTTGCCATCTTGGCATCGTTACACGCCATTTTTTCAGAGGTTCACTCGATTCGTATACTCTACGAGCTGAGACAGCAACAACCTTAGGGGAATTAGCTCACATCAAGGAGGTGTGATTGGATCCGTCCAGGAGAAAAGGTGGTGAGAGCATAAAAAACTCTTAGCCATCCCCGCTTAACGGTAAGTTTTTAGTACTGCTTGTAAAAGCGAAGGGACTCAAGAATGTTCAGGGGTAAGGCAGCGAAAGCATCGGGCTCAATACTCGTGCTTCTCGTAGCAGCACTCATCATGATCGAGGCAGGCGTGTTCAACACCCTAAGCAGCTTTGCTGCCCCCGGTGACCGCACGAACTGCAGCCAGATTACCGGCACTCAGTACAACTCGGATGACGAGCGTAACATGTACTGGTCGAAGTGCTTGGGTAAATCCGCACCGCCGGTAACTAGCTCTGTTTCCTCTGGAGGCAGCGCGACATCTTCGCAGGTGGCTAACCCCAACTGCGGTGATCGATCGCTTGCTAAAGATACAGCGGTCTACTTACCTCCCAACTGTAGAGTTCATTCCGGCGACTTGAAGATTGCGGCGAGCCTCAATGGCCCGTGGCAACTCAATAAGGCCGGCGCGACCATCGGCTTGATAACTACATGCGGCTCCGGCTGCTACGTAGCACCAGTTGACGGCGGCGGTCTCTCAGGGCAACCTGTGAGCAAGCTTGCCACCGACATGGGCAAGACTGGGTGTACTGGAGGCTGTGCAACCGTTCTGGTTTGCGAGTTCACTACTTGCACTCCCTACGGCGGCTCGGCTCCGACTCAGACCCAGACGACGACTACCGGCTCGACTACTAGCACTGCCTCTGGCGGCGCTGACACCTGCTACCAAGCTTTCCCGAAGGTTCCGGTTGGCTACACGGCCACCATCCCTGCGGGTTGCAACGTGGTAGGAGACATCTGGCTCTTCAACGGCTCGACTTATGTTCGGACCTACGACGACCAGGCATCTACCGGCAAGTTCACAGAGTGCCCTACCGGCTGCAAAATTTTGGCGGCCTACGACGGCACTAACGCGACGAATCGCAGTATCACCGACCTGAACAGCAAGGAAGGCTGCGGCTCCGGCTGCAAGTTCACCATTACCCAGAGTGTTCCCGCAAACCCCGGCACCATGCCGACGATCAAGGGCAACTACACTGGTTCTGGTACGAGCGCCACGGCTGCTAGCTCCGCTTCTGCTCAGACGACGGGAACGACTACGACGACAAGCCAGACGACGAGCACCGCTGCGGTAACTTACCAGCAGCCGGCACCGTCTTCGAGCGCCTCGTCGGCAGCTTTCGATCCCTGTGGCGGCAAAACCAAGCTTGGCCCGAACGAAGAGTTCGTGCTGATTCCTGGCTGCTCCACTGTCGGCTCGGTCTACTTCTGGATCAACGGCGTTTGGGCTGATCGCTTCAGCGACAACCCGAACTCCACCGGTATCGGCTATGTCATGAACTGCCCCGCGGGTCCTTGCTCGATCAAGTCGGGCGATTGGACTGTTGGACTTTCTAGCAAGCCAACCGCCGCGATCTTACAGGAAGGCTGTCAGAAGCCTTGCTTCACTCTGCAGTACAAGCCTGTTGGCGCGTACAAGCAGGGCGAGGGACCTGTCAACACGATCGCCGAACTCCGTCCCTGGGTAGCCTACTGCTACAACTCGGACAACGGCTGGAACAACTCCACCGTAATGAAAGCGGAGAACGGCAACATCGGGTTCAACGTCCAATGGGATGTTCAGGCAGACGCTTGTAGGCTTCTTGCTATGTACGACGCCCACAAGCTCAACCCGGATCTACGACTGCCTTAACAAGCATGTCTAGTTCAGCGGCTTTGCATAAGCAAGGAAGGAAGGACCATATGGTCTATCCAAAAGGGAACGAATCGTTCCCCGCCAGGAAGGCTTGATTTGCTATCAAGTTTTTCCGTTTAAGCGGACGCACGTAGTTCATGGAGATTCCAGTGAACCCCAACGAGAAGAAGAAAGGTCTGGGCAACAAGCTCAAGATCTCAGGTCTCGGTCTGGTAGTATTGGCATTCCTGGGCATCATTGCTCTGGGGGCCTCACAGACCAGCATCTCGACGCAGACCGCCACCGTCGCTCAAGCTCAGACGCCTCAGTGCGCCAGCGGCGACAAGACGGTCGAGAAGCCCGATGAAGGCAAACCCGTCATCGCCGTCAAGGTGGAATCGGGCTGCCGAGTCAAAGGCGACGTCCAAGTAGGTGAGTTTGCGACCAGCACTATGCAGGACGCTTACCACGACAAGGACGCAAAGGATGCTTCCAAAGACCTGAAGGCAGGCAAGGAAGGCAACATCCTCGAATGTCCCGACCCGGACGGCTGCACCATTCTTGCCCGGTTCGGCGCCAACATCGCTCATGACAGCTACGACACGCTCGTCAAGCAGATGAAGGGCAACGGCTGCAAGGACAACAAGGGCTGCAACTCCATCATCCACTGGTGTTTCACTGGCGGCAAGCTGATGGAACTCAAAGACAAGCAGACCTGTACGTCCGCTGACCACGATGACGGCGGTGCAACTGCAACGCCTACTACGACGCCCGCGCCCAGCAGCACGCCTCAGGCAACGAAAACGCCTCAGGCAACTGCAACCTCGGTTCCGAGCGAGACCCCGTCCCCCAAGAAGGACGACAAGTCGAACAAGGCGCCGACCAACCCTACACCCGGTAAGCCGATCCAGATGGGATCCCTTGACAAGGTTCCGGTCGACGGCTACCCTGGCGACAACGGCGGTCCTTGCGAGAAGAATCTTCTCCGAGGAGCAATGTACAAGGTCCAGGCTGGGTGCATCATCAGCGGCGACGTCGTCATTGCGCCGACTCTTGATGATCTCAAGAAGTGCTCGCGCTACGCTGGCGACACGGTCGAAAAATCGGCACCGTGCGTTTACCACGACAACAACCCCCTAACGGGTGCCATCGTCCTGATGAAGGAAGACGGCGTTGTCTTGGCACCATGGGGAGCCTCCATTCACTCACCTGGTACCGACGCTGTTGCGACGGTCTGGGCGATGAAGGTCGACATGAGCGGCTCTGGCTGCGGCACCTCTATCTTCGCCAACGGCGATGAGATCACGGGCTGTCCGGAACGTGTCACGACGTACTCGTATCCGAACAAGAAGCCGATTCCTGACGATCCGAACATCGTCCGGAACGACAACTAGGGCAAAGCGCCTGGCGGAAATGCAGACTGCGTGGAGTTTTCCTCGCTACCCTGCCTCCGCCGGGCGCCCCACCCGACCACTCCAAGGTCACACCTGACCAAGGAGATGGTAAACAAGACAAATCAGTCACATGTAGCTTTTGCTACGTTCGTGTTTTACACGAAATTCCTAGATGATGCCTGTTTGTCCAAAATGACAATTGTCATCCTCGCGAAAGCGGGGATCCAGAATTAATCAATTGTACTTTTGGGAAAACAGAATTATTAAGGGTTAACCTCACCCTAACCCTCTCCTAAAAAGAGAGGATAAAAAGAGGAAAAATTTTTATTGAAAGGAGGATTAATAAATATGGATAAAGTTATATCAACTATATTAGGACTAGTCGCTATTATATTTTTAGCGGTACTTTCCTATATTGGTTTAGTAGGTCTCTCTACTTTTAAAACCATGGTAAGAAATGAAGCTACATATCAATGTGCAACTTCGTCTAAATATGAGGTTAAATCAAATGGAGCAACAGTTTCATACCCAGTTACTGAGCTTTATAAAAAATGTCTCGAGGATAAGGGAATAAAATAATAGATATTAAGCCTTAGATGTTGGATAATATAAACATGCTAAGGTCTAAATTTCTTCCTTTTTTATTCCCACTTCTCCTCATTTTAATAACTGGCGCAATCTGCCTTCTTAACTATACTCCCGGAACTTATCTCACAGGCTGGGATACACTTCATCCGGAATTTAATTTTTCTCAACAATTTAACAATGAAATCTTTGGTGCTTTTAGAACTGACCAAGGACTTGGAGCAGTTGCAGCACACGCTCATATGTCTGAGCTTCCACGTCTTGTCCTACTATTTCTTGAACATTTCTTCCTTCCATTATCATTTCTTAGGTATTCAATAGTTTTTCTGTGCTTTATATTAGGCCCACTTGGTGTTTATTATTTCGCAAAATATATACTTGATAAAAGCTTTCCCAAATACTCTCGAGAGGCCGCTTTTTTAGGTGCTCTTGTTTATATCTTTAACCTTGCAACAGTTCAGCAGTTTTACCTTCCTTTTGAAATGTTTATGGTGCAATATGCAGCGCTTGGTTTTCTTTTCTTATTTGCTTTGAAATACATTGAAAAGCCAAAGGCGGCAACTCTACTTGCCTTCTCAGTTATCACATTTTTAGCAAGCCCCATGGCTTATGCATCGGTCCTCTGGTATGCATATTTTGCAGCTTTCCTACTCTTCTTATTCTTTGTTTGGGTAACTAGAAGAAACAAAAAAGTATTTTTATCCTGCGCAATATTAACTCTTGCAACTATTGGAGTGAATCTATATTGGATGCTTCCTAATTTTTACTTTCTAATTACCTCTGCAAGTAGCGTATCTCTAGCACAAATAAACCAGATATTCTCAGATGAGGCCTTTCTTCACAACAAAGAATATGGAGATCTTATTGATACAGCAATTCTTAAGAACTACTTATTTGATTGGCAAGAACAACTCAACGCAAATACAGCTCAAGACGTAATGCTTTTCTGGAAATTTCACCTTTCAAATATAACAGTCATAGCAATTGGATATCTTACTTTTGTGGGAGTGATCGCGGGAATTATAATCTCCTTTCTTAAGAAAAATAAAGGTGCAATAGCCGTAATTCCAGTATTTATTTTGGGTTTTGTAATGCTTGTTAACATGAACCCTCCTTTTGAAATATTCTTTGGCGCCTTACGTGATAACTTTTCTCTATTTAAAGAGGGGCTCCGCTTCCCCTTCACCAAATTCTCAATACTTCTTGAGTTTGGATTTGCAGTCTTTTTTGCTTTTGCTATGGCTGAACTCCTTAAATATATAGAACAAATCTCAAAAGTAAAGTTCAAAAACATAATAGCAATTGGTGCAATACTTATAGTTGCGACTAGCCTACTCTGGTATGGAGCGCCAATGTTTGCCGGAAAACTAATTGACCCACAGCTAAGAATCGCAATTCCTCAGGAATACTTTGACCTCTTTTCATATATGCAAGATAAACCAAAAACTGCGCGCATTGCTCCACTCCCGGTTCACAATCTCTGGGGATGGGAATACTATAGTTGGGGCTATCAAGGAGCAGGATTTATTTGGTTTGGTCTAAGCCAACCTGTTCTAGCTCGTGATTTTGACCGCTGGAATCCAAGCAACGAACAGTATTTTCGAGAGATGTCCTCAGCAATTTATAGCCGCGATGTTGCCCAGATTGAATCCCTTGCTAAGAAGTATAGAATCTCATATTTCCTGCTTGATCAAAACACAATCTTTCCAGGAAATAAAGACAACGCTCTCTGGTATTATGAGACCAAAGACACATTTGCAAAATCAGATCACATAAAGCTTGTTAAGAAATTTGGCAATCTCTACCTCTACAAAGTGAGTGATAGCCTTGTTAATACCAACCTAATTCAGGCTCCAAAAACAATTACTACAGTTGGTCCAAAAATAACCGGAGGTTTTGTAGATATGGCTGCAAAAGATGTTGGAGATTATGTAGTTTCAGATAAACCAGGATACTCATACCCTGCAAGAGAATTAGTTGGACGCTATGACAGAATTGATCCAAGTAAAATCTCCTATCTTAATAACAACCTCATAATAAAAGTTGGTGATAACGCAGGAAATAGCTTTACAAACTCATGGCTTTCAAACGACATCTTCCCGGGCTTTATGAGAAATCCAAGCTATGACTTGTCTCTCGAGCAAAAAGGACTTCCCTATCAGGTGGGTGACAACACTTATATTTCTGTTCCAATATCTTCTCCTCCTGTAAATGTTGCCAAGAACATTCAGGATGGAAATTGTATTGGTATTGGACCAGATTCAATATCTAAAATGGATAAAATTGGCAACTCTGTTAGGTTTACGGCAAAGGACGGATCAAGTTGTGGATACATAGATTTTGCAACTGAAAAACAGGATTTTGGAAGTATATTAATAACAGAGATTAACAATGTGCAAGGCTTACCGATTAGGCTCTGTATTAGCGACAGACTAACCAGCCGTTGCGGAATATATACAGCACTGGATAGTAAAAAAGGTTGGCAAAGATATGTATTTATGATTCCGCCTCAACCTAGTGGATCAACAGGATATGCCGTTCACTTTGACACTGTGGGAATTGGAAAAGATACAAGTATTAATGAGGTTCGCTACGTTCACTTCCTCCAAATACCCTACTACAGAATTGAGAATCTTAAGTTTTCAAAAGATAACTTTGAACCAATTGCAAACAGTATAAGTAGCCTTACAAGCCGTGAGATTAATCCCACTTTTTATGAAACAGAAGTGAAGCTTTCTAATAGCAATCCGGGCCTCATTGAATTCTTTAAAGCCTATGATCCAGGCTGGAAAGCATATGATATGACAAATACTGGGGGTATTAGAAGCGCTCTCCCATTCTTATTTAATAAAGAGATAAAGTCACATGTGTTGATAAACAATTGGGCGAACGGATGGGTATTAGACGGTTCAAAGAAAAGCTACAATATAACCATAGTTTATCTTCCTCAATACCTAGAATATGCAGGCTTTATAGCTCTCATAGTAATATTCACTCTGCTCCCAATTCTTGCCATAAAAGCACACATTACACGCAGAACAAAGTCCTCACATAATTAGTTAAATTAGATCCTCTAAGAATTAATAAAGTACCTAAATTTTTCTATATTTTTTCGTCTGTCAAGAAGGAAAATAGTTTTCCAAAAGTTATCCACATTTTTTTTGTTAATAATGAAACAGATTGATAAATCAATCTAAATCATTAATTAAAATACTCTGGGCCTACCGTTTTTTAGACTTAAAAATGCTATAGGTTGCAAGCACCTGATATATTGTGCTATACTAACTTAGAAATGAAATTTTTGAAATTACTAAGCGTTAAATCAGGAAAAGAGGAGAAGAAAATATCAGACTTTTACCAAGCTTCTATTAACAAAGCTGGTAAAGCAGAAATTGAAAAAATGGTTAAGATCGGCGTTAAAATGCCCGTCTTTATGCTTTAGGCAATTGTTCTTTTAAAAAGTAAGAATTGTTACTAGCAGGGTCTGCAAAATAAACTGATTGCAAACGTTTTGGGCACAAAAATAATTTGCCCAAGAAAAAAGAGCATCACTTTCGCTACTGTGTAAATAAAACCTTAAGTACGAAAAGCAATGCTCTTTTAAAAAGTAAGCTTTAGTCTTTAGGCAGGAAAAGACTATGCTATTGACAGTAAGATTATCAATCTAACAAATCTTTGTCAAAAAAATTGGCGAAGCAGAAAACATCAGTTTGGATTGTTGGATTGACATTTTTCACGCTTACTAATTTCTTACACAATAGCCTTAGAATTCATTTTTTTTAGTCCGTATTTATTCCTTTAGATGGGGATAGGAGAGTTGGGCAGGCTTTCTTATTCCCTTTTAAATGAGTAACTACGGATTTTTTGTTACTCCACTCTTTTTCACTCGTGAAACGATAATAGGTAGGTCCCTTTAATAAAAGAATTAAATTTGGGGCATTTAAAACGCGAATTTATCTGAAGGATTATTTAGTAAGACTTAAACTATTTTAGTCGAGGTTTTTAGGATAAACAATTTTAATGGTACTTACTCCACCTGCAACATTCCAGTTATCACCATAGAGAAGAATGTAACGTTTCTCTGGATCAACATGTGCTTTCTTAACTAAGTATGCAAATGCCTGCTTCATATCCTCTATCCTTACAGCCTTGTTATCTTTGATTGTTCCAGGTTGTACAAATGGTGTTACTCCAAAGCTCATCGTTAAACCATCTCTTACTTTTTCATTTGGTGTAAATACATAAATTGGAGCCTTTGGTCTGTAACGAGAAAGCTTTCTTCCTGTTCTTCCACTTTGTGAGAAAACTATAAATCCTCCAATTGGCTGCTCTTGTCTTTCGAATTGAAGATAAAGGTTGTAAGCAGTATCACAAAGCATTTCTTCACTATCCAAGATGTAGTAATCAAATACGTCACGTGTATCTTTGAGGATATTTTGTTTTTCTGAGAAGCTTACCGTATCTGCCATCATCTTAACAGTCTCGAGGGGAAATTTACCCATAGCAGATTCTTCTGAAAGCATTACAGTGTCTGTAAAGTCATAAGCTGCGTTTGCAATGTCTGAAACCTCAGCTCTTGTTGGATATGGATTTGTTGCCATAGAAAGAAGCATTTGAGTTGCTGTGATTACTGGGATACCACGCTCATTACACTTTTTGATCATGAGTTTTTGATAGAAAGGAACCTGCTCTATCGGAATTTCTATTCCAAGGTCACCACGAGCTACCATAAGTCCATCTGAAACTGCTACTATTGCATCAAGATTTTCCAAAGATAGACGTGTTTCAATTTTTGGAATGATACGAGCAGCAATCTTTGATTTCTTCATAATATTTCTAAGATCTATTATGTCTTGTGCTGTTCTAACAAATGAAAGGGCAAGAAAATCTACTTGAGATTTAGCAGCCATTTTAATAGCTTCTTCATCTTTTTCTGTTAATGTAGGCATTGGATAGTTTGCTCCTGGAAGGTTGAATGTTTTCTTGGTTTTAAGAGTTTGATCCTGCTCTGCTTTTAGAACTGCTCCCTCTTTAAGAACTGAATCAACTGTAAATTGTGCACGTCCATCCTCTACAACAACTTTTTGTCCTTTTTCAAGATATTTGATAACAGATGGATGACTTATTGTGAAGTTTGGGAATTGGTCCCCTTTTCCAACTATTACTTTGTCTCCTTTTTTCATTTGGATCTCGTCTCCCGGAACAACAGTTCTTATTTCTGGTCCCTGAAGATCAAGAAGAGTTCCAATAGCTACACCTTTTTTTAGAGCAATCTTTTTAACAAGTTCTACTTTTTCTCTGTGCCAAGCGAGTTCATTGTGTTTGATATTAAAACGGAAGATGTTTACGCCTAAATCTATGAGTTTACCAATATTCTCTTCGCTCTCAGAAGATGGTCCAACGGTTGCAATAATTTTAGTTAATTTTTTCATTTAAAAAATACTTTCTGCTTCGTTATGTTTTAAACTTACGTTACTGAAGTAAAACGTAGTTATCGAAGTATCCCCTTAATGGGATTTAACAAGTATAGATATATTTTATGACAAAAGACTAAGAAATACAAGCCCAAATCGAACTTAAATTTTTATTTCTTAATTCTTAATTTCTAAAATCCAGGATCTGTGATCTAAGATCTAATATCTTAAGGTTAATTTGCCTTGAGCTTGGAGAAGAGAATCTTACCCGCGTCTGTCTGAATAATACGAGATACCTCTACGTTGACGGTTTGCCCAAGATGAACCTTTCCCTGCTCAACAACTATCATTGTTCCATCTGGTAAGTACCCTACCCCTTGATCTTGACCCTTACCACTCTGAACAACTTTTACAAAAAACTCTTCTCCGGGAAGCGCTTGGGTTTTAAGAATATTTGTCATTTCATAAAGATCTATTGCAATAACTCCAGATATCTTTGCTTTCTTAGCAAGATTGAAATCACAAGTTATAATTCTTCCTTTATATTTTTTGGCCTGATCAATAATAAGATCATCAACTGGCTTTATAGCCTCATCCGGCATTACTTTGACCTTGATTCCTTTTGTATGGCGAAATTTGTCTAGAGCGTCCATCGCTCGTCTTCCTCTTTCTTTTTTAAGCGGATCTTTTGAGTCAGAAATATTTTTGAGTTCTGATAATACGCCATCGAGAGTTATAAAAGTTCCGTAAAGTGCTCCAATTTTTGCCAAATCAAAGACTCTTGTATCAATGATTGCCGACGTATCAAGGAATACAAGGTTATCAACTTTTGTACTCACCTTGCTGCTTTTTCTTCTTCTAACAGTGATATTTTTGCTTACATTTTTTCCCACTTCATCAGCTATTTGGCGAATAACCTTTGGAGATAACATGATGTTATGCAACAACTTTTCTGCGGCTTGCTCTGCCATATCTGCACCTTGTCCAGGGATTCTCATAAGAACATCTCTCTTTCTCTTCCTCTTAATAGTAGGATAAGCCACAGCTTCTCCCGCTACTTTTTTGTTTGTTTTTTTGACAACTTTTTTTGGCATATAATTTAATTAAGGTTTTTAATTATATCATTTATAAATCTGAAATCTTGCTGAATAATAACCTTCTTAAAACCTAATTCCCTTGCTTCCTTTACTCTGGCCCTTTGATTTGTAACCTCTTTTAGCTCTCCTAATAATCCGATCTCGGCTAGCGCTACTGTTGATGAAAGAACTTTATTCTTAAAAGATGAGATTATGGCAAGAATTACGGCTAAATCACTTGCGGTTTCTGTAATTCTTAATCCTCCTACTACGTTTACGAATATATCAAATCGATCAAGAGGAAGCCTAAGATGCTTTTGAATTACGGCAAGAAGAAGCTCCAATCTTTTCTCTGATATTCCATTTGAAACTCGTCTTGGGAAAGATAAATGAGTCGGAACAACAAGTGCTTGTATCTCGCAAACCATTGGCCTACTCCCCTCCATTACAACAGTTAGGCAACTTCCGGGGACTTTTTGACTTTGTTTTTCTACAAAAAATGAGGAATCTTTTATCTCCACCATTCCTCCCTCTTGCATAATAAATATTCCCACTTCACTTGCATCTCCAAATCTATTTTTAAATGACCTAAGAATTCTCGTTCCTGTTTCGCCCGTTTGGGCTCCCTCTAGATACAAAACGCAGTCAACCATGTGAGACAAAAGCATAGGTCCTGCTACATCTCCCTCTTTTGTAACGTGACCTACTATAAATACAGGGACCCCATTTTTCTTGGCAAAGGAAACAATTTTAGAAGTTGCGTGTCTTATTTGCGGAAGTGATCCTGCAAAACCTGGAAAATTAGCACTACTCATGGTCTGGATTGAGTCAATAATTAGTAAATCTGGCTTTATTTTTTCGCAAGCAAGTATAACTTGCTCTATATCTCCATTTGAGAATATAAATAGATTATCAGTCTCCTTTACCCCAATTCTTTCTGCTCTAATCTTAATTTGCCCCTCAGACTCTTCTCCAGAAATATATAAGACTTTGTTATTAGTTCTTGGTTCTTGGATCTTGGATGTCGGGCGGGAGTGCGAAGAGACAGGACCCCGGGCGACATTACGTGCAAGCTCAAGAAGTAATGTTGATTTTCCAACCCCAGGATCTCCGGACAATAGAATTGCAGACCCCTCAACTACTCCTCCGCCAAGAACTCTATCGAGCTCTTTAAGCCCTGTTGAGAAACGGGTAATACCTGAACTTTTAATGTCTCTGATTGCTGTAGGTTCAGTTGAATTTCCAAGCTCAATTACTGCACTAGACTTTCTTGGGGAAGAATCAACCGTAATTTCTGTGAAGCTATTCCAAGAAGAACAATCAGGACACTTACCTAACCATTTTCCTGATTCATAACCACAATTAGAACAAACAAAGCGCGTTTTTAAGGCCATATTTTTAAATTCTACTAATACTACAAATGCCACAAATACTACAAAACTTCAATAACAAAAAATATTATTGAAATATTTGATATTGGTAGTATTGGTACTTATTGGTAATATTTACCTATACCCTATTGGTATTGCCTTAAGTATTGGCGAGAGGATTATTACGCGGCGCCTATCATCAAAGTCAACAACTTCACAATTAACACTGTCTCCTGCTTTATATGTTGTACCAGATGGTATTTTGTCTGATGGGATCATACCCTTTAGTCCATCCGCAAGATCAAGATTTACTCCACGTGATTTAACATCTACTACTGTTCCCTTAACCTTATCTTCTACCTTGTATTTCTCACGTACATCTTGGAATGTATCCTTAAGAGTCTTCTTAATAGATAGGTTAACACGTCTGTTTCCCTCATCTACCTCTATTACTTCTGCGCTAATTTTATCTCCAGCCTTGTATTTGGAAGCTATATCTGAAATGTGCTCGTATGCAATCTCTGAGATATGAACAAATCCCTCAATCTTAACGTCTTTCTCAGGACTTAGTACTACGTAAAGGCCATATGGAGAAACAGATGATACAACTCCATCCATAACAACACCTCTCTTAACATACTTTCCGATTGCTGCAGGGCTTGTTACAAAGTCAACTGCTTTTTGTGAGAATACTACTCTCTTCTTAGCGCGATCAAACTCCAAAATCTTTACCATTACCTTTTTGCCAACCAAATCTTCTTGTGTTGCTTGGGAAGAAGGCATAAATCCTTTTATTCCCTCGCTAGTTAGCGCAAAATATCCGCCCCTTGTTGCTTCTGTAATTTCTACTTCAAAAGCTTCATCTTTTTTGGAAATTGCTTCAAATTTTGAAAAAATTATGTCATCAAGAGTTCTTCTAAGAGATAGAACTGGAAATCCTTCTTCTGATTCTGGGCTTATAACGGATGCTTTTACCTTATCTCCTACTTTTAGGAAAGATAAAAGATTCTCCATATTTTGTTTGTCATACTCTATTACAAGAGCGTCACCTTTTGCTCCTATATCCATAAGAATTTCCTGAGAAGTAAGTTTTTTGATTGTTCCCTCAACTATTTGACCACGAGTTAAAACTTGAAGATTTGAACCCTGGCGAGCCATGAGCTCTGCCATTGATGATGCTCGTGCTGAGCTTGCCGAATGTGCTTTAGATGTAGAATTTGCCACGCATTTTTCCTTCTTTCTTTACAAACTCTTAACGATTAAGAGTTCTAGAGTTTGTTAAGTCCGCCAACCAAGCGCTCCGTGAGCCGCGCTACGAATAGTAGGTAAGGCGAACGGTAAGCTTAGGCGGGCATTCCTTAACAAATTGATTTTAGCACACTTAAGGCTACTTTACAACGGAACTTCTTGTGAACCATCTATTTCGATATGAAAACTAACTCTTTTGATTCTATCGTTATCAAAAAAGGCTCTACCTATACGTAAGCCCTCTGTATTACCTTCTTTTAAAGGCTCTCTCCAATCTACTCTATTTATTCTTCCATCAATCAGATCAAAAACTACTCTATTTTCACCACGGCTTGTTTTCTGATATAGATTAATTAAATCCAAACCTATTCTATTTACATATACACCCTCCCTAACATCAACAGATCCTCCAATAGGACTTTTTTTGTTTAGAATTTCTACTAACCCAATACATTCTTCATGAAGATAATCGTCTAGGGCCTTGAATCTTGCTGCGCCCGGATGACTAGCCAAAGATAACTCCTGAACTAAATTAAGAGAAGCTGAGCTATCTTCTACTAAAGGAGGCAACTCTCCTGCTCCAATTCTATCTTCTGCTGACATAGGATGGCTATTATAACTCTTGAATTGATGAAATTAAAAGCAATCTGTTATAATTTTTGTATGTCTGATTCACTTTCTATTAATGACATAGATGAAAAAGTAAAAGGGAACGTCTATGTTCAGGACTACTCTTCTAAGCCCAAAATAACTGGCGTCAAAATAATCCCAGTTAAAAACTTCGTAGGTGAAGATGGAGATTTTTCAGAAATAATCCGCATGAAAGATGGAACAGTTGCTGGAATTGAGGACTTTAAAATTGAGCAGATAAATAGAAGCAGACTCCTCCCAAACTCTATTAAGGGATGGCACATGCACTACAACCAAGAAGATGTTTGGTATCTCCCCCCTTCCGATTCGCTCTTAGTAGGTCTTTGGGACCTTAGAAAAAATTCAGATAGCTCTGGTGTATCAATTAAAATTCCACTTGGAGGTGGCCAGTCTAGCCTACTATATATACCAAGAGGTGTAGCACACGGTATGGTAAATGTAAGTGGCGCACCAATTGATCTCTTCTATTTTGTAAACCAACAATTCAATCTTGAAAACCCTGATGAACAAAGAATCCCTTGGGATTCACTAGGAGCAGACTTCTGGACCCCCGCCCGAGATTAATAAGCTCTGTAACTTTTATTACTTGATCCTAAAATCCTAATTGTTATAATCGCTAACACATGGCTACAGAACGATTAGATAATAACGATCAATCAGTATACATACCCGAAGATTATCTTCAAGATGATCCCAAGGTAATCAAATCAACCGGAGAAGAAACCACTCTTTTCCGGAGTAATTCAGCGAGTTTTGATCCCAACGCATGGTTTGATAGACATCCAAAACCTACATACAGTCTAACTAACGCAATATATTCTACCGGTAGAAAAGGGACTACACCTTCGGTAATAAACAAGGCTCGACATGAATTAAGACAAATGGGAATTACTACAGAAAAAGGTCTTTCAAGAGAACTTGCAATAGAATTAGCCTTGAAAATAGGTCCAGTAGATAATATTAGATCAAGAAACGGTTCTACTCATATAAGAGAATTACTGACTCAACTCGGAATAGAAATAAGTCGTAATGTAGAAGATACAACTGAGCATCCAGACGACTCCCCTCTTGCAAAAATTGCACTTGGAGCATGGGTAGAATCAGAAAGTAGAAGAAAAAAAATGGAAGTAACAGAAGACGGGGTCAAAGTCAGACAAGAATTAGGGATGGAAATGACTGGAAGAGTTCTAGCATCAATTGACAGAATAAATCTTTCTATTGATCTAGAGAAAAATCCCCATATTGCGCTTTCTACCCTAAAGGCTCCCAAAAACTATAAAAAAGCGCTAAATTATCTTTCTGAACCTCAAGCAGCCAGCTTCTTAGCAGAAATAATAAGAGAAACGATAGAACGATTATCTGAAGAAAATCCCGAAGCAAATAATAATCAAGCAAAAATGGTCATGGTTCAGTTAGAAGAAGTGGCCAGTCTTGGAATAGAACCGGCTGAAGTAATAAAGTTTGTATACAATCACTATGGAGTAAAACCTCACAAAGACTATCAAAAACCAATCGAAGATCCAAAGTTAAGACTAAATTTAATGAGAAGAACCTCTTCACATGCCGGATCCCGTTTGTAATTTTTATTACTTGCAAGCCTTAATCTAATTGCTATAATCTTTTTAGTATTACCAATTAATTAAAAATGGTAGTTAGAGAAAGAGCCTCATCATTAACACTAGAAGATCTTCAAAAAGGACTTGAAAGACGTACTCAATTATTATCAACAGAAGGTGAAACTTTAGTATGGGAAAATTTAACCGGCAAATTCGGAGTACCAAAAGGTCAAAAAGAATCCAAAGCACTTCAAAGAAAACGCGACAGAATTCTAGACAGATTAGATCAAGGCTATGACGATTTGGTAGCAAGGATAGATAAACTTAGTAATCCAACCTCAATCACAAATAATGGAAATGGTCATACGGCAGAATTAGCTACACCAATTGATCTTATTCCAACAGAATCAGAAGAAATAGCAAACGATAAAGATGAAGAAGGTGAACCAAAGCCTACAGAAGAAATTGAGGAAGCTACCAGAGAAATAGAAGCACCTTCTCCCTTCCTAGCGAAAGGGCCCGAAGAAAAACCAGTACCATTAGAAATATCACAAGCAGTAAGACTCGGAGTAACAATTGAAATAGGCGACCAATCCTATATTGGAGCTCTATTCATAAATAGAGCCTCTCAAAGAGTACTAGAGGAAGATGCTGGCATAAGACTAGATTCAGAAGATGAAGAAAACGCGGCTTTACTAATTGAAGAAGCTGCTGAACATGCAATAAAAGATCCTAGTGAATCAGCTCTAACCCTATCTGATCAGCTTCAATTCATTAGGGATCACAGGAAGGAATTTAGACAAGTTAGTGAAGATAAACCACATCTTGGTGCACTAGTTAATCGATTACTCTCTTCTCCTGCTCCTTCTGAAACAATCCTTAATATGTTTGAGGCGGGTGGATTTGTAATCGCAAAAACTCCTACTATTTCAGAACAAGCAACAGCTGTAGCAGAACCTGCACCAACTAAACAACTGGAACAACCGGGGGAAAAAACTGAAGATGGAAAAGGTCTGGATAGCTCTAAAATCTTTATACTGGCCTCAGTTATAAATTCACCGGTAATTAAAGAGGCTTTAAGAGCAATAGGCCACCAATCTCTATCCAGCGCTGACCAAGAAAGACTAAGTGCAATCATAAAGGCAACTCCAATGGAAGTTAGACAAAGCTTATTAGCATCTTTTAAAACAGACTTTGCAAAACACGTTGTCTTCATGCTAGATACGGTAGACAATATTAAAGATTACGAAAGAGAAACTAGACATGACGCAAGAACTGTACTAAGTTTATTGCCAAGACTAGACCACGAAACAATAGAGAAAATTAAAGCAAAGCTTGTTCCACAAAAACAAATCGCTTCATAATTCAGTTGCTATAATACATGGATGACTAGACTTGAAATACGTCCTACCCTCCTTGATCATGGGGTTGGCTTAAGAGACATAAAATTAGGGATTAAAGAATTAGATCCCAGTTTATATAGATTAACTTCTGGAGAAATAAATGGTATTTATAAAATGCTGACTAATCCTGATATCAGCACCTCAGGATATAGAGTTGTGATGCCCTCTGAAGAAACGATGGAAGAAATAGACAAGATGGTTGAAGGAGTTAATCAAGGAAGAGAACTAAATAAAGATCAAGAAAAACAAGACTTGGATGAAGCTTCAACTGTATTGAGGGATTTTTCAAATAATCCAAACGGTTATTATCTTTCTAATAACCCAAGTGTCACAAGGCTTTTAATTCCTTTTGCATATTTAAAGGACGATATGGATTCTTTTTTAGCTTTTGCTGTTAAATAATTTGGTTTTTTAGCCTCAAAATGGTAAGATATTAAACTAATGGAAATAATTATTGGAGTTGTAGTCTTAGTAATTTCAGCCATTCTTCACGAAATAATGCATGGAGTTGTTGCTGATAAGCTCGGTGATCCTACGGCTCGCGTTATGGGTAGACTCACTCTTAATCCTATTCCCCATATAGATCCTGTCATGAGTATTTTGGTTCCTGCTCTTCTTGTAATGTCAGGCTCGCCCGTTATTTTTGGGGCAGCAAAGCCGGTTCCAGTTAATCCAATTCACTTTAAAGATCCCAAAAAAGATATGGCACTAGTCTCTCTTGCTGGACCATTAACAAATCTATTTATTGCAATAGTAGCGTCCCAAATTATCAGATTTATTCCACTAGGATATCCACTAACAACACTTTTCTACACCATTGTTTTATACAACTTAATGCTAGGATTTATTAACCTAATTCCTATTCCACCACTTGATGGAAGCAAAGTTTTGGCTGCTTTTTTACCAAATGAATTAGCCTTATCTTATCTATCAATTGATAGGATTGGTATATTTATTTTGTTCGCTTTGTTGCTCTTCCCTATTGGTGGATTTTCACTTGGAGACATAATAAGTAACCTAATAATCTTCTCCGTCCACATCCTAGGAATCTAAGCAAGGGATTAGAAGTTAGGGATTAGACAAAAGAAGTTTGAAGTTTTTTCTCGCTATTAAATCTTTCTATCGCAAGGTCTATTAATTTATCTATAAGACCCTCATAAGAAAGGCCACTTGCCTCCCAAAGTTTTGGATACATAGAAATATTTGTGAATCCGGGAATTGTATTGATTTCATTAACATAAATATTACCCTTTTTATCTAAAAAGAAATCAACGCGTGCCATTCCCTCACAATTTAAAATCTTAAATGCGCTAACTGCCATTTTTTGGATTTTTGAGGCTATTTTAGGTGATAATTTTGCAGGAATTTCAGTTTTTGAGCCACTCTCATCAAAATATTTTGCTTCATAACTATAGAACTCGTGTTTTGTTATTACTTCTCCAGGAACAGAAGCAACAGGATTATCGTTTCCTAAAACCGAACATTCAATCTCACGGCCATCAATCCCCTCTTCTATTAGGATTTTATTATCATACTTAAAAGCTTCATTGAGTCCCTTATTAAATTCATCTTTGCTTTTTACTTTTGAGACACCAACTGATGAACCATTATTTGCTGGTTTTATAAAGATTGGCAATCCGAGCTTCTTTTTTGCTTCCTCAAATGCTAATTCTTCACCCAGTCGAAGAGCCTTGCCCTGAGCTTGCCGAAGGGTTATGAATTTGGCGACTGGAATTTTCGCGTCACGAAGAAGTCTTTTGGCAACATCTTTATCCATTCCAATAGCAGAACCTAACACTCCTGCACCAACAAAGGGTACATTTGCAAGCTTTAATAAGCCCTGAATAGTTCCATCCTCCCCATTTGTACCATGAAGAATGGGAAACACAACGTCAAGCCTACTTGAAAAGCTATCAACACTTGATACAACGCTCGTTGAATTATTTTCCGAGACTAATCTTACTTCTGTTTTATTATCAAAAAGCTTAAGACTATTTGAGGCTTTGAATTTATACGTGTCTCCTTGGAGATACCACTTACCATTTTTTCCTATTCCAATGAGGATTGGCTCATATTTCTCGCGATCAAGAGATGAGTATACATTCCTAGCAGACATTATTGAGATTTCATGTTCACTAGATTTACCACCAAAGATTATTCCTACCTTTAACTTTTTCAACAAATTGATTATAACAAACTAACTTTTCAAAACGGGGTTGATACTTAATACTTGATACTTTATACTCAATACTGAAAATATGGCATATTTAGTACTTGTAAGACACGGAAAAAGCGAATGGAACGAGAAAGGCCTTTGGACAGGATGGCGTGATATTCCTCTCAACCAAATAGGTTTTGAAGAAGCAAAGAGAACTGGAGAACAATTAGGTGACATTCATTTTGACTATGCATACTCCTCTGCTCTAATTCGAGCAAAGCAAACTCTTGAAGAGATTCTAAAAACAATCAATCAACACCCACAAATAACAGAAGATAAAGCTCTAAACGAACGTGATTATGGTGATTATACAGAGAAAAACAAATGGCAAGTAAAAGAAGAGGTAGGAGAAGAAGAATTCCAAAAGATTAGAAGAAGCTGGGATTACCCTCCTCCAAATGGAGAGTCACTTAAGATGGTATATGACAGGGCCGTTCCATATTTTGAGCAAGAAATTGAGCCAAAATTAAAGGAAGGAAAGAATGTTTTGATTGCTGCTCACGGTAATTCACTCCGCGCTCTTGTTAAATATCTTGAAAATATCCCAGATGATAAAATTGCTGAGCTTGAAATAGGAACAGGAGAAGCATATGTTTACCAAATTAATAACGAGGGCAAAGTTGAATCAAAAGAAATAAGAGGCGAAAACGCAAACAAAGGCAAAGTCTAGTGAATAATACCAATAAGTACCAATACTACCAATTTCCAATAATTCGATTTAAATATTTGTAATATTTGTGGCATTTGTAGTATTTGTAGTATTAATATGAAAGTAATCGTAGGACTCGGTAATCCTGGTGAAAAATATCACAATACCCGCCATAATTTGGGCTTCATGGTGCTAGATCAGCTTATTGAAAAACTTGAACCTGCTGAAAAAACCTTCTGGGAAGATGAAAGACAATTTAAAGCAGAGATAAAGAAAATTAAGCTCAAAAACGACGAGCGACAAACGACAAGCGAAGAACTATTACTCGTAAAACCCACTACATTTATGAACAACTCTGGCTTTGCTGTATCAAAGGTCATAAGTTTTTATAAAGTAAAACCAGAAGATGTAATAGTAATTCATGATGAGCTAGATCTTCCTTTTGGAAAAATTAGAGTTCGCTTTGGAGGAGGAGCCGGAGGCCACCATGGAGTTGAATCAGTAATTGAACATATTGGAGATAAATTCCTAAGAATACGTTTAGGTATTGGAACTGATAAGGAACATGAGACAAGGCGAGAATATACCGACGAATATGTACTTGGAAATCTGTCATCTCATGATAAGGGCAAGGCAAAAACCATGATAAAACAGGCTATAAAAGACGTAGAATTAGTCCTCAAACACGGAATAGACAACTACATGAGCAAATACAACAAATAGGGACTAGGTATTAGGGATTAGGGATTAGCAAGAAGAAGACTTAGTATTCAAACATAATCTATTTAACATTCTTAGAACTTCATCTATTATTGACTCAGCTTTCTTAAATTTATCTTCGGGTATAAAATCCAATCTCTTAGAAATTATTAATTGAGTCTCTAATTCCATAGCTGAACCAAAGGCTATTGAATAGAATTGGTTTCGTTCTTTTATAGATTTTCTGGCAAATCCCTCAGCAATATTAGAAGGAATTGAGACCACTGCTCTTCTCATCTGGTTTGTTATACCGAATAGTTCGTCTTTGGGGAATTGCTTAGTTATTAAATATACCTCCTCGACTAATTGGATAGACTTCTGCCAAACAGTAAAGTCTTTATATGTGTTTACCATAACTCTAGTCCCTATTCCCTAAATCCTAATCCCTAATTTTAAGGATTAACTTCTCTCCAGCGGGTGAGAGGAACTTTGTAGAAGTCTGTTAGCTGAGTGACAAAATCGGGTCTAAAAGCCGTCGTAAATGAAGGATAAGCACTATCGTTAACACATAGAGACCTTTCATTGGTAAATGAGCCAGCGCCCCCAACTGCGAAGGGTTTTAGGGCATTTGCAACAAAGTTTCCTGCAGCATTTAGTCTTTTATCTGGAGTTGCTCCATCTGAACACCCACCACCCTGAAGAACAATACTTCCCTCGGCAGTATATATACCTTCAAGATCGGTATTGCTTGAAGACACACTACTTTCACCAACACTTGGATCAACATAAATGTTCCCCTTTGCAGCAAATACAGATAGACTTCCAAAGCTAACAGGAACAAGAATGTTGGATTTTATTGTAAGGTTTCCATTAACAAGAATTGTTGTATGAGCATTATTAACCTGAGAATAGGAAGTAACAGTTAGGTTTCCATCAACCTTATAAATTCCGGTTGTAAGATTTGATATTCCAGTTGTACAATCTCCGCTTGCTGAACAACCGGGAAGGCTATTTATAGTTACGTTTTTAATTCTTGCACGGTTCAAGAAGAATGAATATGAGAAATCACCATTTGTTGATTTAGGATCATTATTATATGAAAATTCATCATTTACAACCCAATTCTTAACTGAACATGCTCCACTCCCAAAATTAGCTGCAAAGTTGCTTGAATAACAAACAGATGGATTTGTTGGTGAAGTTGCTGTATAGTCGCCACTCGGAACGTTATTTGTAAGACTTCCGGATCTTATATCTCCCTCCGTTGTTTGAATCCAAGGACTACTATTGCTTATACAAAAATCGAGTGTGTGGTCAGATGAGAAATCAAAAGGTCCATAAGTATAAGAAGAAAGATTATTTGTTGTCCAAGAACCTCCATCAAATTTAACCCTTCTTACTTGATAGCCGGTTATTCCAGATATGACTGCTGTTTTTTGACCACATGCTACTGTGTCGTTTAGTGAATAAGCTCCACTTCCATTTGTAACTGCCGATCCATCAGAAGATCCTCCAGTATATACCGTAATAGTACTACCACTTGTATAAGCAGTAGCCCCACTAGCGCAGTTGTTACCAGCTGTATCAACAAATACTGACCCACTAAGAGTGTTTTTGGGAGTAATTGTCAGATCAGTGCTATAAGAATTTGATCCTCCAGAGTTTGATACTGTCACGCCTTGTCTAACTGTTGTATTACTACAAACATTATTTGGCGCTGTATACGTAGTTGTTGGATTACTACCGCCCGTATTTGATCCTGCGCTACCACCACTTGGTACAGTGACTGGAGCTGGCCAGCTGTAAGTTGGACTTGGCGCGCAACCATTTGCTGAAATTACAGTTGACCCACCTGCAGCCAGAGTTGATGACCCAGCAGTAACATTCGTACAAGTAGGAGGCGCAGGAGTAGCAGTTGGAGCAAGAACTATACCAAAATTGGCAGTAGCATCTGGGCCAACAGTTCTTTGAGCTGGATTAGACGTAGTGGCTGTATACCCTGTAGGAACCGTGAGAGTCATATTGTAGGTACCCGCATTCACACCTGTAAAACTATATTTTCCCCCATTACTACCACTACCAGAAGTCGTCGTACTTGGATCAGGTCCTGGTCCCACACGTTGAATAGTTGCCCCATTGTAATTCTGTTCGTCACCCGCTCCATTATTACAAGAGCCTACACAATCCTGCACCCCATTTTTATTGGTATCAACAAAAACCTTACCAGATATTGTGTACCCCGTGAACTGAATCCCAAAATTTGCAACATGTGAGGAGTTTGAAACAGCAACAGGGTTTGGTGTTGTTAATGCATAATCATTAGGAACAGTTAATAAAATATTATAGTTACCATTCGAAACATTATTAAAAGAATAATTACCCGATGAACTAGTAGTTGTTGTGTTGGAATAAAACTGAACGCCTACAGTTGCGCCATTATAACCTATCTCTCCACTGTCCTTAACACCATTTCCATTAGTATCTATAAAAACAGTTCCGAATATATTATATGAACCAGAACTTCCACCCCCACCCGCCGAAGCACAAAGGCCTGTACTCCCATTACAAAATCCTGAGCAGCATTGAGTATTAGATCCACAACTAGTTCCGATACTTTGACATCCACTAGTACAATCCTGTGGACAAGTGAAACTAGTTTCTCCTCCATTACAAATACCATCTCCGCAAGAAGAAGCACAGTCCTGAGGACAGTTTGAACTATTTTCTCCCTGACCAGAATTACACATACCATTTCCGCAAAGTCCTCCTCCTCCACCACCATAAGAAGCATCATATCCCCCATCCCCCGGCACTCCCCCACCATCTCCTCCGTATTGAGCGTATACATAGCCTGATGAAACTAACCTTAATAAGAATATGAGGACAATTAAGAGAAAAATAAAGTATTTATTTTTTTTCATTTTAGCTACTTTTATCATAGAATCTTAAAACAATTAATGCAATCTAAATCGTCTTCTTCCAAACTTGTATAATGTAATTGTGCCAAAAAACAACCTAAGACTAACCAAGAAAAAGCTTATTTTAGCCTTGAACTGCTTTTTGCTTGTTTTCTCAATAATCCTAGCTACTTTTATAATAGGAAAACCAAATAAAGAGAATCACGATGGAAATAATAACACGAATTACACTAAGCTATTTGTCACGAAATGCAAAAATACACAAACCTGGAGAACTTGCTATGGAGAAAAGTTATCTAGTTTCGTTAAAACAAACACAATAGACTCCACCCTACTCTTACTAAATGATATAGAAAATCAAGATCCAAAGACTCGCGATTGTCATATCCTAGCCCACTACATATCATCAGCTGTTGTTGAAAAAAATCCAAAAGACTGGAGAAAGCTTCTGCAAAAGGTTAATATCGCAGCATGTAACTATGGCTTCGTACACGGATCCATAGAGGGATTAAGTAGATATGATAAAAGCTTTGAAATTAATCCTAAAAATATTCCTGGCATCTGCGAACAGATCAATAATATAAGTAAAGCAAATTCAGATCAAGGATGTGCACATATAATGGGCCATATTTTATTGTCAGAACAGTGCGACCAAAGTGTTGAGGAAGGCTTAAAAACAACGATATCGGAATGCGATGAGCTTCCCATAAATTTACAACATGAGTGCTACGCGGGTGCCTTTATGGAAAGCTTTACGAGAGATAATTTGAACTCGGAATGCAATACTCCTCATATTCCATGGGGAACCGAAGCTATTGCTATGCAGCAAGAGAACACGTGTTTACAGTATAGTGGAAAACAAGCAGACTCATGCTGGCAAGAAATATCACACATATACAATGCTTTATTTCCAAATAATCCCGAGCGTGTATATGGCGAATGCCAACATGCCCCAACCAAAGAAAATACAATATACTGCTACCACCACGCTGTCTTTACACTCGTTTTAAATGAATCTGCTGACAAGAAATATTTTGCATCTTTATGTGAACCTTTCTTAAACTATGAACCAAACTACACTACGTGTTATAAAGATATAGTAATGTCTTTAATATCGGCATCATCTAAATTCGAGACCAAAGCTAAACAGTTCTGTAATAGTCTTGACCACAGATATACAAATTTTTGTCTTGCTACTTTAGATAACACAATTAAATAATACATAGCACTATGAGCCTAATAATATTCTTGATATATACGATCAGCTTTATATGGAATGCGCTAGGCCTAACAAATAGTAACGACATAAATATATTTATCGCCTTACTTTTCATATTTTTTGGTACCATATCAATCAGGAAGATAAATCTGCCATCAACACTTATCCTTCTTGTCTCATTTTTTTTAATATCTACACTAATATCTGATTGCTTATCTGTTAACATCCCAAACTCAATAAGTTATTCCATTTATTACCTTGGTGCGTTTTTTGCGTTTACCTATGCAAATCACAACAAACAAACACTTTCAAAAATCCTTCTCCCCATGGTCCTAGCAGCTTCAGTTATGTTAGCAATTTACTCTACTCTATTGCCGAGCCTTACGAAAAGCCTAAATATTCTCGTACCTCAATCAGGCTATCAACTAGTCTTTCCTAGTTTTGGGTCACACAATCATCTTGGGGACTTTCTTCTAATTAGTCTTGTAACGTGCTTTTATTTTCTAATAACGAAAGGTGGACCACGAATATTATATATTCACAACAAACCCATCTTAATCTATCTTTTAATAATTTTCTTAACTCCTTATTTTATTTTTTCCTATTCAAGAAGTGCTTATGTCAGCCTAGCCTTAACTCTAATAATGATGTTTATTTATTTTGCTAAGGAAAAATACTTTAAAACCTCAACCACTGTATTCGGATTAATAGTACTAATAATAACTCTATGCTCTGGGTTCCTATTCCTAGTATCAAATACCAGTATTAAACCCTTAATGACTAAAAACATAAATAATGATCTATCAAAAAATCATAACTTAACTCAAAAATATCCTTCTGGAAATAGACAACAATATTTATATCAAGGCATATCCTCACTAAGAGAAAGTCCCTTAGGAGTTGGTGCGGGAAACTTCGTTTATGCTTCGAAGAAATATAAGGGCTCTATTGAGTGGTGGACAGAAACTTCGCACAATATATTTGTTGATGTTTTTGTAGAAAATGGATTAATATCGGGCTTTCTGTTTTTAATAATAATAAGTATTCTGTTCTTAAAATCAAATAAAGACGCATATTTCTTTGTTGCCTTAGCACTTCTTATAAATTTTCAATCAGATTATACGTATAGAATTTATCCAATATTTCTACTATTTTGTATGTTTATCGGACTTGCTTATCGAGGAAATATTAAATCTAGATTTGATAAAACAAAGAATAAATTTCAACCTTCGATTTAGAAGCAACTTGGATAACCCCATTAATTACGTTCTTGTCAGAAGCATAAAACGATACAGGGAGCTTTATACCAATATTGGATATGCTAGGCAACATAACCGTAACACTATCTCCGTTTTTATTTATATTTATTACAAAATTTCTAAAATCTTCACCGCTATTTGACTTCGATAAGAAAGTTAAGCTCAACTTATCACCCCACTTATATTCAAACATCCAGTTATTAGCTGCTGCATTTCTAAATATCCTGATACCCCGGTATTGGTCCCCTTTCAAGCTATTATTAAAAATAACTCCACTCGCTGCCGTAGCATTATTGAGGGACAACTGAAGGTTAATCGTTATACCCCTACTTAATTCAGCCGAACTGCTAGAAATATGAGAATAAGAACTGGCTGCCCCCTTATTTTCTACTGTTAAAGGATTAGCAGGATCAATGACAGACTTTACTGTTGAAGATTTCACGTTAGTTTCGCTTTTGTTAACAAAGGCACTAGGCACTGTTTTACTCTGAACGGGTAAAAATGCCAAGAAGCTTATTTTTTTCGAGACAGATACTATTCCAAAATAATTCAAAGTAAAAAAGATGAGTACTATCAAAACTAACGCAATAACAACTTCTATTAATACTGATGCAGCAAAACCCTTCTTCGGTGAGTCCATTAAGTTCATGGTATATAAAACAACACCAAATTGTCAACTAAATCAATTGACTTTTATACGACATAAGATTAACATTGGATTTTGCTATTCCTATGGCTGTACCGAAAGCACTTAGAAAACTTGGACTATTAGACTATTTGATTCTTTTTGTAATCATCCTCTCTGTATTGATATTTTCAAAATTTATACATCACAAAACCACTTGGATTAATATAGATACAATTGCCTATAGTAGCGTGTTTCAGGCTAGTTCGCTACATGTGGGTGATATCGAAACTGAACCGTCTGGGAAAAAGATTGCAGAAATTAAAAGTATAGATATTCAAGACTCTCCCCTTACGAATAATACAAATACACTATTTAGCAAAATTGTCATACTGCATCTTAAAATCCTTACAGACTATACCAACGATGGGAACATCCAATATAAAAATCAACCTCTTAGAGTAGGCTCCCAAGTTGATTTTACTTTTAACTCTGCTTCCATGCAGACTTATATATCTAGCATAAATGATTCTTATGAATATACTTACAAAACCATCACTTTGGTCCTATATAACAGATGGCCATGGCTAGCTGATGGAGTCAATATAGGAGATACAAAAAAAGATCTAAATGGATTTACCATAATCAAGGTAATTGGTAAAAATACTACTCCAGCCGAGGTCTTAAATACAGATTCTAATGGACAATCAATAACAAGCTATGATAATTCAAAAACTGACATAACCCTAAAACTAAGAGTAAGAGCTCAAAAAGTAAATGGTGAACTAGTTTTCCAAGGGTATAATAACCTAACTATTGGCAATCAAGTCTCTCTCGATATAGGCAAAACGAGCTTAGTAAACGGGTACATAACAAACATTGAATAAAATATTAACTAGCAAATTAACAAACTTTATCCCGGAGGGTAAAAAAGAATATAATTCCCATCTTCTCGACTATCCAATAAATACTCTACTGCGACTAGTCAAAGTCTTTGAAAGAAAATCAATTCTTAAGTTATCGTTTATTAATAAACTGCTTTCTCAAAATACGTTGATTTTTCTACTCATACTATTTTCACCAATTGCTCCAATCTCAGGCGTAGAAATTACGGAATTTGGCTCTAACAATTTTAATACCAATGTCATTTCTCAACGTAATTATAATATCGGCCTGTTATATCCCGTAAATCTATTATTAATATTGTTATTTATATCTGTAATGTTAAACTTCGCAAAAAATAGGAACAAATTTAAAATCTATTCAAACGAACTTTTACTAGCCGCATTCTTAATAATATCTCAGCTATCAGTATTGTGGAGTATTAACCCCTCCTCCTCTTTTGTATGGTTACTAAAAATAATACTTGATCTAACAGTCTATTTTGTGTTTTCAAGAATTAATTTTAAGAAAAAAACGCTAGATTTAATATTACTTGCATTCATCCTCAACACGCTATATGAAATAGTTCTTGCGTTTATGCAATTTATAAACGGAGGATTACTTGGTATACCAATTATAGAAAGTATATCCAGAATTGACATCGAAAGAATTTATTACTATACGTTTGGTTCCAGTATTTTTAGGGTTGTCGGAACGCTTTCTCATCCAAACATGCTAAGCGGCTACTTAACCCTCTTAATTCCCTTCGTCTTTGCCCTCATTATTATGAGGCCTTATAAGGCAAAAATCATTTATCTAATTATTACTCCGATGATCACCGCTACTATTCTGATGACTTTTTCTCGCTGGGGATTGATAACTTTTATATTCTCTGTTTTTATTTCCCTTTTACTCTTTAGAAAAATAAGTAAGGAAATACTATCTAAAGTAACGGATGACCTCAAAATTGGCCTTCTATTTTCTGTCTCGGTTATACTCTTTTTAATACTAAACCCATTTATTTTTAGCAGATTTTTTTACTTTTCGACAGACGATGCAAGTCTTGCTACAAGAGTCAGCCTACTTAGCCAGGCTAAATTTGTTTTACAACAAAATCCCCTCGGGATAGGTGGCGGAGCTTCTGCTGCATATTTGGCAAATTTTGACGTTACATCAACTCAGATTTCCACACGATACCTACCGACAGTTCACGAATTTTACTTTCTAGTGGCAACAGAAATTGGGATAGTGGGATTATTTCTGTTTCTACTTTTTATAGTCAGTATAATAAAAGGATTTTATGTTAATTTTGAAAAGATTAAAATGAACCAAAAAGTAATGGGGGTTGCAATAATATGTTCCATATTGATATTCCTTTTTAACGGCCTTTGGGAACCAAAGCCTTTAGGAGATAGAATTGGATTATTCCTATTTTTGATTATGGGACTACTTGTAAATATTACTCACCAAAAAAAATTACCAATATCCAAGACTTCTTAGCCTCTTCATTACCTGCTCTTTATCATGATCTCTACCAGACCTTTCTCCTTCTCCTGGCTTAGCAGGGGTTGTAAAAGGCTTCTCACCTAAAGAACGGTAACCTTTACTATACAAATTTACATATGGAACCCCAAAAAAATGAATATAATCCCAAATATCTGCTTCTGTAAATGATAAGATCGGGTGAATCCTTACGTGATTTGATCTCTTAGAGAAAAATTTCTCCTTAGATCTTGCAACATGCTCATCCCATCTAATTCCGGCTATCAACGCCTTAAACTTATACTTTTTTAATACTGCATTTATGGCCGTTATCTTCATAACACGAGATAGTTCCTTTTTACGCTCAATGCTATTTGTGGAGTAAAATTCAGCTAACTCCTTCTTTGAGTGCTTAATAGTAATTAGCTTCAATTTCCATATTTTTTTAATTTCATCTATAAACTGGTATATTTGGTCAAACTCCATAGTAGAGTCATTAAATATTGCTGTCACAGGAATTTGACCATTAAAGGCTAATTTTATTAAATGCAGCAAGACAGTTGAATCCTTACCCCCTGTCCATGCTACTGCTATATTTTGATTCTTATACCTCTTACTACCCTGCCGTATGATCGATACAGCATGTTTAACTTTTTTACATAAAGCTGGATTAAGAACTTCAAGTCTCTTCATATTTAATTGATATGTTTTCTCCTCTAGTCTTGCTTTTAACTCAGCTACCTTCCTTGGATTATGAGTTGATATACTCGTCTTCTCTTTAGGATCCTTTTTTAAGTCAAATAACTCTTCTTTCGTGATCCTTAGATCTTCTCTTGGGGTGATCCTATATAACTCTACCTTTTTACCGGAAATTGTTTGTATATATTTATATCGTCCATCATATATTCCCCTTCTTCTTAATGGCTTCATTAAATCAACCTTCCTATAAACTATGTCCTCAAAGTATACATACTTATTTTTACTGGTTTTTTTACCTTGCATCAGTGAAACTAAAGAGGAACCATCTATTCGTTTTTTGTCAAACTGAACCCCACTTATATCAAGAATCGTAGGAAATATATCCACGTGCTTGACTAATTGGCTAACTCTTCTACCTGCAAATTTTTTATAAGAAATAATAAGAGGAACATTAACAACATCGTTATATAGATTTTCGTGATTGAATGGAACATCATGATTATTAAAACTCTCCCCATGGTCTGCTGTTATAACAAGCAAAGTATTCTCAAATTGTTTTGTTTTTTTAAGGTATTCAACAAGTCTCCCAATTTGCTCATCAACAAATTTAACCTCCGCTCTATATGTATCTTCCATATTATCCATTAAATAAGACTTAAAACCTCTTGGTCTTATGTGTGGCGCATGGGCATCCCATAAATGCATATAGAGGAAGTTTTTCTTATCTTTATTTTTGGAAAGTAACTTTATTCCATGATCAATGATAGTATCTGCAGGATCATAAGGAATATTTGGAGATGAAGAAAGCGCATAATATCCCCTTATAAAAAATTCTCTATTAAGATACTTAAGACTAACCTTGTCTATAATCCTTAAATACAAAGGGAACGGCAGTCTTTCAGAGATTGGATATCTGGAATCGACATTTTTTGATAATACTCTTCCCGAATAATAATCGTACCCATTAATGTGCCATCTATCCATCCAGTCTATTGCGAGAGTTTTATATTTGTTTTTCTTAAGTACTTGAGAAAGTAGTTGAGTTTTTTCAACATTTTTCATCTCCTCTTCCGATACGTTTGTGGCATGATTAACCAAACCTATTGCCAAAGGATAACGTCCAGACATTATTGAAGTAATAGATGGATCGGTACAAGTTATGGAAGCAAAGGCATTATCAAAAACAACACTCTGCTTAGCAAGATCATTAATATTAGGAGTATCTGAAGTATTTGAATATATGCCTAGATTTTTTGCTCTTAACGTATCTACAACTATCAATATAATATTCTTAGGCCTAATCATTGGCACCTATATTAGCATAAATAATTCTCAAAATAAATAAGTTCTAGAGGCGTTTCTTTTCAAAAATGTAACAAATAATCAAGAGAGCCACTACTACAACCCCACCAAGATAACGTTTAATCACCCTAGGTTCAACAAATATCCTATACAACCATCGTAAATTATATTTTCTAAAAAAATTTGGAGGCAAATCTACTTTCCCCCCCATAAAATCCACATAATTACCAACACATATAATTACTGGGTGGGTCTTAAGCTTTTCTGCGTTTGCATATACCCATTTTTCTTGCGTTGATAGACCCATCCCAACAACCAACAAATCTGTATCGTGTGAATTTATCTTATTAATAATTGTCTCATCATCCTTAAAATACCCACCATGACCATCTACGCTGATATTTTTATAATCATCCTTAAGTTTTTTAATTGCTTTTCTAATGGTCTTATCATCTGATCCAAGCAAAAATACATTCTTCTCCCCATTATCACAATAAGAAAGTATTTTTGGAAGAAAAAACTGTGTACATAAAGTGGAATATTTTTTTCCAGTTATTAACTGGATTATCCAACCTGTAAAAACACCATCTAGATATACTTCAGTTGCGAAACTGAATGATTTAAGAAAATATTCATCACTATAAAAATGAACTAATGTTCCCAAGTAAACATAATAAACTACAAATGCTTTTTCCCGCTTAATTAGACTTATGAAGCGCTCGATTTTCTTTATAAGTAACGCTTCATCGCTTATGGTAATAAAGAAATTGGAAGACAGTATTATCTGAAGATTTTTAAATTTCATTATTGAACTAAGTAATTATAATATACCTTTAAAGGTGATTAGACCTCTGGTCACTAATCTGCCCAATTTAGCCTTTAAATAAAACTATCATATGCTATGATTACGAAGGATTTATGTGTCTAATAGAAAGATTTATAACACTTATTTTAATTGTCATCTGCTTACCTATTTGGGTTTTTCTTTTCATTCTTGTCAAGACAACTTCGAGGGGTCCATTCATCTTTAAACAAATTCGAGCTGGAAAAAATAAAAAACCTTTTATTATGTATAAGATCCGCACAATGGTATATAACGCAGAGAAACTCAAAAAAAAATATATAGAACAGAACGAGGCGGATGGGCCAATATTTAAAATAAAAAATGATCCAAGATTTACTATAATTGGAGGCTTATTATCAAAAAGCGGCATAGACGAAACACCACAATTCATAAATATTCTTAAAGGAGAAATGACCCTGGTAGGACCAAGGCCCTTCCCAATAGATGAAGCTATAAGAATTCCCAAGAAGTATGAAAAACGCTTCTCTGTACTTCCCGGAATGACCTCTGTTTCTGTGTCAAATGGAGCCCACAAGATATCTTTTAACGAGTGGATGGAGCAAGATCTAGATTATATTAAAAAAAAATCTATTAAAACCGATGTTAAAATCCTAGCACTTACTCTTGTGTTAATTTCCCAACACCTTAAAGATAAATAGGCTATATTTTAAAAACTTAACCCCGAAATTTACTGATCAACTTATAGTTCTTACTTGTCTTTGTCCTAGATTTGTACTACTATTGCATTGTGGTGGTATAATATATAAATATAGGATATGGCCATTCATCAAGAAACAGGCAATCACGGTTTTAAAATACCTCATATCAGTCCGGAAGTTGCTGGAGCTGCGGCTGTTGGCCTTGTTTTGGCAACAGGAACAGGAGCTGCGATCGATAGGTACGTTCTACCTCACCCCTCTACCCATACTATAGATATTTCTAATGTCAGCACTCTTGATTCAGGTAGATCAATCATTCCTGAAGTTAAGGCTGGACAAAATATTGATCCAATTAAAGGATCTATTGTCCAAACAGATTCAAGTACTTTTCAAAGTAGAATTTTTAAGGTAATTCAAACAGATGCAGAGCTTCAAGAAGCATTAAAGAAAATAACTGACCAAACTACCCAGCTTGGACTTGACTATAGCTTTGATCCAAAGACAGAAGTAGTAGTATTAGCAGCCTTAGGAAACGATAATTACTTAGTTAACGATAAAATAGATGGCTTCAAGGCAACAGCACAACCAGATGGAAGAATTGAAGTTCAGATACAACGAACCGAAACCTTTATAAATCATTATTCCCGCGACCTATTTCCTTCTAGAAATGAATCTCCCGTTATGCTCGTGAGATTCCCACGTGTGGCTGAGAATGGTAAAGAAGCAAGTTGGACACTAGGACTTAATGACGATGTTAGATATGAGCCTGGCTATAGACTTGGTCAAAATGGTGAATTACAACCTCTTAAATTCTTAGCTTATCAATAAAAACCACTAGAACTTAGCAGCGGTAGCAACTTGTGGGACGGGATCATTAAATATAATTGGTAAAGGCTTACCTGTTCGATCGACTACTTTTGGTATAACTCTAAAATCAAAAGGACTTGAAATTCTATTGTTATTTGGGTCTTCTATTGTTACATTCGCAGGCGGAGGAGGAACAGTTTGGATATGACCATCAGGGGAAGCAAATGGAACGGAATACTCTAAGTCTATCTCAATTTGGTGTTTTCCATTTGCATCACTACCTAATTTTGCATCCTTAATAGCCGCCGTATATTCACCGTATGCACCTTGTTTTTCACCTAAAGCATATAAAAGCGCAACCTGTGTTTTAGGATCAAAAGTCTTGGCAGAAAGTTCTGTTGCCTTATTTAAATTCTTTGCGGCTATACTCGCTATAACTTCATCGAATCTAGACTTATCTGTAATTACTTCGGTTACCGGATCTATAAAGCTACTCTCACCACCCGAAATTATTTCCCTAGATGAAATAACTTCACCCAACTTAAGTTCATGAGACTCGACGCTTGGATTTCCCTGAACATTTCTAGGCTGCATTGATTCATAAAATGCTCCACCAAGAACCCCCACTGCAGCAGCTGCGCCAAGGCCTTTTGCGGTTCTTCCAAGTAAACCAAGAAATCTTCTTCTTCCGAGATCCTTAACTCCTTTGTCTTTTAAATCCTCTGACTGAGACTTAATCTCTCCACTCTCTTCTTCACCCATATACCAAGATACTATAACATCATATAAACAATGTAAAGATATTACATTTTAGAAAACAATTTAATCCTGTTGTTCAAAGAATTTAGACAATCTTTTTTGTATTCTTCTGGAACCGAATTACAAAAAACATTCCCATGATTGCTCAAGTTTTCTCCCCAAAAATCAACTATTGAGGCCTGGGCACCGTGAAGACATGATAAAGCCTCATTTTTATCACTAATCATCATACAAACCGAGATAACCCCCGCCGGATCAAATTTCTTTAGAATTGCCGTATATATTCCTATACCCTGCGAACAACTATCTCTATAAATAATATCCACCCCAACGCAATCACTAATTAACTTAACTGGATCTTGCTTTTTGTGATAATAAAACATTGCCGGAGGATAAAAAACAGCATAACAAGCTTTTTGTGCGTTTTTATTTTCACCAAGTGATCCACAAATAATTTTAGGGTTCTTTCTTACTGCATCTCTGCGATTCAAATTTAATGAATTACCATAAAGCAAGCTGTACGACTCCATAAATACCCCATAATAGCAGGTCATCTTATCCGAATAATCTTTGAACTGCTGGCACAAACCAATAGCTTTTGGAAACCTATTATCCGTAATTGTCATGAAGCCATTTCCCAATCCATGGTAACATTCTAATACTTCAAATCTAGTCTTATATTCATCACATAAAGAACTATAAAATTCTACTGTGTTTATCTTCTGACTTATCACATATGAAGCTATTAAGCCATGCATAAAGCCAGAATTACATGTCGTGATGAAATTTTTGAGACCATTTTTTCCCAGAAATCTGTATGATACATATCCTAGACTGTATGCTTTAGCATGACAATCGAAATTGGGATGATTGAGATATTGCTTTTCTAATTTATTGACTACTGCCTGAGGGCCAACTACATGCAGTAAGATAGACAGTTCTCTTGATCTGTTATTATCGATCAAATAAACCACGTCAATAGGCTCCAGCATAATATTGTCTTTGCTTAAAGACATAGATAAACCAAATAAAACTACAAAAACAAGTAGAATTAATGCAGAAATGAGAATAAAAATACGCCTTCTCTCTTTAATGAGCATACATTAATACTATATCAGAATACTATTAAATACAGGCATACTCTGTTAAAATCTACGCTTAT
>DASZYA010000021.1:0-10255 GCA_035545675.1 Patescibacteria group bacterium
AAGTAGTCAAAATCAAACGAATATAGGAAAAGTTGACAATGATGTAGATAGTGTCGCAGATACTGGGAATAATACTGCTTCTCAGGCTGGGGCTATAGCAACTCCTTCCGCAACACCCACTAATAATTCAAATAATATATCTAGTACAGGTCTTACAACTTCTAGTGGGTCATCAGCAAGTATTACAACAGGAGACGCAACATCACTTGTTATTGGAGAAAATGATGTTAATACAAACAATGTTAATTCAAAGATTATTTACCACACGGTTAATTTATTTGTAAATCAAAATGGAGATCTAGATTTGTCTGATCCGTTTACTATTGCACAAAATATAGTCACTTCTGAACAGGATACAAACGGCGGAACGGTTAATGTTATGGCAACTAGTACAGATAATTATGCGTATGTAGATAACAATATGGTTTCAATTGCAAACACAGGAGAAAACACGGTAAAAGGATCAATGGAAGCAACCATTCATACAGGTAATTCATATTCTGTTATGTCTCTTCTAAACCAAGTTAACTTTACAGTTATTGGATCAGAGATTCATATAGTAACAATAAATATTTTTGGAGATCTTACAGGAAATATTATTTTACCGGAGTATTCGGCACTTGAGGCCTGTAGTAGCTGTGGAATGTCTGTAAGTCAGACAAATATCGCAACCGTTGATAACAATATAACATCTGTTGCTAACAGTGGAAATAATGATATTAATGCAGCTTCTACATCAGCAATAACAACAGGAGATTCGCAAAGTGCAGTAAATGTTACAAATCTTATTAATATGAATATTATTGGAATGCTTCTTTATAATCTTCAGATTAATGTTTTTGGAAAGTGGGACGGAAACTTCTTGGGAATTGGAAATATTTTTGGCCAATATGGTCCTGGTGATCTTTGGTTTAACTACGCAAGTTCTGGAGCAGGAAGTGGATGTCAAAGTTGTGTAGGAGATGTTAATTCTTATAATGAGGCGCACGTTGTAAACAATCTGGGGTCAGTTTCTAATAGTGGTGATAACAATATAGATAGTGCAACAAATGGAAGTATAAAAACAGGTAATGCATTTAGTGCCATAAGCCTAACAAACTTTATTAATACAAACTTTATTAATTCTATTGGGTTCTTTGGATTTATTAATATTTTTGGAAATCTCACAGGTAATATTGGAGGGAAAAGCCACATCGCAGCAGCAGAAGCAGCTCAGAATAGTCATGATAGCAATAATAGTGTTCAGATAGCCGATGAGACAAGGGAGGATGGTGGTCAGCTTTTAGTAACAAACACAAACAATGTTGGAACACATGTAAAACCCGGAGACACGGTTACATTCTTTATGGATGTTAAAAATATTGGAACTGGAAAGGTTTATGAAGGCAAGCTCTATTTATATCTTGTTAATAGTAAGGGTCAAGGCGTAGGGGGAACAGTATTTGATATAGGAGCAATTAAACCTGGTAAGAAGATAACTGTTTCAACAGGATTAGTCTTGTCTCCTAATACGCCGGAGGGAGTATACACGGCGGTAGCAGAAGCAGATGCAGTAACAGGACCCCAAAATTCATCTTTGACAGCTTCTGCAACATCAAGTTTTCTGGTAGATGATGGGCTTCCAAATGGACTGGTATTAAATAATGCTACTCCAAAAACACCGGAGCCAAAGGTATTGGGAGCTACTACAACAAAAGTAGCTTCTCAGAATAATACAGCAAATAATGCAAGTCTTGCATTTTTATTCTTTGGACTTATGGGAACATATCTTCTTATTAGACTTATCAAAAAGAGAGAATATGTATATGAATTATTCACAAAGGGAGTAAGCTTTAAAGAAAGAGTATATTCACTTCGTTTGTTCCTCCTATAGTTAACGGGTTCCTGAGTTAACGAGTTTATTATTCATTTTTCTTTTTATAGCGCGTTAACTCTTTAACACTTTAACTCGTTAATAGGTGTTTTTGGCAAAGAAAAAACCCGGGGCACAACCAAAATCAACGAAACGCGTGACGTATGCATATAGCATCACTTGTTAAGTCAATCTCTAGTGATTGTACCTCGGGCTCCTAAGCTTGGCGCTTAGATATCGTTTACCTCTAAACGAATGTTTTCTTGCCTTGTACAGTCTTATTAGACTGGGATAATCTTGTTTGCGGATTTACGGATCGTCAGCCCCTTAAGACATCTCCTGGCTTGAGAATGATCTTTGAGTGCTCGGCGTTTTTGACGATGGTGCCGTTCAGGCTGTAGGGTCCCGTTATGTATACAGGTAGAGCTAGCTTATCGTTGTCATCGATGAGCTTGAGACCTTTCAGGACCTTAATCGCGTCGCCGAGCTTGCTGCCAGCGAGTTCTCGCCAATAGTAGCCGGGGCGACCGGAGCCGTCTCTTCGAGTCCAGGCATCACTTGCGATGATCCTGATTTCGTTAGGTCCAATCATACGACCTGCCATTGTTTGATTTCCTTGTCGTCTCGCCAAAGGCGGAGGACTGAACCACGTGCTGTTAGATGACCCGGATGATTAGGGCAGTCGTAGTTTTCTCGACAAGATCAATGTCTATACGATATGCGCCTAGGGGAGCCCGAAGGTTACCGAACAGGACGTTGGGGGCTTGGTTAACCCTTAGCGTTATCTGTACACGGAATCCTTGGATGGGGCTCTCGACGTAGGCACTGCGAGTCTTGTCGTTGTCAGCCACATTGCTGTCTCTGATGGCCGATTGAATTCTCTGCCGCAGTTCGCTGTCTTCCTCCGTGACATTCACGAAGAGGAGGCTGACAGAACCGGTGTAGACGGGTGGGATCCCACGAGTGGACCTTGCTATCTTCCGTCGATCTCGGTCGTTGGTTGATTCGCCGATAGATTCACGCATCGTCGTCTCCTTAGAGCCGGTCTTCCTGAGTTGCGTGCCAGGTGCGTGAGGCACCAGGATGGACAAAATGGCCGTGAGAGCGTTTGAAGTTCTCCCAGGTTTGTATTGCCCGCAGGAACATGAAAAGGCTAAAGCCCAGGTTCTTGACCAGCCCTTGAAGGACGGGTAAAGCTTCCGGACTTAGATCCAGTTCCTCAGCCAGTTGTAGTTCGTCGCCGCTGATTTCCGCCATCGAGCTAGCTCTCCCAGCTGTCACCGCTCATGCCGAGTAGACTTCCTTTGCCGGAAGGTGTGGAGCTCAGGTGGAAATCATGAACCGGAAGAGGGGTGGCATTTTCGACCTCAGGGTCTGCATTGATCCTTTGGACCAGCTCGTTGGAGTCTGTAGACGCAATGATCATGAGCCGGTGCTGTGTGTGAGCCAGGACGTATACCGTCATAACCCCCGCAATGCCGCTTAGCCGTTGGGCTAATGATTCGTGCAGTTCGCGGTGGAAGGGCTTGACGATGATAAAGCTCTGGATGTCGTTCGTGTTAAGCAGCATTTTTTCTCCTGCCGCGTCGTCTTGTATCTGACGGGGCTGAACTACGTGCTAGTTGTTAGTCGGTGAACTTGGGTTTCTTGACCACCATAGCGATCAAGGCTAGGAATTGGGCTAGGGAGACGACATCTCGGCCTGTGAAGGGGTTATCCTCCTCAGACTTAAATGCTTCTCTCTTGCCGTCATCGTAGGCTCTTACGCTGAAGCTGGCGATTCCTATCGCGAGCGTAGCGTAGTAGGCGATTTTTTTAATTTTCATCGCACTTACTCCTGAATCACGTGCTGGCCGGTTAGCTAAAGCAGGTTGTCACCCACTGTCACGATGGAGCGCCGCTGCTTCGAGGATCCCGTTAGGCTGGTTTTTGGTGCCTTCCGTGTAGGGAAATACCTCTGTGACTCCAGGAATCGCTTCCACGAGTCTTAGCACGGCTTCTTCTGTTCTGCTAGTGTCAAAAGACACGAGCAGAGGAGGTTCTTCGTCTGGCCTGGAGAGCCGAAGAAGATCTTTGTCGATCCTCATCTTCAGGACGCCGATGACGCTTGTCTCTTTGTCCTCATCTACCAGGATGTAGAAGTTGTATCTCATTGTTGAGTTCCTCCCTGAACCACGTGCTAGGTGTTATCCGAGTGGAAGGTCATCCCATCTCTTTTGTTCCTCGAGATAGTGTTCTTGGCAAAATCTGCTGTTTCCAAACAGACGTTCGTTTCCTTTCTTGCCGCACTTCTCGCAGGTTACTTGTGGTGAGTATGCCCATGAGTATAATCCCAACCCAATCAAAACCACGGCAATAACGATGATGATGTATGGCATCTTCGTAAGCCGTTATCTATCGGTGAGGTGGGGTTGACCACTCCGATCGTTAGGTGTTCTCACTAGCTTGTTGTAGCGCCGCCTAGGCATGACTACGACAAAGCTACTGAAGAGCTTGAGAACTAAACGAAGGACGATTAGAACAGCCAGGAGTGCGATAGCAATCCCCAGGGCAAAGCCCAAGCTGTACATGTCATTGGTTTGGTTCACGTTGATGGTATCACGAGCTTGCCAGTGTCCTACTACATGCATAGCAAGAGTTAGCCAGACGTGAGCTCCATCCTTGAAGCCTTCCCAAATGTTGTTCATGAGACTCCCTACTCAGTCGTCAAAAGACGAGTGAGCTGAACGGTGTCAGTTTTTAGGCTGACCCAAACTTAATCAGAACGTAGATGATGGCGATTGCGCTGAGAGCAGCGAACGCAATGTTCTTTGCTAACTCATCGCTTATGTCAAACCAAAACCTAGGTTGTTTTATCTCCCTTTTTTTCTTGGGAGGGGCGGGTACATGATTTGCCTTTTTTCTTTCCAGAAGGCCAATTATGAATCCACCAATACAACAGATAGCTACTACCAGGACAAGAATCTTTGCCAAGAAGTAGAATACTGAACCTCCAGAGTGAGCTGTGACCAGAAGTATGCCTAGGGCAATGATGGAGAAGATTATGGGCCGAATTGAATCCGTCCATATCTTATTTGTTGAGCCGTGTGACTCTTCTGCTTCTCTCATCTGCTTCTCCCGTGCGCTTTCCGTGTAAGTTGCCATTTCCGTTTCCTTTCGGTCTAAAATCCTTCCAATATGTGGTGTCACAAAACACCTCTCATTAAACTCAAAACTTAAAAGTCATAACTCAAAAATTATAAATTAAGAATTAAAATTAAGCTAAGAGATGTAAAGAGACACCACATATTGTGTTATTTAAAATCCGCAAATTATCAAAGTGCAAGAAAAAAATAGTATCAAGAAGGAAAAAAGTGGCCTTTTAAGTCTAGCTATTAGACTGATTTAGCCACGATTTGCCCATTTGACACAATAGAGTGGATTATAGCAAAAGAATGTTAAAAATCAAATATTATAGGACAAAAATTATGCTCAATTTTAAGTTTTTGGTTTTATTTTTTAGGTTATCTTGCCTTGACTAGCCTTGCTTGGTCTGGTACAATGAATCAAGATTTGAGTATGAATAGGTGGCGTGACCCACCTTTTTTTATACTTAAACCCAGGGACCTAAGAACTAGGATCCAATAACTAAAATATGGCAGTTGTACAAAGAAGCGAATTCGCACTAGCATTAAATCAAATAGCCTCCGAGCGTGGAGTTGATCCTTCTGTAGTTTTGGACACAATGAAGGGTGCAATTTTGGCTGCTTACCGCAAGGATAATCCTATGGAGGAAGAGGAAGTCGAGCTATACTCAGTTGACCTCAATGAGAACACAGGAGAAACTAGAATTCTAAAAGAAGGAAAAGATGTTACACCTCCAGGATTTGGAAGAATCGCAGCACAAACCGCAAAGCAAGTTTTGCTCCAAAAAATCCGCGAAAAAGAAAAAGACGCAATAATAGAGGAGTACATTAAGCGTGTTGGAACAGTAGTAAATGGTATGATTCTACGTTTTGTAGGTCCAAATATAATAGTTGATATAGGAAAAGCAGAAGCTATTATTGAGCCAGGAGACAAGATTCCAAACGAACAATATTTCCTCAATAAGAAGATGCCTGTTTACATAAAAGGAATCGATGAAGAGAAAAAAGAAATTATGGTTTCCCGTGCAAACCCAGGTCTAATTGAAGGTCTTCTTAAAAGAGAGGTTCCAGAAGTAAATTCAGGTTCAGTTATCGTTAAAAGAGTAGTTAGAGAGCCTGGAAACAGAGCAAAAATAGCAGTTTATTCAGAAGTTTCTGGTATTGATCCAGTAGGGTCATGTGTTGGACAAAAGGGAGTAAGAATTCAAGCTGTTATCGATGCACTAGATGGCCTTGAAAAGATTGATGTAATTCAATGGAATCCAGATCCAGAGCGTTTTATTACAAATGCACTAAGTCCAGCTAAGAATCTAAGAGTGGAAATAGATGAGAAAGCAAAGAGCGCTAAGGTTTCTGCACCACAAGAAGAATTACCTTTAATTATTGGTCGTGAAGGCCAAAATGTTAGACTTGCTTCAAAGTTAACAGAATATAATATAGAGGTAGAAGGCGATGATTCAATGAGCGTTGCAACAGAAGAAGTAAAGGATGAAAAGCCAGCAGAAGAACCAAAAAGTGAAGAGCCAAAAGTAGAAGCCGTAAATGAAACAGTTGTAGAAGAAGTAGAAACTGAAGCACCAAAGGAAGAGGAAACAAGTGAGACAGTAGAAGCAAGCGAAGCTGAATCAAGTTCCGCTGAGGAAACAAATCCTGTTGCTGAAGATCAGGTTGAGGATAAATCCGAAACAAAAACTGAATAAGCTATGGGAAGCATAGATAAATTTTCAATTTTTAATTTGCAATTTTCAATTGGAAGCCAGGATTCTCAAATTAATAAGCTATGGATAGCCAAAAAACCAACACCCAAGATCCAATATCAAACTTTGCGCCAGTCGTATCTGTTCTAGGACACGTTGACCACGGTAAAACCTCACTTCTTGATAAAATCCGCGAAAGTTCAGTTGCAGCCCGCGAGAAAGGTGGAATCACTCAAAAAATTGGAGCATCAGAAATAGAAATCACTCATGAAGGGAAAAAGAGGAGAGTAACCTTCATTGATACCCCAGGACATGAAGCTTTTGCAAATATGCGCTCACAAGGTGTTAATGCAGCAGATATCGCCCTTCTGATTGTTGCAGCAGATGATGGAATAATGCCTCAGACCCGTGAATCTATTGGTAAAATTTTGGAAGCAAAAATACCATTTATTGTAGTTTTTACTAAAATTGATCTACCAGGTGCTCAGATTGAGAAAGCAAAACAGCAAGTTATAAAAGAAGGAATTTTATTAGAAGGACTAGGTGGGGATACGCCTTTTATTGGGGTTTCTAGTAAAACCGGTGAAAATGTAAAAGAATTACTTGATCTAATAGTTCTTGTTTATGATTTATCGGGTATTAAAAAGAGTGATCTTGATCCATTCATGGGAGTTGTAATAGATGCAAAGCAAGATAAACGTCGTGGGGTCGTATCAACATTAGTTGTTAAGAGCGGAGAGATAAAAATAGCTTCAAAGCTATATACTCATGGTAAAGAAGTAGGAAAAATAAGAGCAATAGTTAATACTATTGGTAAAAATGTACCAAGCGCTAAGGTAGGGGAAGCGGTAGAGATATTAGGATTTTCAGAAGCTTTACCTGCCGGAAGTGTAATTTATGACAGAGAAGTTGAGCCAATTGTTGCGCCGGTTATTGCCCCAGTCGTTCAAACTCCACAGGATATGATGGCCTTTTTAAGAGAAGATACCTCAAATATTATTCCAATAGTTCTGAAAACAGAAACAACAGCAGAAATGGAGGCTATTAAAGAAGCCTTGCCAGAAGAAATTAAGGTAATTCTTGAAGGCCAAGGAGAAATAAGCGTTGCTGATATATTGCTTGCTCATGATTTTAAAGCTTTGGTTCTTGGTTTTAACGTTGATGCAACCCGTGAAGCAAAGCAGTTAGCAGATTCAGAAAAGGTTTTCTTTAAGTCTTATGAAATTATCTATCAGATGCTTGATGAGATAGGTATGTTGCTCACTGCTGTTAAGACCGGAGAAGAAGAAAGAAGTATTGGAAAGGGACAAATTTTAGCTTCATTCTTGGGAACAACCGGTACAATTATTGGTCTAAAAGTAACCGAAGGAAGGTTGGCAGTTGGAGACAGAATCAAGGTATTTAGAGGCGAAAAAGAGCTTGGAGCAGCAGAAATTACATCTATTAGACATGGTAAAAATGACGTTAAAATAGTGGAGAAAAACACTGAATGTGGATTAATGCTTTCCCGCGACATTGACTTTGCACCACAAGATGTTATAATAGCCTATAGCAAAAAAAGCTAAAGATTTAGCCTCAAATTAGGAATTTTTTGCCCACTCCTAAAAGCTAAAACCTATAAGCTACAAGCTAGTTCAACATGAACGATTCTATTATTAAAAGAGAAAAAGAACAGATAAGAGCATTGATTGATGCGGCAACAAGTATTGGAATAATTGTTGGAGAAAACCAAACGCTTGATATAGTAGCAGCATCCCTCGCTTTATATTTAATCCTCAAAAATGAAGGAAGAAATGTTCAGATAATTTCAAAAAAAGATCCACTCGTAGAAGTATCAAATCTTTTTGGCGTAAATAAAATCGCAAAGTCTTTTGATGGTGTTGTTAAAACGCTTACAATTTCTGTTCCATATCGTGAAGGAGAAATTGAAAAAGTTTCTTACAATATAGAGAAAGACAGGCTTAATGTTAATTTGTTTGCAGAAGAAAATGGTATTACTTTCAATGAAGATGATGTTGACTATATAAGAAAAGGTTCAAGTCCTTCACTTATTATTACGGTTGGAGTAACAGATGAACAGGAATTAGTAGGACTTGCAGACATCAACCAAGTTCAGGCAATTCATATTGATAAAAATCCTCTTAATAGTCTTATGGGTGATATTCCTCTCATTAGTCCAGTTTTTTCATCTTTATCAGAGGTTGTTGCGGTTCTTATTATGGAACTTGGATACATGCCAGACACGGATGCTTTTCAAAATCTATTAGATGGAATAATGTCTGAAACTGCAAATTTTTCAGCACCTAATACAAGTGCTTTAGCTTTTGAGGCAGCAGGATTTCTTCTTCAAAATGGAGCAAGAAGAAAGGAAGTACAAATTGAACGCCCAAGACCAATCGCACCTCAGCCAAGAAGAGATAATAACTTCCCAAGAGAAGAGCTATTTCTAAGAGACAATAGAGATAATGCGTCACAGCAACCACGTCCACAAAGACCACATGATCAAAGACCAGCGAGAAATAATCAGCCTGGTCCAAGACCACAGCCACAACACGTAAGACCAAATAATAATCAACAGCAACCACGTCCACAAAGACAGCCTCAAATGCCACCAATTCCTAATACTATGCCTCAAAATTGGCCAAATATACCAAGTAATGCTCAAAATACTCCAAAAGAAACAGGATACAAAGATTCTATGGATGAGGTATCAAATCCATTTGTTGAAGGGTCAATGCCAGAGGAAATTCCAGATGATTGGTTTCTTCCAAAAGTCTTCAAGGGAAGTAAGAAGGGTAATTAGTTATTAGTTTTTGGTTCCTAGTTAAAGGAAATTCAATGGCAATTGAATTCTGAGTTCAAATCTGTTAAAATACACAAATAATCAATAAATTTAATATGTCATTAGCAACTTTAGATAAGCAAGCAATCATTGAAAAATACGCAACAGTAAAAGGCGACACAGGTTCACCTGAGGTTCAAATAGCTCTTTTAACAGCACAAATTCAAAAGCTTACAGATCACCTTAAAATTCATCCAAAAGACTCTCACTCTAGACGTGGACTTTTAAATATGTTATCAAAGAGAAGAAGGCTTTTTAATTTTCTTGCACGTATGGATGTAAGTCGTGGACAAGCCATTGGTAAAGAAGTAGGAATGACTGTATAATAAAAATATATTAATTTTCCTCCCTTTAATACAAAGAACGAAGAAGAACAGAAGAATTAAATGAAAAAATCAACAAAATCACTCCAAATTAATGGAACAACCCTAACTCTTGAGACGGGCGTTTTAGCTGGTCAAGCTAGCGCTGCTGTTGTAGGAAGAATGGGTGACACAATGGTTATTGCAACCGTTGTTATGAGTGGAGAAGATACAAAACTCTCCTATTTCCCACTTTCAGTTGAATACGTAGAAAGACTTTATGCTGGTGGAAGAATAAAAGGAAGCCGTTGGGTGAAGCGTGAAGGAAGACCAAGTGATGAAGCTATTTTGACAGCTCGTATGATTGATCGCTCAATCAGACCACTTTTCCCTAAGGAACTCAAGAAAGATGTTCAGGTAATCATAACCGTATTATC
>DASZYA010000022.1:0-2738 GCA_035545675.1 Patescibacteria group bacterium
ACTGTCAACCGTATAGCCCGTATAAAGTGAGCCATCTGTTGCCTCAACTATATATATAAAGTAAGTATTCAGATGTGCCAAGACCAGGAGTCGAACCCGGATGACGTGTTCTTCAGACACGCGCCATGACCACCTAGGCTATCTTGGCATGCACAATATGATACTAAATTTGGAGCTTCTAGTAAATAGCAGGCATAAAAATGTAATTTTGCTTGAGATCAATTTTTTTACATGGTATAAATTAAATTATTCTTACGCGCTTCTTCCCATATACTCAATCTAAATAGAAAAAGTCCTTACATCACTCTTACACTATTCAGCTTGAATTTTTGTTTTTATTTTGCTTGACGGAGAATTTTTCACATGGTAGATTTAACTTCTTGTAATAAATGACAAAAATTCTCTCCAATTTAAATGCCATTAAGAATGATAGGATTTCTCGCTGGCTTCTAACCATCTCAGCTTGTATAGTTCTCTCTGTAATTTTTGGATTATCTTTTCTAGATGTAAAGATGATTTCTCCATTGGGAGCAAAAAAAACAGCAGAAGCGCCTCAAAAGAAAAGCCAATATGAAGTGTTTGGATTCGCTCCTTATTGGACGATAGGTAAGCTGGAGAATGTAGATTTTAATGTATTAACTACTCTTGCATACTTTGGTGTGCCTGTGAACCCAGATGGAACACTTGATAAAACAAATGTTGGTTATCAGAAGTTTGAAAGTGAAGATGCGACTACCCTTTTCAACAAGGCTCATTCATATGGAACTCGAGTTGTATTAACTTTGACTCAAATGGATAACGATTCAATAATGGAATTTTTGGATGATAGTAATGCACAGCGTTTGGCGATTAAGAACTCCGTTAAGTTGGTAAAAGATAGAAATATAGATGGTATAAATGTTGATTTTGAATATGTTGGAGATCCCGGAGATGAATATAGAGCCAAATTTACAAAATTCGTTGGAAGTTTGGAAGCCTCACTCCACAAAAGTATTAGCAATTCAAATTTATCAGTTTCCGTATATGCAACAAGTGCTAAGATGCCAAAGCTTTACGATATCACGTCTTTATCCAAGAACTCTGACTCTATATTTATGATGGCATACGACTTTGCAACTTCTGGATCATCTAATGCTATTCCCACTGCTCCTCTGTATGGTTATAAAGAAGGTAAATATTGGTACGACATATCAACAGCAGTTGATGATTTTTTGGCTAAGATGCCAGCCAATAAATTGATTTTAGGTCTTCCTTGGTACGGATATAACTATCCAGTTAGTCAACCAGAGATAAAAGCAGCAAAATACCAAGGTTATTCATATTACTATTGGTACAACAGAAAAAGATATCTTGCTCAATTCTTGCCAACTGCAAATGCGCAAACTTATGAAAGCGCAATAGATACTATAAAAGCAGAAAAAACAGGTTGGGATGATATTGGTAAGGTGAGTTGGATGGCATACCAAGAAGATGGTATTTGGAGAATGATATTTTTAGATGACTCCAAGTCACTAAAAATTAAGTATGACTTTGCTAAAGACAAAAAATTGGGGGGTGTTGGAATTTGGGCTTTGGGATTTGACTCCGGTAAGAATGAATTATGGTCTCTTTTGAGCGATGAGTTTGGAGTTGAGTTGGCCAAAGCAAATTAATAAATGGAAGATATTAAAGCATTAAAAATTAGAAAATCTGGTCTTGTTTCTTTTTGTCTAGGTTTTAGCGGCGCTTTTTTAATGGTATTTTTTCAGTTGGTAAATTTTCATCCTGCGGAAATCATTCGCCCAATAGTTGAGACTCAAGTGAGAAGCGTAGATGAGGTTGTTTTACCGCGACTAGAGAAAATAAGAAATAACTTTAATGTAAAGAAGAAAACGAGCATAATTCCTAAAGCATATGGGGCACGAGACTATGAGAGTGCGAAAGCATATGGGGCAATAGATTTTGATACAGGAAATGTAATTGAGGAAAAAAATTTGGATAATACTCTTCCCATTGCATCAGTCACTAAAATAATGACCGCTGTTGTTGCGTTGGATTTGGCGGACAAGGATTATTTAATTACCATAAATAGTCATGATTCCAAAATGATCCCTACAAAAATTGGTGTAGTTCCGGGGCAGAAAATGACACTAGAGGAACTTATGAATGCTATGCTCTTAACTTCTGCGAACGATGCAGCAGAAACAATTAAAGACGGAATAAATGAAAAGTATAATAAAGATGTTTTTGTTGAGGCTATGAATGAAAAAGCAAAGTTTTTGGGTCTTAATAATTCACATTTTCAAAATCCTCAGGGCTTTGATTCTAAATATAACTACAGCACCGTACGAGATTTAGCCACTCTTACACACTATGCTTTGGCTAACTACCCTCTAATTGCTTCTATCGTGAAGAAAGATTATGAGTTTTTGCCAGCAAATGATAATCACAAACAATTTGACTTATATAACTGGAATGGATTGATTGGAGTATATCCAAATACGGTTGGAGTAAAAATTGGTAATACTGACGAAGCTGGTAAAACAACTATTGTTGTTTCAGAAAGAGATGGAAAAAAAGTTATATCTATAGTTTTAGGTGCTCCGGGGATTTTAGAACGTGATCTTTGGGCATCTCAAATTTTGGATGATGCATTTTCTAATCTAACGGGTGCAAAACCCATAAATGTTACAAAACTTGCATTAGAAAACAAATACAAAGAATGGAAATATTGGAACTAGGTTTTTTATTGTGCTACT
>DASZYA010000023.1:0-40475 GCA_035545675.1 Patescibacteria group bacterium
TACAATAAATTCCTTACCAAGTAATTCTACTGTGTATTTCAAAGTTTTCGCCCAAAATAATTGTGGAGTAGGTGCCTGGAGTAATATTATGCAAGCAAGAACAAATGGAGGAGCGTATTATAAAAATATAATATCTCAGATATTAAGTGTATTACCTCAACAGACAACAGTTCTTGGAGCAAAAACTGTATCAAAACTTAATCTACCCGTACAGAAAATAAATAACATACCAATCACAAAACCAGTTATTAAAAAGATCCCTGTTGTTAAACCCAAAACCAAAGTGCTAGGAGCGACAGCTAAAAAATCCTGCGTTCTTTTCATCTGTCTTTAACAAACTTGTAATTCAGATGTTGATTGCATAAAGTTAATCTATGACAAAAATTTTCCTAAAAAGTTTACTGTTTTTTCTTTTTCTTCTTTTTCTGATATTTACATATAAAATTCCTGCTTTTGCTGCTGTTACGTGGACCGAAACCCAGCCGGCCGGTAACAATGATCAGATTTGGTTTGGATCAAGTATGAGCTCTGATGGCCAGACGATTCTCGCAAGTTCAGTAGATGGGCGTCTCTATCTAACAACAAATGGTGGATTATCTTGGTCGGAGGCAAGACCACTTGGTGATAATGATGAGCTCTGGACTGCAGTAGCAGTTAATGGGAACGGACAAATAATGCTAGCCGGTATTGAAACAGGTCGATTATATATTTCTACAAATGGAGGCTCTAGTTGGTCAGAAACACAACCAGCTGGAGATGTAAATGGCAATTGGGATAACGCAAGTATGAGCTCTGATGGGCAGACAATAATTGTTTCAGAAGATGGCGGGAGAATTTATGTTACTACCAATGGCGCCGCTAGTTGGACCGAAACTCAGCCAGCAGGCGACGCGGGCAGAAAATGGGATTTTAATAGTATAAGTGACAATGGTTCAATAATGTTGACGGGCGCGGGTGACGGCTTGGGAGGGTTGTATCTTTCTACTAATAGTGGAGCAAGTTGGACACTTCAAAATTTATCTAGTGATCCAAATGCTGATTTTAGTACGGGGACAGTAAGTGGGGACGGACAGACGTTATTGGCGGTGCAAGGGGAAGGGGAGATATATCTTTCAAGAAATGGTGGAGCAACCTGGAATAGTATAGTTCAGCCAATCGGTGCAGTTACGGGAATATGGACCACCAGTGCAATTGACTATACTGGACAAACGATACTTTTAGGAGAGTTATCCGGTCATCTTTTTCTTTCAACCAATGCCGGCGGGAACTTTTCAGATGTACAGCCAATCGATGCAGATGATGCATATTGGCTACCGGCAAGTATGAATTCTGACGGCACATATATGATTGCCGGTGTTTTTGGAGGAAGATTATATCTTGGTAGTAATTTTGCGGTTACCCCTTCCAGTTCTTCTGGTTCATCTGGTATGGGGTCTGGATCGGTATCTTGCAGTGCTCAAATTCCAGTGGGTTCACCAGATTTATTTTATCTTTCATCAAAGGGGACAACTGTCAATCTATTTTTTTCTCCAATTAGTGGCCAAAATTCTTCCTATGTTATAAGTTATGGTCCGACTGCAGCTGCCGAGTCATTTGCAACTTCATTTAATTATTCGGATGCGAGTGGAGTGATCCCTTATTCAATAAATTATTTGTATTCTGGTACTTGGTATTTCAAAGTTCGTGGCCAGAACAATTGCATGCCGGGTGCTTGGTCCCAAACACAGTCTATAACGGTCAAGTAACTCTTCGCAAGTAATCTTACAGTTTTATTTTGAAATTCCAAAAATGTTTTGATTGTTGGTGTTAAAATAAAAATATGCCAATTTATAACTTAGTATTAATAATTTGCTGGTTTGCTTTCCTTCTTTATTGGCTTATTTCCTCTTTTAATATAAAGAAAAATAGTCGTGGTGGAGGGCAGGGATGGATAGTAAGAGGAGTACTTATTTTAGCAATAATAGTAATATTCAGGACTCAAATAAATAATGCGGTCTCAACTTTTCACATTGTTTCTTCTACTAATGCGGCCCTTGGAATTATTGGTGATGCTTTGTGTATTGTGGGGGTAGGAATTGCAATTTGGGCAAGAAAAAATCTGGGAGTAAATTGGGGAATGCCAAGAACTATTAAATACAAACCGGATCTTGTTACAAGTGGTCCATATAAGTATGTTCGCCATCCTATTTATACAGGAGTTTTACTAGCAATATTGGGATCAGTTTTTGTAAGTGGTATTGCCTGGCTCTTGATATTTTTTGTCGCCACTGTTTATTTTATTTATAGCGGAAAGAGGGAAGAGCAAGATATGCAAAAAGAGTTTGGAGACAAGTATAAAAAATATATGAAAAACACTAAATTCATAATCCCCTTAATATTTTAATTCTAGATAGAGTTGCCATGCTATAATTAGCGACGACATAAATACTAATATAAATCTTATGTATAGTCCAGATTTTGAAGGAAGACTAAATACGGCAAGCAAAATTGTAGATCCTCATTTGAACTGTCATGGTCTAACATTTTATCTTCTGGGACTTAGGAATATGGATGAGGAAGTCCAGGTAGACCCTACCGCTAGAAGTAAACCTCTCAGAAAATATTTTGAAATTATAGAGGCATCAACAGTTCCTGTAAGTGAAGCGCCACAAGAGGCTCAGGCTTTTGCTCTTTACCGTCACTATCGTGGGGAACCTGGTCAGGGTCATTACATTCATTCTGGAATTATCCATCCTAATGATAGAAAAACAGTTATTCACCGCTTGGATTTGGGAGAGCCTGTTACAACAATGCCATTAGAAGAAGTATTGGGTCATAGCCGTTACAACATTCCAGATGCTTACGTGGAATTAAGATTCTTGCGTATAAAACAATCTGGTACAGTAGCTAACTCTAGCTATACTGAAATCTGATATAATCTCTGCTTATGTTTAATCATGAATTAGAACAGCCCGAAGATCAGAGTGGTTCACAAAACAAACAAGTTGTTGAAAGAGATGCTAATGGGTCTATAGTGAGAATTATTGGGGGTGCTAGAGATGTCAGATATACGCATCTTAATGGAAAGCTTTTGGAAATGGTTCAGGCCATTGAAATGACAAGTCTCAATTTGGGATTTGTTTCATCCTTTTTTTATAGAACCACAGAAACAGGCCGCAGTATGGTTCTGGAATTGACAGGGTCAGATATGAGTAGGGATAGTAAAAGATTACCCATCGGTTTCACATTTGCTGACGTGTGGATACCCGTGCAATTAGTTGAAGCCCGTCCCGAATTGTTAGAAGAATCAGGGGGTAGAGTGGGTGTAAGACCTAGGGTTAGGGATGCTTACAGGCAGAGTTATCGTCTCATGAGGGGTCCAGTATTTGATATGGATACTAACAGTAACTTTTTGGAAGATGGAGAGTTGGCCATAGTTCCGGATAATGATGTAAGTTATTTTGATGAAAAGGGCGAAGAAAAATATATTAATCTTTATGATGAGGAGGACAGCGAGCATACAGCATTTGTTAATGAGCATTTCCCTAAAAAGATTCCTTGGATATAAAAAGAAGGAATTTTCCTTCTGCTATAATTAGCTTTATGAATCTTTCTGTTGGGATACCACGAACACAACCCGATATTACAGCTTCCCATTCCTGTTAAAATCAAACTTCCAAAGCCTCGGAAAGAAAGAATAATAGTGAAAAGAAATAATTGGAAGAGATAAATTAGGAAGAATCACGAAATCGACTTTTGGCTAACACATTGAGATTTTTATTAATATTCCTCGGCACTATAAATTTGAGCATCCCAATTAAAGTTTCCTGAAGTATTATAGGGAGTTGTTATAGTTCCATTGATGGCGTGTGCGTCACCAGAGCCAAGATATGATATTCCCAAATTCACGTATTGGGTATCCGAAGGGGTAGTATCAATTGTTGAATTTGGAGGATAAAAATTGACTTTTATAACTACATTTTTTACTTCTTGCGAACAGCCGTTGTAGAGAGAAGCTATGTATGTTGGATTAGGAGAATAGTAACTATTGCCATACATCTTCTCATTCTTAAGTGAGAGGCAAGTTGAATCAAAAGATTGTTGAGTTGGACTCCAGTCGCTTTTTGCAGACTCAAGCGATGACGAATCAACTTTATTTGCGAACTCATTTATAATACTATAAGGAATAATAACTCCAAGATTTTGATATTCGCCGGAAACAACCGCTGAAGGAACTCCTATAAAGCATCCATTGTTGTTAACCGCAAGACCTCCCGAATTACCACTGTCTATCTTAGCTGAAGTTAATATGTCTCCGTAGTCATCAAAGCTACTAACGATTCCATCGGTTACTGTTAGATTATATCCACCACTTGTTACAGGATATCCATAAATCTTGATGCTTTCACCAAGTTTCGGTTTATAGGCATTGCATTCATTTGAAAAATTGAACGCTGGGAAATCTATCGGGTAAGACCCCCAAGTTTTCCCGTCCTTGTCTGTAAATGCTTCTGTTATGCGTAGAAATGCCAAGTCGTACTGCTTACTTAGGTTCGGAACAGATAATGGTTCAGCTGTATAGATTGCTTTTATTGTACCCGTAGATTTATCAGGTAAAGTTATGTAGCAAATACTTGCTCCAGAGATAACGTGGTTATTTGTTAAAACGACTCCTGTCTCAGTGAGTATTGTTCCGGACCCTCCTTGTTTATTATCGCAATTTATATCAATTACGGATTCTGTGATATCAAAGGTTGTCCTGTTGGAGGATTGCATTTGTTTATTATTACCACTGCTACTGTTGAAACCGTTTCTGAAGTCAGAAGAGAAAGCATACAATAGCATAACAAGGACTATGCAGGTGATAGTTATTCCTACTGGTATTTTCCAAAATAATCCTTTTTTGGTTTTGAGTGGTTTCTTTTGATGATTTTGATTTCGGTTTTCTATTTCCAGTTTTTCTCCGCAGTGTTGGCAGAATAAACTACCCTCAGGATTATCTTTATCACAATTACTGCAAAGCATAGTGTTTAATCATTAATGAAAGTTGCTTTTACTTTTTTAGACTTTTTGAGATAAATAGCCCAAATTATTGAAAAAATAACTGTTCTTCCAATTTCGCTGGAGTTCTGCGAAATACTGTCAGAAATTGCTTTTTGCTGTTCAGGAGTAGGAGCGGTTAATGATGCTAATAAAAGATAATCAATGCAGACATATACCGCAATGCTTATGAGGAATATAAAGTAATACTTTGGAAATATTTTTTTCTTGTTGAAATACAAAAATAGAAAATAAATACTTGAAAGAAATATGATAATTGTTATGACAAACTCAAATTGCAGAAGAGGCATATATCCTTGAATGTCGTAGGACTGATTAAATAGGGGAAAATATCCAAGTAAGCTGTAACCGTATATAAACGGATTTAGGATTATCCCAAGTCCAAGAAGAGCTATCCAACCGGATAATCCTCCTTTAACCTTTTTGTTTTCGGATTCATTTGCGTGTTCTTTCGCATTGTTTACATTGGACTCATCAACGGCTGACACCTTTTCAATTTTTGAACCACAGTATTTGCAATAATTGCTGTTTTCAGGATTATGTTTTCCGCATTTATTACAATACATATATTATGAAAAGTCTTTTAAATAATCTTCCGTTTTGAGTCTTCCTTGAATATCGCTTTCATACAAATCTAGAAAATCTGCAAACTGTTTTTTACTATATTTACCTAAATACATAGCACCACACACGAAACTATTCATTTCAGGTGAGGTTGAAAAATTACAAAATAATGCTTGATAGTTCATTCTATTGATAGTTTCTAGGAAATCCTTATGGTTCTTTTTGATTTTTTCTTCATTAACGTTATAAATAGTTACAAAAGAAGTTCCAATGTCAGTTATCGTATTAAAAAGTAGATTGGGTTTACTCCCTTTATGTATTGCGGAATAGCGTTGTGGGTTTCCAGCGGTCAATTCCAACTTATTAATCTCATAGCCTAGAAATTCTAGGTGGTCAATAATTTCCTTTTCTACGTCAGCAATAGGAGATTTATCATTTTTCTCAACTTTCTCACCGCAGGAAGGACAAAACTGGCTATCTTCGTCTATGTTTTTACCGCAGTTTTTACATTTCATATTAATCTTAATTTAAGCTTATTGTATCACTATGAGGGTGATACTTTAAATCCACAATATTTACAAAATATCGTATGAGTATCAATCTTCTTGCCACAAGAAGTACAATAGGCTTCGTCGTTCTCTCTAGAAATTGGTTCTTCTGTATGATGTTTGGTTTTTTTATTTTTGGGAGCAAAAGATACTCCAAGGAATACAGTTATAAGGATTGTATATGCAATAAGCAAAAGCCATATCCAAGCATATCCTGTGGTGGGACTACCTCCTAGAAGAATATTTACAGTAAGAAGTAAATAGGATACCTGTACGAAAAGCACACCAAATGTAGTTCCTGAGCCAGCATCGGAACCCTCTCCTCGTGCCATTGAGCTTATCGGTCCCATAGCTATTGCATATCCAAATAAAAGTGCAGGAATTAAGGGTAAATTGTTAGATAAAACGATGAATCCAAATACATATGTTGCCCAAAATGCTAAGAGAAAATTATTATATGCTCCAAGTAGAAATCCAAGTATTACAGTAAAGAAACGGTTTTCTTTTTCTACTGCTTTCGTAAGCAAAGGGACTAGAAGTAGAGAGGGGAGCATCGCCAAGCTATAAACGTAAGGCATTATAAAAGTGATGATTACAGCTATTACTACAAGCCAAATATTGCCAAGAGCAATTAACCAAATTCCGCCTACTATTCCAGCAAAAAAATTAAATATCCAGAATGTCGCAAGAGATAATCCCAATAATCCGTATAGAATATTTTTCATTTTTTCTTTGAGAAACCTGCAATAAAGAAAAGAACTGCACTTATAAGGTCAATAGGAGCCCATGTTTGACGAGTAAGATAAACGGGGAAAATAGGATTAAATAGAAAAGCAATTGCACCAAAAACTAATGCCCACCCAGTTACTTTAGAAATATAAAATCCGTAAGCTACTATTAATGAAGATATAAAAATTGCCCAACGGAGTAAAACGTAGTAGCTATATGGCCATGTTGGGATTATGGCTAATATTAGAATAATGCCAGAGGCTATGCAAAGCCACTTAATATTCATTATTATATTTTTCCTTTAACCGAATTGTATCACAGTTGATTTTGAATTGCTTCATCGTTTGATATAATCATTCAATGAATATTTCGGTTGGGATTGTTGGGTTGCCGAACGTTGGGAAATCAACGTTATTTAATGCGTTGCTTAAAAAGCAGGCGGCACTCGCAGCCAATTATCCTTTTGCAACCATAGAGCCAAATGTTGGAATAGTTCCTGTTCCAGACGAACGCTTAGAAAAACTTGCTGAAATTACAAAAGCAGAGCATGGTATGGGCAATTTGCCCCCACTCAAGCCAGCAACTGTGGAATTTGTTGATATAGCTGGACTTGTTAAGGGCGCTAGTGAAGGAGCAGGACTTGGTAATAAATTCTTATCCCATATTCGTGAAGTAAAAATCATTGCTCACGTTGTAAGAGTTTTTGAAGACAAAGATGTAATAAAAGAAGGAGCGGTAGACCCAAAATCAGATTATGAAACAATTCGCTATGAATTAATCTTGTCAGATCTTCAGACTTTACAAAATCTTAATGAAAAAGCTCTAAGAACAGAAAAAGTTAAGGGGGGAGCAGTAGAAAAACTCAAAAATGCTTTTAATCAGGGAAAAAGCGTATGGGATGCAAATTTAATAGATGAAGAATTAGATGCAATTCGTGACTTAAACCTTCTTTCTAGCAAAGATGAAATAATAGTTTTGAATGTTGCGGAGTCTGATTATTCCGAGGAGAAAATTAACCAGATAGTTAAACAATATTCAGGAATCTTGGGACTTCCTGAAGAAAAATTTGTAGTAATTTGCGCTAAGGTTGAGTCGGAATTGGCAGAATTAAATAGTGAAGAGCAAAAAGAATATCTGAGCGAACTCGGTGTAGAAAAATCAGGCCTTGAGCGTCTTATTCAAAAAGCGTATCAGGCCCTAGGTCTTATCTCTTTTCTTACGTGTGGAGAAATAGAAGTCCGCGCTTGGACTATTAGGAAGGGAACAGATGCACAAAATGCAGCTGGTGAAATTCACACAGATTTTATTAAAAATTTTATAAAAGCAGAGGTAGTTTCTTACAATGACTTTGTTGCAAACAACGGATGGAAAGGCTCACGCGCTGTAGGACGAGCATTAATGCAAGGAAAAGAGTATATTATGCAAGATGGCGACGTTGTGGAATTTAAAATAGGCCGTTAGTTCTTACACTGTTCTTACTTTCTTTTTACCCCACGCTTCAATAGCTATATTAACATGATCATATATTCTGGGCAGCGGATAGTGTTCTCATGGATAACAAAACCCCAATCAAAGAAAAACATTTTGAAGAATTACTTCACTACAAAAACCTTGTTGAATCAGCAGATAGCGCCATTATTGCAAGAGATTTGAACGATCTAATAATTTCCTGGAATAAAGGCGCAGAAGATTTATTTGGATATAAAGCAGAGGAAATAGTAGGAAAACCCTTCTCGATTATTGTCCCGGTAAAAAATAAAAATGAGTTAAGGAAAATAAAAAATCTAGTGAAAAAAGGTATAAGAATAGAAGATTATGAAACTGTTAGAGTAAAAAAGAACGGCCAAGAAGTTTCTATTGCTGCAAAAATTTCTCCACTTATCAATCAAGAAGGAGTAGTTGTGGGAGTTACTGTTTTTGATCGCGATAACACAGCAAAGAAGAAGCAAAGAGAGCGTGAACAGTTTTTGATTAAAGCACAAAAAATATTATCCTCAACTCTTAAGTACGACCTAGCTTTAAAAAAGTTAGCCAAGTTATTGGTTCCGGGTCTTGCCGATTGGAGCTCTATTCATATTGTTGATGAAGATGGTGTTCCGATTCAGCTTGCTATAGCGCACACCGATCCTGAAAAAGTAAAATGGGCAGAAGAACTTCAGAGTAAGATTAAAAGAGAGCCCAGAGATCCTCAAAATGCTACTTATCGGGTTATTAAATCTGGTAAATCAGAAATTTATCCATTAATAACAGAAGAGATGGTTAGACAGTCTGTAAAAAATAGAGAGGATATAGAATTAATTTTGAATCTTCAGCTTAAGTCAATAATAATTGTGCCTCTAATGTCTGGAAAAAAAGTGATGGGGGCAATGACCCTGGTTTCAACCGACGAGAAAGACCTTTATGATAAGGGTGATCTGTTTTTCATCGAAGAATTAGGAAGGATGGCGGGACAAGCTATAGATAATGCCAGACTATACAAAGAAGCAAAAATAGAAATTGCCAATAGGAAAAGGGCAGAAGGACAATTAAGGGATTCGGAAGAGAAATTGAGAACAATCTTAGAAACTGTTGATGATGGAATAACTGTTTTTGATGAAAATGCAAAGGTAATTTATGTTAATAGTGCAGTTTCCACCGCGTCTGGTTATAAAAGTGTTGGAAGCATGTTAAAAAAACCAATCAAATGGAAAAAGACACTAAGGGTTCTTGCTGAGAATGACAGGCCAATTCCTGTTAAGGAGTTGCCGGGGAGAAGGGCTGTTTACACAAAACAAAAAGTAGAGAAAGTAATTAAATCTGTTAATAAAAAAACCGGTGAAGAGAAGTGGGCGATTGTTAAAGCATCACCTATAATTGATGAAAATGGTAAGGTAACTGGGTCTGTTAGTATAACTCATGACATAACCCAGCGTAAGGAACTTGAAAGAAGAAAAGATGATTTTATAAGTATTGCGAGCCATGAATTAAAAACTCCAGTTACAAGTATTAAGGGATTTGTCCATTTGCTTAAAAAAGATCATGAACAATACGACAGGAGTTATAAGTTTTTGGATAGAATAGACAAGCAATTGGATAATCTAACAGAACTTATTCAGGACTTACTTGATATATCAAAGATTCAATCTGGGAAATTAATTTATAGAGTAGACGAATTTGACATAGGGCAATTAGTAGAAGATGTAGTTGGAGATTTGCGAAACATAGAGAAACACAAGATCATCTTAAAAGATGGAGTTCATAAAAAAATAAAAGGCGACAAAGAAAGAATATCTCAAGTACTGATAAATTTAATTAACAATGCGGTTAAATATTCGCCAAATAGTGATAAGGTAGAAGTTGTACTAAATGATGTTGGTAGAGGAGTCCGGATTGATGTTAGAGACTATGGTATTGGAATAAGTAGTGATGAGATGGATAAGATATTTGATAGATTTTATAGAGTAAAAGACATAGAAGGAAAAACGTTTCCAGGTCTTGGAATTGGGCTTTATTTATCTCGTGAGATTATTCAAAGACACAGAGGCAAGCTTTGGGTGGAAAGTCAGAAAGGGCAAGGATCAATTTTTCACTTTAAATTACCATCAAATTAGCATGAAGAAAATAATAGTAGTTGATGATGATCCGGCAATACTAGAAGTTATAAAAATTATACTCGAAGAAAACGATTATGATGTTAGAACTTCATCCAATAGCGGGTTTATAAATAATATAGATAATGATTTGCCAGATTTGATTCTTCTTGATGTTCTATTGTCTGGTGAAGATGGAAGAATAATAACAAAAAAGCTAAAACAAGGAGCTAAAACAAAAAACATTCCGGTTGTTATGATTTCTGCTCATCCAAGTGCAAACACCAGTGTATATGAAGCCGGGGCAGATGATTTTATACCAAAGCCATTTGATATAGACTATTTATTAGAGGTGGTAGATAGGAATATTGCTAGCAGGTGATATAATAAATTCCAATGAAAGACTGTATTTTCTGCAAGATTATAAGCGGGGAGATTCCCAAAGACTTTGACTATGAAGACAAGGATGTTGTGGCATTTGCAGATATTCACCCTCTATCACCTACTCATTTGTTAATTATTCCCAAAGTTCACGTAGAAGATTTTTTCCATGTTGATGAAAAAACACATATGGCTATAGCACGTGCTATTAAAAAGCTAATAGATAAGGAGAAGCTTATGGGTAAAGGATACAGAATATCTGTAAACGGAGGAGGAGCGCAGGACATCAATCACCTTCACTTTCATCTCAGAGCTCCAATTGGCCGCGGAGAGTAAAGAGAGCCTCAAAACACTTTCAAAAAAAAGTATCTTGGAGTATAATAAACGTTACTAAAGTTCAAATCCAGATTAATTTTTGGATTTTTTCCAAAGGGGGTGTTTATTTTATGGTTTTTGTTAAAAAAACAGCAGGTGATTCACCTGACGCAATGATAAGAAAATTTACTAGAAAAGTAATGGAAGAAGGTATTCCTATGGAAATGAAGAGGCGCGAGTTTCATCTCAAGCCTTCTTTGGCTCGTAAATTCCGCAAGCAATTAAGTAGGAAGTTTGCGCGTATAAACACAGGTAAATAAACCACATGAATGTAACCGTTCCAATCTATATTGAAAGTAGATTTAGAGTAAACAGGAAAAGAATTAAGGAATCGGTTGTTGCAACTCTTGAGAAAAATAAAGTCGTTGTACCAACAGAGGTTTCTATTGCTATCGTGGGAAATCGCAAGATGAAAAGTCTTAACAAGAAGTACCGTGATATAGACAAGCCAACCAATGTTTTATCTTTCCCTCAAGGTGAAGGTGAGAAAATGCCGATGCCTACAGACAAACTTTATTTGGGAGATGTGATAATTTCTTATCCTGTAGTTGTAGAAGAAGCTGCAAAATATAACAAACTTATCGATGACTGGGTCTGTGAATTGGTTGAGCACGGAGTAACACATCTCTTGGGAATTCATCATAAGTAGTTTGAATCTGATTGACATTCAGGTACGTATTATCTATCATCTAATACCTAGTCCCTAATTCCTAGTTTTATGGTTTATTATCGTAAATATCGTCCCCAGAACATTTCAGAATTAGATTTACCGGGGGTTCGAGAAAAACTAACTGCAATTTTGTCTGCAAAAGATATTCCCCACGCTTTTCTATTCACTGGTCCTAAGGGTTTGGGAAAAACAAGTTCGGCTCGAATATTAGCCAAAGCAATAAACTGCGAGAAGCGTCAGTTGTCAGTGGTCAGTGGTCATTCGTCGAACATCGAGCCTTGTAATAACTGTGACGCGTGCAAATCAATTACAAATGGATCAAATCTAGATGTTATAGAGATAGATGCAGCTTCGAATCGCGGAATTGATGAAATCAGAGACCTGCGTGACAAAATTAAATACGCACCTGTTGCCTTACCCAAAAAGGTTTACATTATAGATGAGGTTCACATGTTAACCAATGATGCATTCAATGCGCTTCTTAAAACACTTGAAGAGCCACCAAGTCATGCAATCTTTATTCTGTGTACCACGGAGATTGAAAAAGTTCCGCAAACTATAGTTTCTCGCGCTTTTCACATTACTTTTCAAAAACCGAGTAAAGAAGAACTACTTAGGTCTCTTAACAGAATTGTTCAGGGGGAAAAGTTAGATATAGAAGATGGAGTCTTGGAGAGAGTTGTTGAACTAGCAGATGGAGCTTTTCGTGATGCTGCAAAGATCTTGGAAGAATTAGTTTTAGCCTCAAACGGAGCAAGAATTACAAATGAAATTGTAGAAAAAAATTATAAATCTCAAAGTATAGAGAGTAATGTTGGTGAGCTTCTGAAATTTCTTTCAAAAAAAGATGTAAATGGAGCACTAAGTGTAATTGACACAATGGCAAATCAAGGCTCTGATTTCAAAATAGTAACAGAAAAACTTGCGCAAAAATTGCATGCACAAATTATGGATATGGAAAATTCAAAGCTATTTTCAAAAACGGATCTCAAGAACCTACTTAATTTAGTAAATAATAGCTATAAAGATATTAAATTCTCTGTATTACCACAGATTCCACTAGAGATTGCTGTCATAGATTGGATTATTGGTGGTGATGAAAATGTTGTTGTAGAAGCTGAAGGCGAAGTAAAACACGAAATACCTATAAGAGTAGAAGAAAAACCAAAGGAGATATTGGAAAAAAAATCCGAGGCTAAAGTAGAGGTTCAAGCTAGTTCAGCAAAAATACAAAATACGCCTCAAAACGAAATACGAAATACGACAGACGACAAGCATGCCGACATGTTTCATTCCAATGCAAAAACAGATCATTTTATGTCCGCATTTCTGGCAGCACTTAAGCAGGAGAATCATTCAGTTATAGGAATATTAAGAGGGTGTCAGTTGGTTGGAATAGAAGAGGGTAAGGTAAAATTTACAACCAAATACAAGTTTCATAGAGATAAACTTAACGAACCGAAGATGGCAGATCTTCTAAATCGCCGTGCATCAGAAATTTTAAAAGAAAATATTCAAGTAAGTGTAGACATGACTTGAAATAATGTATAATATTTAAGAGAAAGGGGTGATTTTATGATAAATCCATTAAAAGGACTAGGTGAAGTAAACGAATTAAGAAAACAGGCAATGGCTCTTCAAAATGCTTTGAAGCAAATTCTTATTACAGAAGAAAAAGGAAGAGCAAGAGTTGAACTATCAGCTGATATGAAGATTCATTCCGTAAAAATAAATGGAGAAGAATATTCAGATCTTCGTGATTGTCTCAATGACGCAATAGAAAAAGCCCAAAAAAGAGCCGCGCAAAAAATGCAAGAAATGGGCGGTCTAGGCGGAATGTTTGGAAAATAAAATGATTCTTGTAGGAGACCTTAATAACCCAGAGTTATCAGAAAGACTTGCAAAAGAATTAGATATTAAGCTTATTTATCCTGATAAGCATGTTTTTCCTGATGGTGAAATGCGTATTAGAATTCTAGAAGAGGTAGTAGATCAAGAAATTATAGTCCTCAAATCCCACATAAATCCTGTCGACTCAAGCGTTATGGAAACGTGTTTTATTGTTGATACCCTAAAAAGAAACGGCGCTGGCTTAGTCACAGGAATAACCCCATATCTTGGTTACATGAGGGCAGATCACATGTTTAGAACCGGGGAGGGAGTACCTCTAGAAGTAGTTATTTCCATGCTTGAGAACGCAGGATTAGCAAAGGCAGTTCTTGTAGACCCTCATTCAATTAGAATTCCAGAATTATTCCATATTCCTGTAATTAATCTTTCAGCCTTGTCTGTTTTTGCAGATAGAATCAAGGAAATGAATATGGACCCAGATTCGTACACGCTCGTCACTCCGGATTTAGGAGGAATAAGAAGAATTGAAATACTCTCAGAAATGCTTGGTGGAGCAGCTTACGCCACAATAGAAAAGAATAGAGATCTAGAAACAGGAAATGTAGAGGCAGCAAAAATCACAGGAAAGATACAAAAAACGTGCTTTGTAGTTGATGACATGATCTCAAGCGGAGGAACTATCATAAAAGCCCTTGAAGCTTTGGAGAAGCAAGGAGCAGAAACCAACTATGTTATGGCAACTCATGCTGTATTTTCTGATGATGCCCCCAAGCTCCTCCAAGATTCACATGCAAAAAAAGTATTTGTAACCGACAGTATGCCAATTGCTAAAGAAAAAAGATTTGAAAAGCTAGAGATCCTTTCAATAGCAAAGCTTTTAGCCTCAAGCCTCTAATTTTTACGCCTAATTTTGCCTGTAGTGAGGAACGTAAATGAACGAATCTGTTAAGTTCTTGTAATTTTAATATCAAGTGCGTGCTTCACCTTAGCCTTATACTGCAACCATGAGAACAAGCGAACAATCAATAAAAGGAGCAAGACTTGAGAGTGGCGCCTCAGTATCAGAAGCAAGAATGCAAGTATCTGGGGCTGAACAAAAGGCGGCCGAGGCAGAAGAAAGAGAAAGAAATCTAGAAATAGAGTTACTGAAAGCTGAGGCCGCCAAAGAAAGAAGAGAGCAGGCAGAAAGACAGGCAAAAGAAACTAAAGAAAAGATTAGTGAGGCAGTTGCCTAAAAATAATATGAACAACTTGGATCAATTCAAAAAGGATTTCAAAAGAGACGTTCTAATAAGAGTAATTGTAAATCTTGAGAACGGGAAAGTTAGTAGGGTTGGTGCAAAGAGCTTGGCTCATGAAATTCTTGAAATATTCAAGAACCAAGAAGCAAAAATGGTTTTTTCGAAATTAAATAAACTTACAGAAACGAGAACTGAAGTTCTAGACATTTTTATTAAAAGAATGAGTGAGTATGAGACTAAAGAAAGAGATGAAAAGATAAATCAAATAATGGTGATCCTAAAAGCAGGGGAGGTGAACTAATATGTCAGAAATAATGAGCGGAGCATCAACAACAGGACAAATGGGAGGAGGAGTAGCTGCTTCACACGGAGTAGGTATGGAGGCAGGATCTCTAAGATTTCACATGCTTTCAACAAATAGAGCAGCAGAATCAATAAATAATGGGCGCATAAATAGACCTGCTTCTAAACCTTCATACGAATTAGGTATGAGAGAAAGCGCTACTGTTTCAGCGCAATTTGGAGAAGGAGGAAGTCTATCAGTCTCTCAAGCAGAAAAAGAAATGAGAGGGATCAGAAATCTTGATCCGGATCATAAGGAAGATGTAGAGCCAAAAGTTTCAGATGCAGAAAAGCTTACCCAAATGGCAAAAGAGGAGGGTACGGATGAGGCCTTTGAAAAACTTGCTCATGATGACAACGTTTTTGAAGATAAGAAGCCTGAATTCACAGAAAAGGATGATAACGAAGAACTTCTGGAAGAAGGAGAAGAAGTTGATCTAAGAAAGAAAGAAGATCCAATAATAACGCAAGTTGAGGATCTTAAGGGAAGAATAGATCAGCTTATTGAGCAGAATAATGCCTTGAAGGAAGGTATGTTAAAAAATGCAGAAGTTAGTCTTCAGGCAATTGCTTTATCACGCGAAGCACTAGCAATTCTTGAAAAACTTTTAAAAAAAGAGGATAAGAATGAAGAAGAGATGAGTATGGCAGAAGTATTAGTCCGCATAGTGATGGCTCTTCTTAACCAATTTATCCCTCAAGAAGGGGATGGAATATTAGATGGACAGAGTAAAGAGGAAAGGCAGCACGAGAAAGAAGTTAACATGTTAGCAGAAGCTGCTTAGGAGAACGGGTGTATTGTCAAGCTAAACTTTTGATGATACACTCGTTCTATCCTCGTTAAAACTTCGGGGCAGGCGTAAATGAAATATTCAAAATTATTTGGAAAGACAATTAAAGATGTTTCAAGTGAGGAGACATCTATAAATGCAAAACTTCTTACACGGGGCGGTTTCATAAGACGTGAGATTGCCGGTGTATATAATTTTTTACCTCTAGGGTTAAAAGTTATTGAAAAAATTGAAAAGATCGTGCGAGAAGAGATGAACTCTGCAGATAGTCAGGAATTATTAATGCCTGCACTTCAAAATAAAGAAAGTTGGATAGTGACGGGTAGATGGGATACTTTTGATGTTTTGTTCAAGCTCAGGAGTCAAACAGGTTCAGAATATCCGCTTGGTCCATCTCATGAAGAAGTTTTAGTCCCCTTGGTAAAACAATTTGTAAGTTCATATCGCGATTTACCTTTATCTTTGTATCAAATTCAGACTAAATTTAGAGATGAGCTTCGTGCAAAATCGGGGATCTTGAGAGGCCGCGAGTTTATTATGAAAGATTTATATAGCTTTCATGCAGATGAAAAAGATTTTGATAAATATTACAAACGAATGATGGAAGCTTACTCAAATGTTTTTAGGCGAGTAGGATTAGATGCTATCCTAACAGAGGCATCAGGAGGAGCTTTCTCGGAATTTTCTCATGAGTACCAAGTCATTACGGAATCCGGAGAAGATGAAATTATTTATTGTTCAGGTGGAGACTTTGCGCAAAATACAGAAATTGCAAAAGTTAAAGAAGGAAAAGAGTGTGATCTGGGTCATGGGCCTCTTAAAAAAGTTAAGACAATCGAGGTTGGTAATATTTTTCCTCTAGCCACAAAATTCTCAGATGCTTTTGGATTGGTTTATCAAGATGAAAATGGTAAGAGCAATCCAATAATAATGGGATGTTATGGAATTGGTATAACTCGTCTTATGGGAACTGTTGTTGAAGTTCATAATGATGAGAAGGGTATTGTTTGGCCGGATTCTATCGCTCCATACAAAGTTCATTTAGTTAATATTGGGAATGTTAAATATGCTGAAAAAGCTTACGAAGATCTAGTTAATGCCGGTATCGAGGTGCTTTGGGATGATCGTGATGTTTCAGCTGGAGAAAAATTTGCTGATGCAGATCTTATTGGTATTCCAACTCGTATTGTTGTGTCAGATAAGCTTGGAGAGGGTACGATAGAAGTTAAGAGTAGAAAAGAAAAAGATTCACACACGGAAACATTGGAGGCATTTTTAGATACCGCTTCAATAAGAGGTTAGATAAGGCCGAATAGCTTAGCCCAGAAGACTCCCCAGACAATTACCAATATAACTACAAGTACTACAATTATTTTGCCATCTATTTTTTTACCAGTTGATGCACTTTGTTGAGAGGTAGCTTTGTGTTCGTCTTTATGGTCGGGGGTTGTAACTTTTTTCCCTGTAAATACAAACGTTTTATCGTTAGTTAGGGGGCGTGGTGGTACAGAAGATAAAAAGGTAGTAGACCCTGCGGGCGCACTTGGTGCAGCCGGTGAGGCAGGCGTTGTTGTTGGCGTGGGAGATGCAGGAGTAGCGGGTGGAGTATTGCTTGCCGGTGGAGTGGCAGGTGTAGATGTAGCAGGCTTACTGACCTCAGTATTCATAACTCTGTCATAAACTTGTTTTAACTCTGGAGTAAGATTCTGTTTCTTTGGATCCATACATAAATCATGGCGTAAACTAAAAGCTTTGTCAAGCGAGTCAAAATGTTGTTAATTATGGCCAAATTAGGTATACTTTCATTTAAGTAAAAACTCAAAAGTTATAAGTCAAAATTTAAAGTAAAACTTTTTAATTTTAAATTTCAATTTTGAATTTTGCACTTTTGATTTTAATTTATGAAACTAATTGTTACTCATAACGCATGTGATTTAGACGCAATTGCTTCCTCTTGGATGATTAAAAGATTTTTAGAGGGTTGGGAAAATGCAGAGCATAGATTTGTTCCGGCAGGTACCAAGCTATCCGGTAAATATATACGTGAAGGAGATGTAATTGAGCGCGTATCTTTTGGAGATGGAGAAGAGGCAGATGTAATTCATGTTGATACGGGTCTTACTCCTCTTGATCATCATGAGACAAGTGATGACAACGTATGTGCTACGTCACGTGCCTTTGATTATGTTCTCAAAAACAACGAACATTTAGCAAAAGATGAAAATAAACTAGATGCACTAAAAAGAATTGTTGATTATGCAGTTGATGATGATCACTTTCAGGAGGTTTTCTATCCCAATCCAACACTCAAAGTTTATGAGTTTTCTATAGTATCCCTCATTCATGGAATAAAGCTTTTATATCCAAAAGATGATCTTACAACGCTAAATTTTGGAATGGATATTTTGGATAGTATGTATCATTATCTCGAAAATCTTATTTGGGCAGAAAAGGAAATCAAGGATAAAGGTATAAGATTTGATACCAAGTGGGGCAAGGCTCTAGCCGTAGAAAGCTTAAATGATACAGTTCTTAAACTCGGTCAAACAATGGGATACGTAGTAACGGTTAGAAAAGATCCTTCAACAGATAATGTGCGTATAAAAGCAAGACCAAGGAAAAGAAGCATGAATCAAGAATCAGGAATTATGAATGATTCAAATCTTTCCCAGGATCAAAGATCTAAAATCCAAGAACTATCATTTCAAGATGTGGATGTAGATTTGACCCAGGCTTATGACGAGCTAAAGAAAATGGATCCAGAGTCTTCCTGGTATCTTCATGTTTCAAAGAGAATGTTGCTTAATGGGAGTAGCAAGAATCCAAATATGAAAGGCTCAAAGCTAACACTCGATCAAGTAGTAGAAGTTTTGCAGAATTTATAGCTGATTTTTTATTCTATTCTCAATTCTTCGATCGTTTTCCTCATCTCTTCTAACAATAGCTAATCTAGAGTTTATGCGTTTTAATACATACAAATATCTACTGAAAAATGCATATGCCTGTTTTGTATTGAGTTCTTTTCCGTCATATACTCCTCCAAATCTTCTAGTTAGTTTGCCCGCGCTTCCATCAAATCGAAAATGATTACTGCTCATCCATGTAGAAACGGATAGTTCGTGTCCTTCGATAGACCCTTCTATCTTCATTTTTCGTCCTCCATATCTTATTAACTTCAAGTTGTCTACTTCACTAATCACATTACGCGCTTCCTGATATTTATCCATTTGTCGTTTCGAGGAGGCAGCTAGTTCTTGATTGTTTCTGGACACTGCGCCTTCATGAACATTGCTATAGTTGGTCTGCTTCATTTGAAGCAGCAATTCTACTTGCTTAATTGCTCTGACGCGTAGCATTATTTCGGAGGACATATCTTATTCTGTTTCCTTTTCTGCGGCTTTGAGGTCTACTATTATTTTTTCCAAATCCCCATCCATTATTGCTGGAAGATTATGATATGACTGATTAATCCTATGATCTGTCAAACGGTCTTGTGGGAAGTTGTAGGTTCTTATCTTTTCAGCTCTCATTCCTTTACCAACCTGCGTAGACTTAAGCTCAGACATCATATCAGCTCTTTTTTCAAGTTCTAGCTCCCAAAGTTTAGCACGAAGCATCTTCATGGCATTCTCCCTATTTTGGTGTTGTTGGCGCTCAGTTTGACATGTTACAACAATTCCAGTTGGTTTGTGGCGAATACGGACAGCTGTTGAAACCTTGTTAACGTTTTGTCCTCCGTGTCCTCCAGCACGATATGCTTCAAATTCAATATCATCAGGTGAGATATGCAAATCAATTTCTTCAAGCTCGGGTAGAGCAGATACTACAGCAGTAGAGGTGTGAACTCTACCTTTTTTCTCGGTATCTGGGACTCTTTGAACACGGTGTACTCCTGCTTCGTATTTAAATAATCCAAAAGCATTTCTGCCAATTACTTTTATAGTATTTTCATCAAGTTGTTCTACTCGGAAACCATGAAGTTCTGCAAATCTTTGATACATTCGGAGTAACTCTCCAGAGAATATTTTGGCTTCGTCTCCACCGGCAGCTCCCTTCATTTCTATAATTGCATTTCTATAAGATAAAGTATCTCCGGATTTTGAGTCGCTAGCCACATATGTAGCTCCTGTTGAAGCAGCTGAAAGCTCTTCTTTTTGCTTCTTAAGGCTCTCTATTTCCTCTTTGGCCATGGGAGCAAGTTCAGCATCACTTAGTAATTCTTCAGCCTCGAGTATCTTTTGGTCTATTAGATCGATTTGATCTTGAATGTAGTTATTTTCCATAGGATTATTGTCAATTGTCAGTGGTCAATTGTCAATTGTTAGCGTTTAATCGCTTGAAGCATGTCGCGGAGTGTCTGAGGTTGTTGATCTTCCTCTTTCTTTTCGTGTTTTTTAGCCTTTGGAGGCTGTGCTGCTTGTTGCTTCATCTTAAATCTTTCAATACGTGAAGCTGTATCAACAAATCTTTGTTGTCCTGTGTAGAATGGGTGACATTTGTCACAAAGCTCAACGTGAATGTTTTGCTTTGTTGAACCCACAGTAAATTTGTTGCCGCAAGAGCAAACAACAACTGCATCGTCAAAATATTGTGGGTGAATTTGTGCCTTCATAACTTACTTATTATATCTAATTTGGGGTAAATAGGCAAGAGTGGAGTATGGCTAGCTTTCGACAGCACCCTTTCTAAGCAAATGTATTGGGTGGTAGTGAATCCTTCTTTCAGCTATATAGATTCCCAAAAATACAAAAAGTGATCCAATTAAGTAGAAGGCGTCAGGCTTCTCTCCTAATAGAGGGTAGGCAACGAGGATCGTGGCGATAGGGTCTAGGTATATAAAGACTCCAGTTGAGGCTGCTGGCATATACTTGAGGGCCCAAAAGAGTAGAAAGTAAGCAATGGTAGAGCTAAATATTGCACCCCAAAATATAGCTATTAAAACAGGAATGTTCATTGTAGATAGGTAATTATGGGTTAAATTCTCATTCACTGCCATGGGTAAGAAGCAGAGGGATGATATAAGAAAAGTCCAGAATGTAATGCCGAGCGGATCATATTTTTTAACTAATTCCCGGCCTATTATTGTATGAGCAAGTGCTCCCATCATAGAAATAAAGAAGAAAAGATTACCAATAAAGTCTAAATTAGGTTGAGAAGAGAAAATAGGTTCAAAAATAATCAATAATATTCCAAAAAGACCTACAAACGTGCCAATAATGAGTCTTTTTTTCAGTTTTTCACCCAAAAAAAGAAAAGATCCAAGAATCAAAAAAATAGGAGCTGCGCAAGTTATTATCGAAGAATTTATGCTTGGAGCAAGCTTCAGTCCCAGGAGGAAGAAGGATATATTTACAACAATACCAAAGAAACCTGCTAAGAAGACTTCTGCCATATCGCCTTTTTCTACTTTTAGTTTCCCTTTTACAAACGGAAATATCATTATGGTGGCAAGAGCAAACCTAATAAATGCAAAAGTAAATGTTCCAATATTTTGTAGGGCTAACTTGTAGATTGGTGGGCCTATTCCCCAAATAGTATTTGCAGTAATCAAAGCGAGTACTGCGAGTTGCGTTTTTGTAAGTTTCATTTATTCAATTATCTGGGGAAGATTCTCTAGTGTTACTACTTTTTGTTCTGTTGTTGCAAGATTTTTAATTGTGACAGCTTTATCGGCAATTTCTTTTGGCCCAACTATTACTACATAAGGAATACCTTTATTGTCTGCGTACTTCAATTGTTTTTCCATTTTTGCCGTTTCGTCTAGATAGATTTCGGCCTCAATACCCGCTTCTCTAATTGATGCTACTGTTTCAAGTGATTTTTGGGCCAGATCGGGAGAAAATATAGTGACTAAGACTTGAGTTGTTGGTTTAAGTTCTGGAATTAGATTGTTTCTTTCTAGTACTTCAACAGTTCTATCAAATCCCAGTCCAAATCCTACAGCTGGATAGCTCTTACCTGTGAATACTCCAATCATCTCATCCCAACGCCCCCCTGAGCAAATTGATCCAGTGGAGCCTTCTGCAACCGTCTCAAAAATCATACCCGTGTAGTAATCAAGTCCACGAGCAAGTGTTGGAATATAGTTAACTCTTCCTACATCTTTACCCATAGCCTTTAAGTCTGCTAATATCTTGTGAATTCTTGCTGTCAGAAATGTATTTTGGAGTTTTTTAAGAGTTTCATCAGCTTCGGTAGTGCTCATTCCTTTTTGTATAAGTTCAGCGGTTACTCCATCTTCACCAATCTTGTCGAGTTTATCTATGGCTGAAACATATTTCTTATCTAGTCCTTCAAAGTTTGCACGATCATTAATTTTTATTTGAATATCAAGACCAAGGGTAGAGTAGATATCAAGAACTAATGCTAAAATTTCTGCATCCGCAATACTGCTTTGTGCGCCTATTATATCTGCGTCACACTGTAAAAATTCTCTATAACGTCCAGCTTGAGTATTTTCTCCGCGCCAAACGTTTGATATTTGATAGCGTTTAAATGGCATTGGGAGCTTACCTTCATATTGTGCTATTACGCGAGCAAGTGGAACTGTTTGATCATAGCGCATAGCTACTTTCCTACCGCCCTTGTCTTCAAACCTGTACATTAACTGTTCGCCTTCTTCTCCATACTTCCCTGTTAGGATCTCATCAAGTTCTAGTGTTGGAGTTTCAAGAGGCTCAAAACCATAATATTCAAACACTTTTTTCAAAGTTTCAATCACATATTGTCTTTTTCGCGCTTCTTTTGGTAAGAAATCGCGAAATCCTTTTAGTGTCTTTGGTTCAATCATATATTTATAATAGCATAACTATAGTAAATCTCTAAAAAACTTTTCAGCATTAGAGTTCGCAATTTTTTCTAAAGTCTTCACGGGTATTGTTTTTTCAAATAATTCAAATAGTTTCTGCATTTTACTAATATCTTCAAGACCTTCTATTAAATCGTCTTGACTCATACCATCAAAATCTCCCCCTATTGCTACATGATCTTCTCCAGCAATATTTATCAAGTGTTTTAAATGTTTTGTAACCATTTCAGGAGAATTTTGGCCAATAAAATCTTTTATAAAGCTTAGGCCAATAATTCCACCACTTGTCGCGACCTGCTTAATTTCTTCATCATTTAGATTCCTTTTATGATTATTAATTCCAAAGGCTGCCGTGTGCGAAACAAAAAAAGGTCTTTTGGAAATACGATTTATATCTTGAAATGTTTTTCTGCTCGCATGAACCGCATCAATTATTATTCCAAGTCTTTCACATTCGTCTATAAATTCTATACCAAGTTTTGTCAAACCAGTTCCAGACTTTTTGCTTCCAGCTCCTGTTCCCAGCTTGTTATCAATGTTCCAGGTCGGAGCAATAGACACTACGCCCAATTTTTTCAAATCTGTAAGTAAGGTTAAATCTTCAGTCTTTTGTATAAAGTAAGCCCCTTCGATAGAGAGTAGTGCAGAGATACCTTTTTCTTTGGGATTAATTTTTCTAACTAGCTCAATCCCTTCTAAATTCTTATAAAAATCAATCTGTTTAATTGTTTCATCAAAGCTATTTTCGGGCATCTCAAAACCACTAGGGGTAGCAAGAATCGGGCAGACATTTGCAAGAAACATTTTAACTTCTCCTTCTTTAAGCCTTGGGATATCAACCTGGTCGGGAAGAAAGAAATCTCCAATATCATTTTTTTCTAATATATTTTTTCTTTCAGCGGTTAAGCAGAAAGAGGATAGATCGATATGTAAATCAAATATTTTCATATTATTTTTCCGGCATTATCTTATTGTTGTTAACAATTATTTCACTTTCGCCGGAATTATATTCAAAGATTATTGTGGGTTTTCGTACCACTAAATCGCAATGAATAAAAGCAGGATCGCCATCATAACTTCTTCCGAGCGCAATATGGGCTGTGCCGTAAACCTTTTCGTCAATAAGTATATCTCCGCAAATTGTCGCTTTCTTGTTTGTTCCAATAGCAAATTCACCTATTCGATAGATGTTATCTATGTACTCCTGAGTGATATTTGGATTATTCCTTGAGCGTGTAATAGTTTGCCTTTTTATTTTGGCAAGCATGCCTCTTAAAATATTAGCTTCTTTCTCCCCTTTAATATTGAATAACCTGCCATCTTTAAACGACAGTATTATCGGTGTTTTTATCGTGACTGTTTTTTCCTCTATTTCATTGTAGAAGCTCGCGTCAACCACAAGGCTCCCCTCAGTAAAGGAGTTATCAGGCGTCATTAATGTTTCACCAAATGGAATATTTCCCCCTTCTCCTTTATTGTAGGGACGGAAACTGTAGTCTGATTTAGGGAAATTATCCTTATTCACTTTTAGTTTAAGCTGATTTTTACCGTTGTTGCTTAAAAAGCTAATATATTTTGTTTTTTTAATTTTATTTTCAAGAATTAAAGATATATTTCCCATTTCTTGATAATCAACATCAATGGAGTCTAACCATTTATCAATATCTGATACATAAAACCAAAATGCAGTTATTTCTTTTTTGGCCTTCCTGTAGTAAAGAATATTTGTGTATCTGTTCTCTCCTACGAAATAAGGCTTAGCAGCTCCAATTGGGTCGTGACCCAATTTATCCACGTCTGTTTGAAAGACAATGTCGTAGTCCTCAATCATAGCTTTTTGTAATATGTTATCCATTGGTTTTGAAAAGAGGCGAGGAGTCTGCATGATAAGATTTACTTTGCAACCCATATCATCACAAATTTCAAAAATCGCTTTTCCAATCTCATAACCATATGTGTTTTTCCCACCTATTGAAGAAAGAATAAGGATTTTATTTTTGGCGCGAATCCTCACGACATTTTTGAGAAAATTTGTTAACTTGCTTTTAACGTTTTTCATATTAAGTTGTTGGAGCTGTAAGTTTTATTAACTCCCTTGCGCAAAATGCTTTAAACTCTTTGTTCGTAAATACATCAGATGGTTCTCGCGTCCCAGACTTTGCTACAAGTCTTGATCGGAGCAGATCCTTTCCCAAAAGGGCATACAGAAGTATTGGAGATATAAATCTAGATATGCCCTCAATCTCAATTACGGGATGCCCCTGTTCAAGGTCCTGTCCAATTCTCATGCCAGTCATGAAAGCTTTGAAGTCAGGATATCGGGCTTCATCAATACCAAGAGCAGCTAGAACTTTTTCTCTATTTCCGTGTTCAGATCCCATGTGTAGAGTAGTAGAACCACTCATTAGTGCGAGCATTTCAGACTTAGCTAAGGGAAGAAATTTATTACTAGTGACAAAATCGAGCATTTCATCGTCTTCTAAGTTCCCCGTACTTAAGCCAGTTTTCCTGTCTTTCAAAGCAAAGCTGGCATTTTCAGGATCTACCGTAATGTCCGTTTCTCTACCGTTTAAGTCTCCAAAGAATAATCCTTCGCCAGTTGATCCTACTAGTTTTTTGAAAATTTGAGGTCCAAATTCATCCTGCAGAATTTTCAAAGTTTCAAAGACCAGCCGGAGATATCTTTCATTCTTTGAAAAAAGCTTACCTTCTACGCCAGTTATATCTGATAGCCTTGGTGCTAATGGAAAAGTTTTTTCCTTCATTATTTGGCCAAAGAATTTTTGTTCAAATATCATTAGGAAGTCGTCTACTCTAAGTTGACTTACCCCTAAAGCCTCCAGAGAAGAAATGGCTAAGTCTTTGACGGCCTGAAGTCTAAAGGAGATAAGCAGCGTGATATCTTCTTGCTGTTTCTTTTTTTGTGGTTTATTTAGTCCAAGTGCAGTTTGCTCATTGAATATTTCAGTTGATAGCCTTCCTGTAATTGCCCTACCAATCTGTAGACAATCAACTTGTTTAAGCATGTCTTGTTGTGTTTCTGTCGATAGTAGCTCAGATCCGTATTTGATACTCCCGAGTCCTAGAAAATCATTCCTTACATTAAAAACATCACCATAGGTGAATGGTGCGGTGAGTGTTCTATCAAGAGCTACTGTTTCATACCAATTTTCTGACACTTCAGTGCTATTTAGGGGTCTACCTCTAGTTGCTAATTGTTTTAGAAACAGCGATGTATTAACCGAGGCAACAGCAGTATATAGGTCAAATTGTTCTGGATGACAGTAGGATCCTAGTATCAGCGGACCTTCATTCGCCCATAATGTCATTGTTCTTGCGAGAGATAGAGGTGCTCTGAGGCCACTCGTAAATAATATGTCGGATCCATCTGTTCGCACTAACCCTTGTTGTAGATCTCTTACCATTTGATCTCTTCTTTGTATAAAAGGCAAAGAAGTATTAACCCATTCATTTATTAATGAATTATTTTGCCTATTTTCTACATTTTGAAATTGTTCAAGCATTTTAAATTGAACTCCTTTCTAGTAATTCGTCTAAAGTTTTTAAAAACTGCAGATTTGTTTTTCTTGTGCGTGGAGATATTCTTACAAAGCGTTCGCCCAAGCCTTGAAAACAATTTCCATTTACTGTTCTTACGCCTTTTGTCTCTAGTATTTCGCATAACATAGATGAAGAGGGAAAGAAGTTGTCAACTTTAACAAGTATATTTAATACCTTGCCCGGAACGACTTCTAAACCCCTTAAAGTTAATTCATTTACCAAGAATTCTCTTTCTCGTTTTACAAAGTTACTTGTAGCAAGCAAAAATTCTTTGTCACTTAGAGCAGTTACTGCTGCTAATTGGGAAATGGAGTTCATTTCTGATGAAATCAATATCTCCTCAACCATGCCCGATAATTTTTCTGGACCTGCCATGAATGCAATTCTCAGACCCGCAAGTCCAAAACCTTTGGAGAAAGTTCTTAAGATGACAATATTTTTTTGAGTCTTTATTCTATTAATGACACTTTCTCCGCCAAAATCTATATTGGCTTCATCTATGATTAAGAGTACAGGTGTGATCCTCTTTGCTAGATTGATGAGTTTCTGGCTTGGTATAACCTCGCCAGTTGGATTGTTTGGATTACATATGCAAATAGCTTTTGTTTTACTATCAAGTTTTCTTTCTATTGTTTTTAAGTCCGTTTCAAAATTTAATTTCATGGGGACAAACTTTGGGTTTCCAGAGTTCAGTCTTACTAGTTGTTCAATGAGGGGGAAAGTGAGCTGCGGAATTACTACGTTATCCCCGTCATTGAGGATTACCCTGAAAATAGCATCCAGAATAGGTCCAATTCCGTTTCCCACGGCAATATTCCCTTTTTCAAGTAAAAATTGTTCTGCTAACTTAGCTTTTAGTTCGGAATTTGTAGGATCAGGGTAGTGGCTAATAATATCTGGTTTAGATAAAATATCCTTAACCTTAGAAGAGCATCCTAGTGGGTTTTCACTAAGCGAAAGGTCAGTCTCCACATTAATTCCTTCCTGTACCCAGTACATTTTCTGATTGTTTTCTATAAATTGTTTAAATTTGTCTGATATTTCCATATTTTTGCCACAAAAAAACCGCCCTTTCGGCGGTTGCGTAATTTGTGTAGTTATATCTTTCTAGACCACAAGAATCACAGCCGCCTTAGAAGCGTTGTGATACCAATGATTTAAAAAAGATTTTCTATTCATTAATTTTGATTATGCCAAAAGAAGAATTTTTTGTCAAATTTGTGGCTAGTTTTATTCTCTTCCGCCACGACCGGCTTTGTTCTCACTTGTTTTTGGAGGAGCCTGCATGCGAGTAGAGGACCTCTGTCTTTTTCCTAGCATCCCCGTTCGTTTTCCTTCTGGCACACTGAATGATTCAGATAATTGATTTCTTCTCGCGAGGGTTTTATTTACTAGCTCTGTTTGTTGATCGGCAAGTCTTTGTCTATCAGCCTCTTGGTTGGTTGGTCCTTGAGGCCTGTCGTTAGTTTGGGCAGAGTGATGTTCCATTCTTATTCGTCTATTTGCCTGTCTTCTTTCTTGAGTATTATGTCTTTGCTGTGGAGAAGAAGGTTTTCCTTCTCTCATCATTCTCAGTTCGCGAGTTATGTAATCAATATCTTGAGAGTCACTTTTTGCATAGTCTGCGCCCATCTGAGAAATCTCGTTATCGCTTAAATTTGTTTTTCCTGTAAGTTGTTGATAGAGGTCATCTTTTACACCTACTGCCTGTCTTTTAACTTCTTCACCCATAGCTTTCAGCGGTTTTTCAGCAAACTCAGATACAAATCTTTGTACAGGGGTTTTAGAAGACATAATAAAAGTTTAGACTATTTTTATTTTGTTTGACAGCCTTAAATTATTGTACTAGAATAATTTTCTTATGCGTAGATTAGTCATCTTTGTTGTAGTTTTAATTGCAATTTTGGCAATTTGGGAAGCTATTACAACCTATGTACCATCTTTTCTCAACCAAACAGGAACCTCGACCATAAGCACTATTTCTCCCTTGGTTAAAGAACAATCAAGCGTTATTGATGTAGTAAAAAACGTTGGCCCTTCAGTCATTACTATTGGTGTTAAGTCAAGTGGTAGACAAGTTCAAGACAATAGCCCGTTTTCATTTTTCTTTGATCAGCCCACACCAGACCAGCAAAATCCGGAAGATCAGTACATTGGAAGTGGCTTTATGGTTTCAAAAGATGGAATGGTAGTTACAAACAAGCATGTGGTTAGTGAAGCAGACGTAGACTACATAGTAGTTGATTCAAAAGGCAACAAATATAGTGTTGGTAATATTTATCGTGATCCACTTAATGATATAGCTATCCTTAAAATATCAAATCCACCCGGAAGTGGTTTTAAGCCAATAACCTTTGGAGATTCAGATAAGCTTGAGGTTGGACAATTCGCAATAGCTATTGGAACAGCCCTCGGGGAATTTAGAAACACAGTAACTACTGGAGTAATATCTGGTTTAGGCCGTGGAATTAGTGCTGGCTCTCCGGTTGAAGGATTTACAGAACAACTAGACAATGTAATTCAGACAGATGCGGCTATAAACCCTGGAAATTCTGGTGGACCACTTCTAAATTCGGCAGGACAAGTGATTGGTATAAATACAGCAGTTGCTTCACAGGGTCAAAACATTGGCTTTGCAATTCCAATAAATCTAGTAAAACAATCGCTTGATTCATTCAATCAGACAGGACAGTTTAATAGAGCATTTCTGGGAGTGTCATATGTATTAATAGACAAAGAGCAAGCGGCAGTTAATGATTTACATCAAGGCGCACTTGTTAGAAGTGTTGTAGATAATTCTCCGGCTCAAAAAGCAGGTCTTCAAAGTGATGACATAATTACAGAAATTGATGGTCAAAAAATTACAGATAATAATAGTTTGGCAGTAATAATTAACAAAAAGAAAGTTGGTCAAACTGTAGATCTCAAGGTTTATAGGGACGGTAAGACTATTGATTTGAAAGCAACCCTAGAAAAGTCTTCGCAGTAAAATTTCATTTAACTATTGTAATTTCAGGCTAAATTTTGTATCATTACGAGAACGCATGAGAAATTATCAGTTAGTTTTATTGCTTAAATCAGACCTAAAAAAAGACCAAAAAGACAAGCTTATTGAAGAAGTGAAGGGTATGATGGGTCAAGTTAAAGATGAAAAGTTAGAATCAATTGGAGAAAAAAAGCTTGCTTATCCAATTAAAAATCAAAGATGCGGAGAGTACGTTGTGTTTAACTTTACAGCAGACAATCTTGCTCCAGAGTACAATAAGAAACTTTTAATAAGAGACGAAATTTTACGTCATCTTTTGGTTCGTAATTAGTTTTAAAATGGCAAGAAGCTTAAATAAGGTAGAATTGATAGGAAACTTAACACGCGATCCTGAGTTGAGATATACACCTCAGGGTACAGCTGTTTGTACATTTGGAATTGCAACAAATAGAGGTTGGGTTACGGATTCAGGAGAAAAGAAAGAGGAAGCAGAGTTTCACAGGATTGTAGCTTGGAATAAATTAGCAGAACTTTGCTCACAGCTTTTGACAAAGGGAAGAAAGATTTATGTTGAAGGAAGACTCGCAAATAGAAGCTGGACAGGACAGGACGGAGCACAAAAATCTGTAACAGAAATTGTTATCAATGATATGATAATCCTTGATAACAGAAGAGAGCAGGGAGAAGAGGGAGAGAAGGCTACGGATTTTGCAGATGAAGATATTCCAATGGAAGGTGAAGCAAAACCAGCTAAAAAGGCTTCTAAAGCTGAACCAAAAAAAACAGAGGAAGAAAGTTCAGAAGTAAATCCTGACGATATTCCTTTTTAAATAATTAGAAATTAATAAATAGTAATTAAAAATTAAAATAATATGGCTGAAAAGAAAAAAATTATAAAAAAGAGAAGACCGGAAAAGGTAGTTGGTGAGTGTTTTTTCTGTAAAGAAAATAAGTCGCCAAACTTTTTAGAATATGAAGTACTTTCCAAATACACATCTGAACGCGGAAAGATATTTTCTCGTGTAAGAACAGGACTTTGTAGTAAGCATCAAAGAAAACTCACTGGCGAGATTAAAAGAGCTAGATACCTTGCATTTCTTCCTTTTGTGGTGAGAGCAGAATAAGTACAAACTAGGTGCTTAGACTTTTGCTGCCCAAGCGGAAAGATAATCTCTCATGAAAAAAGCAATAAACCTAAGAGGTTTTCAAATTATTCTCATTGTTATAATTTCCGCTGCTATCGGTTATTTTGCTGGGACCAACAAAGTAAGCTTCGATCTTAAAAACTACAAACCAATTCTTGCTGTTACTTCCAAAAATCCACCACCTGGAGAAAATTTGGACATGAAGCTTTTCTATGATGTTTTGTCTCGTGTTAATGAAAGTTATTACGATAAGTCAAAATTAGATGCAAAAAAGATAGAATACGGAGCAATTAGTGGTATGTTATCTTCTCTTGGTGATCCATACACTTCCTTTTTTCCACCACAACAAAATACTGATTTCAAAACTACCATGTCAGGGGAGTTTTCTGGAATTGGAGCAGAACTTTCCCTCAATTCAGACAACATAATTACAGTCATTTCTCCACTTGATGATTCTCCAGCTCAAAAAGCAGGTGTAAAAGCCGGAGATATGATTCTAAAAGTTAATGGAGAGACAACATCTGGTTGGGATGTTTCAAAAGCCGTAGATAATATTCGTGGGCAAAAAGGAACACCCGTTACACTTACAATTCTTCATGAAAAAAGTAAAACTCCCATTGATGTAAAAATAGTTCGCGACACAATTGTTGTTAAAAGCGTGACAGGGTGGGTTAAGAACTTTTCCTGTAACAACGGAGATTGTCAGGAGGACTCCAAGGGTAAACCCGTCGCATACATTAGGCTTTCACAATTTGGAGATAAAACAAATGATGAGTGGCAGAGTGTAGTAAACGATATTCACGCAAAATCTGCGGGTAAAAAACTGTCTGGGGTTATATTGGATCTTAGAAATAATCCTGGTGGATATCTAAGTGATGCAGTATTTATTGCATCGGAATTTTTAAAGGGTGGAACAGTTGTAATCCAAGAAGATGGAAATGGAAACCAAGAGCCTATGAATGTATCTCGTGTTGGGACTCTTCAAGACGAGCCGGTAATTGTTCTTATAAATAAGGGGTCGGCTTCAGCTAGTGAAATTGTTTCAGGAGCACTAAGGGATAATAATCGTGCAAAACTTCTTGGAGAAACTTCATTTGGAAAAGGAACGGTTCAGCAGGCAGAAGATCTTGATGGTGGTGGAAGCGTACATATTTCAGTTGCCAAATGGCTTACGCCAAATGGAACATGGGTACACCACAAAGGATTAACTCCAGATATCAAAGTTACATTTGATGCTTCAAAGAGCGCAAAGCTAAAGAGTGGACTAGATAATCAGCTTCAAGCAGCAATCAACGAATTCTTAAAATAACTAAAGGCCTCTTTTGTTCGCATACTGTATCCATTCTGTAGTTAATTTATTATTTCTTGCTCTACGATAGTAGAGTTTGTCTTGAAATCTCATTCTTTCTGCTATAATTTTATTTCGTTCGTGTATGGATAAGTGAGTTTCGCCGGCAAAGGCTCTCATTCCTTTTTCGGACATGTGTCTTCTAAGTTTTGAGTCCATCTCTAAAATATTTGGTGCCATAGTGCTAAATTATACTATAAGATTTAATACTTTTAAAATATCTCCTGCTTTCCTGGGCACGACTATTCTGATAAAATCAAAGCTATGAAGCTTTATAACACGCTCTCGCGTTCAATAGAGGATTTTGAGCCATTAAATCCGCCAAAGGTCGGAATGTATGCTTGTGGTCCTACTGTTTATGATTACACACATATTGGACACCTCAGAAAATACATAAATGATGATACTTTAGTTCGTGTTTTAAGGGCAAATAATTATGATGTAAAGCATGTTATGAATATAACAGACGTTGGACACTTATCATCGGATGCTGATAGTGGAGAGGATAAGCTAGAAAAAGGCGCTAAAAAGTTTGGGAAATCAGTTCTGGAAGTAGCTAGATTTTTTGAAGAGGACTTTTGGAAATCACTAAAGTTTGTAAATGTTGAAAAACCGGATGTTGTGGCACTCGCAACAGAACACATAGAAGATCAAATCGCATTAATAGAGACATTAATAGAAAAAGGATATGGTTATAAAACAGATGGCGCAATTTATTTTGACACATCTAAATTTGCTGATTATGGAAAATTAGCCGGACAAAATTTAGAAGACAAAATTGCTGGCGTAAGAGAAGACGTAGTTGTGGACAATGAAAAAAAGAACCCAGCGGACTTTGCTCTGTGGTTCTTTACAAAAGGAAGATTTAGAGATCACGCACTTCATTGGGAGTCACCATGGGGAGAGGGTTTTCCTGGGTGGCACATAGAGTGCAGTGCCATGTCCATGAAATACCTCGGCTTGTCATTTGATATTCATACAGGCGGAATAGATCATATTGCAATTCACCATCCAAATGAGATTGCCCAAAGCGAAGCGGCAACCGGCCAACCCTTCGTCAAGTATTGGGTTCATTATGCATTTCTCATTGTTGATGGGCAAAAGATGAGTAAGTCTCTTGGTAATGTCTATAGGATTTTTGATCTTAGAGATAGAGGCTATAACCCTATGGCTTTTCGTTATCTTACTTTTCAGTCTCATTATAGAAGCGAAATGAACTTTACTTGGGAAGCTTTGGATGGAGCACAAACAGCTCTTAATAAACTCTATGAAATAGCGGGAGAATTTTCTGAAGTTCATCAAGATACTGATATTGATTATGAGAGAGATTTTATAGATGCTGCTGGTCAAGATTTAAATATGCCAAAAGCTCTAAGTGTTATGTGGGAGATGTTAAGGTCGGATATTCCAGATGCAAAGAAAGCTGCGACTCTTCTTGAGATGGATAAGGTTTTGGGGTTAAATATTGCAGAAAACTCAAAGAAGATGAGTACTATTCCGCAAGCGGTTAAGGAATTGGTTGACCAAAGAAATAAATTAAGAAAACTAAAAAAATTTAATGCAGCAGATCAAATAAGGATTAAAATTGAGAAAATGGGATACATCATTGAAGACAAAGAGAAGAAAACAAAAATCACCCGCAAAATTTAAGTTATTTAACTATTGGCTGGACTTTTCCCGCAGAACCAGTAGAGGTTGGAACCTCATCATTTGATAATTGTTTCTTCATAAGATCGGATGGCGGAACAGGAAGAACTATAATTCTCGAAGCATTAATTTGGTCTTTTTGATCTGGATCAAAGAATCCTACAACAATCGCCCTTTGTTCTTCATCAATCTTTGAAAATCCAGACTTTGTAAGATCACCATCCTCTATGTCAGAAGTCTTTGTAGATGTTTCAACGTTAACAGTATATTTCTTTCCAGCTTCGGTTACCAAATCAAATGTGTAATTCTTAGCATCCTTATTTGTTATAACTCCTTCTATATTTTCTGGAACATTTTTAGCTTTAGAAACAAATCTAGCTAATAATCTTTTTGTTTCCTTATTGAATAATCCTATAAAAGAGAAGAGGTCACCCTTTTTAATATCAGATATTCCAAAATCTGTATTTTTGTCATCACCGCTGTCAAATTTTGTAAGTTCATCAATATCAATTTGTCTTTCCGTATTCTTATCATCAGTTATTGTTATTTGAGTATTAGTTGTTGATTTTACGGTTCCAATTAGGCCTCTCTTATCAACCAGATTTAGTTCAGCAACTTTTGATGCAACAAGATCTTTAATTTTTTCTATCTGGTTTTCCTCTTCAGTTACTTCTGGAATTTTTGTTGGAGTCGTTTTAGCAGGAGTTGTTTTTGCTGCAGCAGTTGGGGTAGGGGTTACAGCATAAGACTTACTTACGCCAAGCATTAAAAGTAGAGTAATAGTCAATATTAAAAATGTTTTTTTCATTTTAGAAATCTTCTGTTGAATAAGTAACAACCCTGTTTACTTGTGCTTCAACCCCATCTTTTGAAATAGATCGTACTAATATTTTATTGCTCCCCGCATCAATTGTCACAGATACGGAGAAAGCTCCATCGCTCGTTGCTTGTCCAACGATATCCTCTTGATTTGTAGAAACTACAACCATACTGTTTGGATTAGTTTTCCCTTTTACCTGAATAGATCTTTTAGATGATATTGATTCATCTGTTGGTTGATCGACTGTTAGATATTGTGAGCTTTTTGGAGTAGGGCTTGGGGAAACATCATTTAACACTATTTTATTGGTCCTATTAGGAATTGATTTAGTTTGTTGATAAAGGAAATAAATGAGGGTAGTAATGAGCAGGCCGATGGCAATAGCAATAAAAACTATTATGATTCGTTCCCGCATATGTGTCCCATATGATAATTTAAAAAGAGTGTCTTGTCAAGGAAAGTAAGACTGTGGTAGGATAGAAGTCCTAAACTTTATGGAGATTGCAAGTGTTTCCCAAAAAAGCATAAAAATAAAATCAAAAGCTGCAACATTTGTTATAGATCCCACTGGAAAAATAGATTCAGACGTTATTATTCTAACGCAAAAAGCCCAAGATTATTCTGATTTTGCTGATAAGGTTGTAATTGATGGACCGGGTGAATACGAGGTATCCGGCGTAAGTATTAAAGGGGAAAACATTCATGACAAGTTGTCTTTTGATTTTTTTGAAGATAATCAACGCTTATTGTTTGTACCTGTGTCTGTTGTTAAAGATGCGGATACAGAAGATTACACCGCAATTGTAATGTCATTAGATGAGAAGGTAGCAGATATTCCATCTGTTGCATCAGAGTTAGTAGTTGTAATTGGAGATGAAGAGTTTATGCCAGCTGATAAATCTACAATTAAAAAAATAGATAAGATCAATCTTAAGAAAACAGAAGAATACAAAGGTTTTGTTGTTCACTTGTCCAAGTAGTGCTTGCCCTTATTTATGGCTCAAAAAATTCCCCCAAATAGTCGTGAAGCTGAGTCTGCTGTTCTAGGAGGTTTACTAATAGATCACGAGGCTATTAATTCAGTTGGTCAAGTTCTTGACCCTGAATACTTTTATGATGGAAGCAATAAAATAATCTTTGAAACCATGATGGAGCTTTACGAACAAAGAAAGCCTATCGATTTGCTGACTCTCACCCATGCATTAAAAATTAAAAAAAAGTACGAGGCGGTAGGTGGATCAGAGTATCTTACATCTCTTGCTGATGCCGTTCCAACGGCTGCTAATATAGAGCACTACGCGTCGATCCTAAAAGAAACTTATATTAGACGTTCTATGATAACTATGGCTTCTAGTATGGCAGAGTTATCATTTGAAGAAGATAAATCATCGATGGAATTATTAGATACAATCGAGCAAAAGATATTTTCTATATCTCAACAGAACGTAAAACAAGGCTTTGTGCATGTGCGCGATACCCTTACGGAAAGCTTCGACAAGCTAGATGAGCTTCATAAAAATGATTCTAAATATCGTGGCGTAGAAACAGGTTTTGTTGATTTAGATATGATGCTATCTGGTTTTCAGGATTCAAATCTAATAGTTCTTGCAGCTCGTCCAGGGCAAGGAAAAACGGCCTTTGTTATTAATATTGCTCAATATGTTTCCGCTGTTAACAAGCAATCGGTCGGTATTTTCTCCCTTGAGATGAGTAAGGAAGAGCTTGTAGATAGGCTTCTCATATCTCAGGCGAATATCGACGCGTGGAAACTAAAAACCGGAAAATTATCAGAAGATGATTTTGAAAAATTAAGTGGTGCAATGGGAGAGTTGGCTGAGGCTCCAATATTTATAGATGATACGCCAGGTATAACTATTGCAGAAATTAGATCAAAAGCAAGACGTCTTCAGCTTGAACACGGCTTAAAGCTACTCGTTATAGATTATATGCAACTAGTAAATCCAGGAAGAAGATTTGAAAACAGAGTACAAGAAGTTACATACATTTCTCAGTCTCTTAAGAATCTTGCTCGCGAATTGAAAATCCCTGTTATCGGGGTTTCTCAACTTTCCCGTGCAGTTGAACAGCGCGGAGATAGAAAGCCTCAATTAGCTGATCTTCGTGAATCAGGGTCAATTGAACAGGATGCAGACGTTGTGATGTTCCTTTATACAAAAGACGAAGAATTCACTCCTCAAAGAGTGGTGTGTATAAATATTGCAAAGCACAGAAATGGAGCAGTAGGAGAAAAAGAATTATTGTTTAGAGGAGACAGAATAAAGTTCTTCAATATTGAGCACAACCAGACAAATCCAGTAGCTAACTAGTGGACTTACCGAAAATCGAACCCGCGTTCTACAATGCTTACCCTATTAAATCGTCTGTGGACCCACGGGGAATTGAACCCCGACCACTGCAATGCGAATGCAGTATTGTACCGTTCAACCATGGGCCCATGATTAGAACATTATAACTCCAAAAAGATTTGCTAGAATTAATTTATGGAAAAAGAAACTGATAAACAATCTCAAAAAACTGTTAGGATTTTTTCTATTGCATCATTCATGAATGATATGGGATCAGACATAATTGCTCCTATTTGGCCTATTTTTTTGACCACAGTCCTTGGAGCAAATATGGAAGTTTTAGGCCTAGTCGATGGGCTAGGAGATGCAGTGGTTTCATTATCCAAGGCAATTTCTGGTTATTGGTCAGACAAAATTAGAAATAGAAAGGTATTTGTTTGGACAGGTTATTTATTTGGTGGACTAAGTAGACTTGGATATGCATTATCTACAACATGGATCATGGTAATTCCTTTTAGAATTTTGGATAGGGCAGGTAAGATTCGTGGTTCACCAAGAGATGCAATGGTTGCAGACATTTCAAAAGACACTAATCGTGCTAAGAATTTTGGAGTTATTGAGGGGTTTGATAATGCTGGTGCAGTTGTTGGAATATTAATTTCAATACTTCTCATAAGGTTTTTGCCATTAAGGACCATATTTGTTGTTGCAGCATTTCCTTCTGCTATATCTGTTTTACTTATCCTTAAGTACATAAAAGAGAGGCGAGTAGATGGTGAGAGGCTTTACAAAGGTTTAAGCTTTAAGGATTTAAACTTTAGTTCATGGTTATTTCTAGTACTTAATGCAATTTTTGCTTTGGGAGCTTTTTCATATTCATTTTTACTAATCTTTGCATCAAAAATGGGATTTGCCGTTACAACGATTCCAATACTTTATTTGATATATAGTGCGGTGGCAGCTATTAGTGCTAGGGAATTCGGAAGATTGGCAGATCTTATTGGTAGAAAGCCTGTTTTGTCTTTTTCTTTTATATTTTGGGGTTTGGTTCCATTCATTGCAATTTTTTATCCTACCTTTATTGGGTTGGTTTTAATATTCGTTCTTTTCGGACTTCACAGTGCATCTCTTAATACTGTACAAAAAACTGTTGTTGCAGAATTTGCACCAGTTGAATATAGAGCAAGTTTTCTTGGTGCATTTCAGATGGTAATTGGTTTAGTCGCCTTGCCAGCTTCTCTTTTTGCTGGAATTTTGTGGGATAGAGTAAGCATACAAGCTCCCTTTTATTTTTCTCTTGGTCTAACTATTATTGCTCTAATTATGCTTCAGTTTGTGAAGAAGAAATAAAGTCATTAACTTCTTTCTTTAAATCTTCAATTGTTCCGTTGTTATCAAGAACTTCGTTAGCGAGCTTGATACTTTCTCCAATTTGCTGAGCATGTTCATCCTTCTGATTGTTTTCGCGATCATCAAGTTCCTTGAATTGTTCAAGGGTTAGATTTTCATTTACTAGTCCTCGTTTTCTGAGTCTTTCATAGCGAGTTTCTTGATTTGCTGAGAGCCCTAGTACCTTTGCATTATATTTTTCTTGTAGGAATTTTATTTCTTCGGGGTTTCGTGCTCCATCCACAACAACAAGTTCTGGATTTTCTTGATCAATTTTTTCCGCGTTTCTTATAGCCAATATATTTGTTCCAAGCGTTTGTCTTAGGTCATTCGATACTTGATTGAGAGTAAAGCGAGTAATTTCCATACCTCGAGACTTAATTTCTTCCTTAATCCTATCGGAGAAGGAGTAGGGGACATATCCTTTTTCTTTGAGGATCTCAACAACGGTTCCCTTACCAGAGGCAATAGGTCCCACAATGACGATTACACTTTTTGGCATTATGGGAGTTAATTATATGTTTTTTGAAGCTAAAATACAAATGTGCCGGGGGTGGGACTTGAACCCACACGATAGTTGCCTATCACGAGATTTTGAGTCTCGCATGTCTACCATTCCATCACCTCGGCGAATTGATTGAGTTTTAGCTTCAGTTATTATATACTTTCTGCACATCTTGATCAACAAATATGGCAAAAAAAATTGAAGAGGTACTTCTCCCAAATGATATAATTCCTACTAAATACAATATTCATCTCACCCCAGATTTAGAAAAGTTTATCTTCGAAGGTTCAGAAACAATAGATATAAAGATCAAAAAACCTGTAAACCTAATTACACTTCATTCAGCCGAACTAGAAATACTTTCAGCAGAAGTTACAAGTGGCAAGAAAACTTTTGTTGGAAAAGTTTCATATAACGACAAATTGGAGACCGCTACTATAAAGTTCCCTGAAAATGTGGCAGTGGGGAATGGTCAACTTAATCTTTCATTTACAGGAATTCTAAATGACAAAATGAGAGGTTTTTATAGAAGCCGCTATGAAATGGATGGAAAAGAATACCACATGGGTGTTACTCAATTTGAATCAACAGATGCAAGACGTGCCTTTCCATGTTTTGATGAGCCAGCCAAAAAAGCGGTTTTTGAAGTTTCATTAAAAATACCGAATGATAGAACATTAATTTCTAATACAGTAGAAGAGGAGATTATTGAACATGATGGAGGCTATAAAACTATAAAATTCGCGGAAAGCCCAAAAATGTCTTCTTATCTTCTTGCCTTTATTGTTGGACACTTTGAACACATAGAGAAAAAGACTAAAACGGGAGTTTTGGTTCGTGTTTTTACCACTCCTGGAAAACTAAAACAAGCCAAATTTGCATTGGAAGTTGCAGTCAAATGTATTGAGTTTTATGAAAATTACTTTGGTATTTCTTATCCTTTACCAACAATGGATTTGGTTGCTATTCCAGATTTTGCAGCTGGAGCAATGGAAAACTGGGGAGCAGTAACTTATCGCGAATCAGCACTTCTGGTTGATGATGATTTAACTTCAACCCAAAACAAACAATGGGTGGCATTAGTTATTGCGCATGAGCTTGCTCACCAATGGTTTGGAAATTTGGTTACCATGGAGTGGTGGACACACCTCTGGCTTAATGAAGGGTTTGCCTCTTATATGGAATATGTTGCGATAGATGAGTTGTATCCAGAGTGGAATGTTTGGGCACAATTTGTTTATATAGAACATTCAAGAGCATTAGTTTTGGATGGTCTTGCAAATACACATCCAATAGAAGTGAACGTAAATCATCCGGCAGAGATATCAGAAATTTTTGATGCTGTTTCTTACTCAAAAGGAGCTTCAATTATAAGAATGTTGGCTGAATATATGGGTAAGAGTAAATTCAAAAAAGGTTTGAGGCTTTATCTCAGGAAATATAAGTATGCAAACGCTAAAACCACAGATCTTTGGGATTGTCTAAAGGAGGTTTCTGGAATAGAAATTGGTAAGATAATGAATGCTTGGACAGGAAAATCTGGTTACCCGTTAGTAAGTTTAAGCAAACATAACAAAAGAATATCAATTTCCCAGAAGAGGTTTTTCTCAAGTGCAGTTTCTGCTAGGAAAAGCAATGATGAACAGTTATGGCCAATACCCTTGAGTCTAGTGACTCCAAAGTTGAGTAAGTCGCCGTTCTTTCTTTTTGATAAGAAAAGCATGGATTTGCCCCTAAATTTAAGTGATGCGGCTTTCATAAAATTAAATGCGCACGAAACCAGTTTTTTAAGAGTAGACTACGGAGATTATCTTACCAATCTGGAAGTTCCCTTAGCAGCGGGTAATAAAAAGTTTAAG
>DASZYA010000024.1:0-12253 GCA_035545675.1 Patescibacteria group bacterium
ACTCTGGCCAAAGACTATCACGGTAAAGGACTTATTGAACCGGCAGAAATAATGACCAAATATACGCCTTCTAGCAACGGCTCATGGGCTGAAAATGTAACATATGTAATGGACAGAATCGGACAGTCACTTTAGCCTCAAAATTGCCTTAAATAAGGCCACTTAGACCTGTAGTATGACTTGACAAGCCCATAGTTATCTGCTATAATGCCGATTAGATCCTAAGGTAGCCCAAAACTACTTTAGGATTTTTTTTGCCCAGAAAAGTAGGGCATCCTCTAATACACAGATCCCCGGTTTTAGTAATCATCAAGATTCTCCGATTAAAAAAACGGAGGGCCTTGAACAATTACAAAAACCAATATGAAAAAAATAATTTTTCTTATATTACTTATAGCTATTACATTTGCTATTCCACAAAAGGCTAATGCTATGACTCGTAATGAGTCAGCACAGCTTAGTGTTCCTACTGCAGATAGCATACCTACTATTGATATGCGTACAAAAGCGCTAGAGAATGTGTTTAAAAGACACAATTCACCTCTTACTGTAGAGGCAAGTGCTTATATTAAATATGCTGACCAATATGGAGTAGACTGGAAGCTTCTTCCTGCTATCTCTGGAGTAGAATCTTCATTTGGTATAGCCCTTATGCCTGATTCATACAATGCGTATGGATGGGGTGGTGGACACATCTACTTTAACTCATGGGAAGATGGAATCCGTTCTATTGATGAAGCTCTTGGTGAAAATTACTATGCCAAAGGAGCAACTGATGTATGGAAAATTGGTCCAATCTATGCTGAGTCTCCAACCTGGTCAGTTCGTGTAAACGGATATATGAACGAAATTGAGGAAGAGTATGAAAGATTAACTCTTTTCTCAAACCTCCCTACTATCTAATTTCAAATTACATCAATCTGCGATATAATCAATAGGTTCTAAAATGCGGGCGTGGTGAAATGGTATACACGCAAGGTTTAGGACCTTGTGGCAGCAATGTCGTGGGGGTTCAAGTCCCTTCGCCCGCACTTAAGCCTCTGTCCCTTCATATATGGTCGAAATAATATATCAAAGACAAGTAACTCCTCCTGAATCTATAACCTGGCAAACAAAACTATCACAACTCGAAGGCATACAGGTAGTGGGTTCGCATTCGGTGGATGGTTGGAAATCACCCAGCGCAGCAGATGTGATTACGGAAGACGCAAAACAAACAATTTTCGAAGATAGTATTGGGGGGCTAAAAAAGTTTTTTACTTCCTCTGATTTACCTCTACCAAATGATGACATACTGGATAGATTAAGGATCTTAGGAAAAGAAGATTACTTAGTTGCATCGGTGTTAATAAAATCGGCTGATCCAGGTAAAAGCCTTGGGGTAAGCCTAACAGGTAGACTTGCTGTCGTTAATGCTGACAAAATATTTGAAGCATCCCAGGAGGCAGGAACAAATTTTGGAGATTTAATGTGCGTAGTTGGAACACATGAAATTGTTCACACTCTAACTTATCAAGAATCTTGGAGAAGAAATGTTGGAACAGTAAGAAATATAGATTCTCACACGAGACGTGATGGTATTTATAGCTCAAGGCCGCCGGAGTATATTCCGTTCGATCCTGAAATTGGATTTCCCCCAATATCACCACCAGATACAAGACGTGATGCTCTAAATTACTTCAGTGAGGGATTAGTTCAATACGTAACGGAATCTTCTTTGCCCGAAAGACTATTGCCTACGTTTAAAAAAGTTGACCCTTATGCTCAGAATTTAAAGTGTATCAAACTTTTTATGGATAGACTGGGAGACGAACCTTTTATTGATGCAGCATTTAATAAACATGGATTTAGGCATTTGTATTTAGCATTCGAAGAAGAATATGGAGAGGGAGGATTTAACAATATTCTAAAAACGATTAGAAATGGTAATCAAGAGGAAGTACTATCAAGACTTGTAGACAAAGGCTTTTTGTAAACTTTGCAAATTGAGCTTAAAATCCGTATAATATCTCCTTATGGCAAAGACTGATGAGACAACAGAGCCAAAAGCTCCTAAGAAACCAACCGAGCGCTACAGCCTCGAAAGAAAACCAGATGGAACTCTAGTAGTTAACATTCACGTTCCATGGGCAGAGGTAGAAAAAGTAAGAGAGGTTGTAATAAACGATCTAGTTAAGCAAGTAGAAGTACCTGGATTTAGAAAAGGTACCGCACCTCGTAACATTGCAGAAGGAAAGCTCAAACAAGAATCCGTTCGCGAAGAGGTTCTTAAAAAAGTATTAACTCAAGAATATATTGCTGCTGTTAAAGCATTATCTATAAACCCAATTGTTAATCCAAAAATACACATTGAAGAATTTACAGATGGGACAGACATAGATATCATTGCAGAAACTTGTGAAGAGCCAAAAATTGACCTCAAAAACTACAAAGAAGAGGTAAAAAAAATCAAACCAGCAGCTCCAAAAATCATAGTTCCTGGACAACCTGAACCAGAAGCAACAGAGCCAAACAAAAAACTAGACGAGATTTTGGACGCAATTCTCAAAGTAGCTGATGTACAAATCCCACACATTTTGGTAGAAAATGAGACAAATAGACTACTTGGACAGCTTCTTGATGAGTTAAAGAGACTCGGAGTAGATCTAGATCAATATCTAGCTTCCCGTGGTAAGAAAGTGGAAGAGATTAGAGCGGAGTATGATGAAAGAGCCGAAAAGGATCTTAAGCTTGAGTTTGTACTCAGAAGAATTGCAGACGATGAGAAGATATCCGTTGAAAAAGAAGATGTTGAGGCTGCAATAAATGGCATAAAAGATAATAAACAAAAAGCAGAAATCCTTCAGAATCCATATCTTCTTGCCGCCATAATTAGACAACAAAAGACCCTAGATTTTCTTTCTAAGTTATAGTTTTTAGCCTCAACCTAGTATCCCATAATATGGTGAATTCCTTGAGATACTTGCCAAGGTTTGGTATAATACACGTGTATTTTTGTAAATACTATGGGAAACCCAAAATTAAAGAATAAAAGACCTGTTAACCATGAATCCCTTGAGGCTAAACCTCAAGCAAGCTCTGAACCAGCAACTCTACAAGGAGAAGCAAAGGCGTTTGCCAATGATGCCGTAAATATGCTTTGGCGTGATCTTCTAGTAGGTTCCCGTGATTCTGCTGTTCAACAGCTTTTTGGTGGAGATTTAAATGAAGGACAAGCAGTGAGCCTTAAACAGAAACAGGCTCAAAAAGAAGAAGAGCAGGTTGAAAAGAAGCCCCAAGTTACTGCTGAACACATGGAATACTTTAGAACTGTTAATAACGCAGATAGAATAAGCGAAACCAGAGTAGAAACAAACATACAAAGAAGCGTTGATGAGATTAGAATAGAAATTCAAAAACTTATCAAAACAAGTAAGCTTGTAGAAAGAACTGTTAAAGATGCAACAGCAGACAAAGCTCCTGTTAAACCAGGAAAATATCATATTAACTTCTTTGAATTCGTTCTCGGTGTAATTCGCGAAGCCACTAGAAAGCTAGAAGATACAAATGCAATGGGTGCTGTATTTACAAGTAAAAAGCAACAAAGCAAATACTGGAATTCCTATAAATCCCATGGAACCTCTTTTGGTCTTTCTGGAGAAAGATCCTCTGCAACCCAAACCGGATAATATTAGTCCGAACTTGTCCTGAGCCCATCTGAAGAACTTGTCCTGAGCTTGCCGAAGAACTTGTCCTGAGCTTGCCGAAGAACTTGTCCTGAGCCCGCCGAAGAACTTGTCCTGAGCTTGCCGAAGAACTTGTCCTGAGCCCGCCGAAGGATTGACAAAATATCATTCACGATTGTAAAATAGTTTTAATGAAATTCAACAAGGTTATTAACGGCATTATTCTTCCCAAATAGGGAGGTGCCTTTAGTGATCTAATTGGACCTCCCCAAAAGGGAGGTTTTTTTATGGCTTAATTATGAAAGAAAATGACCAATACGAAATAAACAAACAATATATGAAACTCACACCAAGAGAAAGGTGGGAAAGAGGTTTTGCTGCAATGGGACCAGATGTTGCTTGGAGAGAAACAGCAGTTGACATGAATTTATCTAATGGTAGCCCAGAATCGATGAAAGTATTAAATACAAGAATAGGAACACTATATCCATTTGTTTGGAATGAAAAAACTTGGGTGAAGAGAAGTTATGAAGAACTCAATTTCCCACAAATAGCAAGGGAGACCAATATTCCATTACCACTTGTTCTCCATACGGCAGATCTTATGGTAAAACATGACATGATAAAACAAAATCCACAACAATTTTCAAAATAATATGAGTAGTAAAGAATATAAACCATTATCAGATGAAGCGAGAATACTCCTCGACGTAACATTTGTTAAAAGGAATAAGCTTCCAGAGATGGATGTGAGAGTGCAACAGGGAGAAGAAATGGATCCTGATAGACTAAGATTTGAGATGGATGCAGCAAATCTAATACTCCGGATGAACGGCGTAAAAGATATGGGATTTAGTGCTCCACCAAAAGATTTAGTAAAACCTGATTCTCCACTTAGATTACAAAGCATGGAAGACATTGACAGCTTCAAATAGGTTTGATATATTAAATAATAATTATGAATAACATATTAAAGGTCCTTTCCATTCGCGGTCTCCTTCTTGGAGAATCTGCGTAGTGGGGAAGACCTAGAATTTTTTGATTCGAACCTCCCCAAAAGGGAGGTTTTTTTTATGAAAAAAAAGGAGGTGTAAATTATGCCAAAACCAATAGAACAAAGAGATGGAAGTGATCCAAGAAGTCAAGAATCTTTAATAAGAAGAGGGTTTTATGCTGATGGGGATACAGACAGAAATTTTAAAACAGAAATTATAAATAATGGTCAAAAATTTGACGTTAAAACTAGCTCTATTACTTTTTATCCTGAGATGAGAACTGTAACTATATATACACCAGTTCAAAGAAAACCAGGAAATCCATTGAGAGGAAATAACAGATAAATATATGGGAATAGAATCAGGATCTTTTGAACAGTCTTTAGACAATATTGATCGGGATCATCATGCGGGTAATAAAGTCGCAAGATGTGACAGGGATGCTGTGGGATGGGCTGCGAATATATCTAGGTTTTATGGACCTGGAATGGTTGAATTAGGACAACTGGAAGAGGGTAGGCTTTTTGAAAGAATTGATAATACTCAACCCGTATACGTTAATTGTCCTGAAATGAATCAAACAACTGTATATAGATTACAACAGCAAAGAGGAGAAAAATTTTAATGTGGACCTGACAGGATTCGAACCTGTGACCTCAGCAATGTCAATGCTGCGCTCTAACCAACTGAGCTACAAGTCCTTTTTTGGACTTAGGATCAAATTTTATCAAATGAATCTAAACAAAACAATTAGCCTAAACCTATAGTTTGATTTTAATCATCACTTTTGGTAAAATTTTTTCCTTATGTCTGAATCATTACAACCAACACCAGAAATAATCGGCCCTAAACCAGCCGTACAAGACATATTAAGAAACATCTCATTTAAAGAAGGAAGAGTCATACCAAATGACATAGATAGTATTGATATCTCTGTGTTTCAAGAAGACGTCCGCACACTAGCCAATGCCTGTTTTAACGATCCCCACGAAAGCAACGCAGGTAAATTTGTTGATATTAGAGGAAATGGTCGAATAGTAATTCCAAGCGCTTATTTTAAAGCAGTAGACGGGGGATTATTAGCATTACCAGTTATATATCCTTCTACTAGTAAAGCGGAGGCAAATATCCAAAAAAATAATGATAAATTTCCAGCCATGTTAATTCATACACAAAATAACGAAAACTATCCATTTTCACCGTCTGGAATGTTTGCGTTATTCCAATCGGACGATGAAATGTCCGCTGTATCTTCTGTTTTTATCATTGGACGTTCCGTAAATATGCTCCTTTTTAGAGGCACTAACACACCCCAGTTACCTAGGAAGGAAGCCGAACAAAGGGCACGTTTGTGGAACTGGCAACTAGAAGAAAGAACAAGGGCCTTCACTAAACCTGGCATGTCTTTCGAAGATAGAGTAGAACTCAGACTAAAAGCCTGTACTACACTACAAAGACAGATTAATGAAAAATATGACCTAAGATATTTTGCAGCTCCCACAGACAGTTCGGTAGTTTATAAACAAGAGCTCCCCACACTCTGATATAATTAACTCATGACTAGGTTTGATGCTTACCAAATCCTCGGAGCTCATCTTAAAAATCCAAATCTTGTAAAACATTCTTTGACAGCAGAAGCTGCAATGCAAGGACTATGCCGTTACCTTAATGCCAGCCCTACAAAAGAAGAAGTAGAGGAATGGGGAATAACGGGCCTATTACATGATGCAGATTATGAGGAAACAACGGGTCACCCGGAACTCCATGGGATAAAAATAACCGAAGAGATTAATCTTCCAGAAAATATAGCACGCGCTATCAAGGGGCATAATTTTCAATACACCAAGGTTATGCCACAAACTCAAATGGAGTGGGCAATAGCAACTTGTGATCAGCTAACCGGCCTTATTGTTGCGTGTACATTGGTTCACCCAGATAAAAGACTTGCTTCTGTTACACCGGATTTTATTTTGAAAAGATTCTATGAGAAATCTTTTGCAAAGGGGGCAGATAGGGAAACCATTTTGCTTTGCGAATCAAAACTTAATATTCCACTTATTAAATTTATTGAGATAATACTTAAATCAATGCAAGAAATTGCTGGTAATTTAGGGCTATAATAATTTTATGTCACAACCTTACGAGAAAGTTAAGATGAGCAGAAAAGATATGATCATCAATAATTTTATTGGTGGAATATCTTGGACATTTGGAGCAACAATTGGGATCGCAGTAATAATTACAATACTAACCTTTATAAGCAAAAATATAAACCTTGTTCCTTTTGTTGGTAATTTTATAGCAGAAGTTATCCAGTTTATTGCACAAAAGTACCCTCAGTTGATACAATAGCCTCATGAGTAACTCAAAAAGTCATCAGGAAATTGGGCGTGAGCAAGATTTATTTACTTTTTCTGATCTTGTTGGATCGGGCTTACCTCTCTTTACACCAAAGGGGGCTATACTTCGCCGTGAACTTCAAAAATATATAGATAACCTTCTAGAACAAGAGGGATACCAATTTGTTTGGATACCACATATTGCTAAAAAGGAACTTTATGAAAAATCAGGACATCTAGAAAAATTCTCAGAAGATATGTTCCCAACCATGAAGGCAAAGGGGAGAGAATATAATCTTAAGCCGGCAAATTGTCCTCACCACATCCAGATATTTGCACGAAAACCTTTTTCGTACAAAGAAATGCCACAAAGATATGCTGAGAGCACAACACAGTATAGATCAGAACAGTCTGGAGAACTAGAAGGTTTAGCCAGAGTATTAGGACTAACGCTTGACGATTCACATGTTTTTGCTGCACAAAACCAGGTTAAGGATGAATTCAGAAAAGCATTGAGGATAAATCGCCAAATGCTTAAAGACTTTGGTCTAGAATACTGGATCAGACTATCTGCTTGGGATCCAAAAAATAAGGATAAATACCTAGGCGATGAAAGCACTTGGGAAGACATGCAGAATCTAATGCAGGAAATCTTAACCGAGGAGAAAATCAACTTTAAGAAAGTAGAAGGAGAAGCGGCCTTTTATGGTCCAAAAATGGATTTGATAATTAAAGATTCACTTGGTAAAGAATGGCAGCTATCTACAATTCAGGTTGACTTTAACCTCCCAGAAAGATTTGATCTTACTTATGTTGATGAGAAGGGTGAAAAAGTACGCCCAGTCATGCTCCATCGCGCAACATTTGGATCATACGAGAGATTCTTAGCTATGATCATTGAACACTTCCAGGGCGCTTTCCCTGTTTGGCTTGCGCCGGTTCAAGTAGCTGTGCTTCCAGTATCTGATAAGGTTGCTGATTACGCACAAAAAGCATACGAAAAGTTCAAAAATGCAGGAATTAGGGCAGAATTTGATACATCAGACAAACCAATAGGCGCAAAAATACGCGAGGCAACTTTACAAAAGGTGCCTTACATGTGTATAATAGGAGAGAAAGAAAAGGCTCAGTCTTCAGATTCTGAAGACTTTTTTGTGTCTGTAAGAAGTCGCAACGGCGAAGACTTAGGGACACAAAGCGTAGATACTTTTCTAGAAAGACTTAAAGAAGACATTGGGAAAAGGATATAAACCTAAACAAAACTTTGTATCTTACAAAGTAAATAGCGAAATTCAGGCACCAACTGTCCGTCTTCTTGACGATCAGGGTGCACAGGTAGGGATTTTATCTATTGCTGAAGCAAGATCACTTTCAGATGAAAAAAATCTTGATTTAGTAGAGGTAGCTCCCCAAGCTAAACCGCCTGTTGTCAAATTGATTGATTACAATAAATTTTTGTATCAATTAAAAAAGAAAAAACAGGAGGAAAAAAAGCACGCAACCGTATCTGAAACAAAACAGGTACAGTTTGGACCTTTTATAGATGACCATGATCTTGATACAAAGCTTTCTAGAGCAAGAGAATTTATAGGAGATGGAGATAAAGTAAGATTTGTTGTTAAGTTTAGGGGAAGAGAAATGACCAAGCAAGACTTGGGAAGACAAGTTTTGAACAGAGTTATATCTACAATGGAAGATATAGCCAAGGTTGAAAAGGAGATGCACATGGAGGGAAGACAATTGGTTATGGTTATGACCAAAGGAAAAGCTTCTCAGCATCAAGAAGAAGCAGAAAAACCAAAGGAAGAAGCAGAAATAACTTCTGCACAAACAAACTAATATGGCAAAACTAAAAACAAGAAAAGCAGCTAAAAAAAGGTTCAAGATCACAGCAACCGGTAAGGTTCTGTTTGGTCACCAAATGAACAGACACAAAAGGAGAAAGCATTCAGGAAGCAATGCCAGAAGAAAAGCAATTCCTGGACAAATGACTGGACTATTTGCAAAAAAAATTAAGAGAATGATAACTACTTAGTATGAACAAAAGATTTGCTAAAAAAGTTGTAGTGAGCGGAAAACATACTCACTCAGAACTAGCAGCAAATGCATCATACAAGAATTATCATCACAGAATTAAGAGATTTATTTCAACCGTAAATCCTTTTAATAAGATTAAAAAATAAAATTATATGACAAGAGTAAAAAGAGGGTTAATAGCCCACAGAAAACACAAAAAATTATTAGGTCTAACCAAGGGTTACCGTGGCACAAAAAGTAGACTCACAAAAATGGCTCATGAAGCTTCTCTTCATGCTGGTGAATACGCTTTCCATGGTAGAAAAAGAAAGAAAAGAGATTTCAGAGCACTCTGGATCACAAGAATTTCAGAAGCTGCAAAGTTAAATGGAACTTCCTACAGTAAATTAATTTCAGCACTTAACAAGAGTAACGTTAAAATTGATAGAAAAATATTAAGTGATTTAGTCCTTAACGACAACGAAACCTTCAAAAAAGTAGTTGCATCAGTTACTAAATAATTGTTAGAATTAATAAAATGAATAAATACAATAGTGTTGTTATCTTTTTCAGCTTTACACCTTTCCTTAACGGGAGGTAATCTGCTGTAAGAAGAAGCAAAGCGGAACCTCCCCAAAAGGGAGGTTTTTTTATGGTGTTAAAGAAAGGAGGTAAAAATGGAAAGACAAAGATCAAATGATGCACAGAAATTTGTTGGATCGAAAGATACATATATGTTAAACGTATCTCAACTAAAATGGGATAGTTATCTTGTGTCAAGAAGACTTTCTAGATTGAAGCCACGGTTAAGCTATCAAAAAACCACGACTCAATCGAAATAAATTATTATGAAAGATAGAGATTTAAGACCAGCACCACAACTAAGCCAGAACCAAATTGATGCGTTACATATTCAGATGTCAAGAAATCAGAATGGTGGTGGATTAGTCACTTTAAATGAAGCCGGCTATCAAACAAGATTAGAAGATCCAGAAATTAGATGTGCACAAAACACAACGGGAAGTTGTGTAGGATGCCCCGTTTATGAAGATCTTTTACCTATGCGTCTTAGAAGAAGAGGAGATCAATCCATTGGTAAAGTTGTTGATAAATTTTCTGAAGAATGGTGTCCACCTGATAGTTATCCAACCAAACCTGCTATGACTCAAGGTAAAATTTATTTAGTAAGCAATAAAGTTTAGTGTGCTAAAATTAACGTAATGCAGGAGGAATTATTAAAACTTAAAAATGATGCTAGTTCGCTCATCATCGCTTCAGATGATGAAAAGGAACTTATTGAGATTAAGTTGGATTTTCTTGGCCGAAATGGAAAGTTAACCCAACTAGTAAAAGGTATTAAAAATGTACCTGCTGAAAGCCGTGCAGAAGTAGGAAGACTTGCTAATGAAACGCTAACAAGCGTTGAAGAATTAATCAATCTCCGCTTATCCCAAATAAAAGGCGCGAAAGCAGAGTTCGTAAAACGAGAAGCATTAGACATCACTCTTCCGGGTATTCGCCCCAAAATGGGGCATTTACACCTCATTTCTCAAGCAATAGATGAGATATCAGAAATCTTTTCCCATATTGGATTTACCCGTGTTCGTTATCCGGAGGTAGAATGGGATTGGTATGCTTATGGGGCACTCAACTTTCCAGAAAACCACCCAGCGCGTGACGAGGTAGAAACTTTCTTTATTGATAATGATGTAGACCCAAAAATGGGACCAATGATACTTTCTCCTCATACATCCAATGGGCAGGTTAGAGAGATGGAGAAGAGTAAACTTCCTATTAAAATGCTCAACATTGCAAAAGTTTATAGACGTCAATCTGACATTTCTCATTCACCAATATTCCATCAATTTGAAACTCTAGTTGTGGGAGAAAATATAACGATCGCAAATCTTAAAGGAACTCTAGATTATTTTGTAAAATCATGGTTTGGAGAAGGTAGAAAAACAAGACTTAGACCTTATGACTTTCGCTTTACTGAACCTTCTTTTGAGACAGACGTTTCCTGTGGAGTTTGCAATGGAACAGGAATGGTTAATGGCGTAAAGTGTAGACTTTGCAAAGAAGGTTGGCTAGAAATTGGAGGGGCAGGGATTGTTCACCCAAATGTTTTAAAAGCTGGTGGAATTGATCCTAATAAATACACAGGTTTTGCATCCGGATGGGGAGTAGAAAGAGTTCTCATGATGCGTGAAGGGCTAGAGCTAGACGATCTTAGAATACTTTATTCAAACAATTTAGATTTCTTAGAACAATTTTAAATTAGCTTGTAGCTATTAGCTTATAGCTTGTAGAAATATGAATATTAAAATATTAGATAGTTGGCTTAAAGATTATTTAAAAACAGAGGCAACGGCTGCAAAAATTGCCGAAAATTTATCCCTAACTAGCGTTTCCGTAGAACGCGTTGAACCCTTCGGCTCAGCTCAGGGTAAAAAAGATCATATTTATGATATTGAAATAACAACAAACAGACCAGATCTTATGTCCGTAATTGGCCTTGCTCGTGAAGCAGCAACAATACTTCCACAATTTGACATTAAAGCAAAATTTACTGAACCCGATTTTAAACATATAACCAATACTGGCGACTTAGGAATTAAAATTGAAAATGACCCCAAACTTGTTAATAGAATTTGTGCTATTGCACTAGATATAACTCTAAAAGCAAGTCCAAAAGAAATATCAGAAAGACTAGAAGCTGGTGACATTCGTTCAATTAACAATGCAGTTGATGTAACCAACTATGTAATGCGTGAAGTAGGCCATCCAATGCACGTTTTTGATTACGACAAACTTCTTAAAACTGGAAAGATGATTGTTAGACTTTCAAAACCAGGAGAAACAATTAAAACGCTTGATAATAAAGAATATAAATTAGCGGGCGGGGATATTGTGATCGATAACGGTGAGGGAGAAATAATAGATCTCATGGCTGTTATGGGAACTTTAAATTCTGCAGTAGATGAGAGTACCAAAAGAGTAATGCTTTTTGTAGATAATTGCGACCAACACAAAATCCGTAAAACCTCTATGAATCTTGCGATTAGAAGCGAAGCAGCGATTCTTAATGAAAAAGGAGTAGACAGAGAACTTGCTCTTCCTGCAATTTTGCGAGGAGTAGAGCTACTAAAAGATATTGCTGATGCAAAAGTAATATCAGAAATTGTAGACATTTATCCAAATAAACTAGCGTCAAAAACAGTAGAAGTTACACAGTCAA
>DASZYA010000025.1:0-3433 GCA_035545675.1 Patescibacteria group bacterium
GACTGGGGAAATAGATTCCCAAGAAAGTATGAGGTAGGAAACATTTATTTTTTAAAAAAATCCCTTACATTTAAAAAAATCCCACTAGATAAAACATCTGCTTTAAAAAGGCTACTGGAAAGTACTCGAATCATAGGAAAAAATTCAGTTAAACACCTAATGAAATTTACTAACGAGTTTGACAACTTTTATTACCTATATTTCTCTAAAAATAAAAAAGAACTTATAAAATTTTATGAAAAAAATTGAGTATAAAGTTAACAAAGGATTTTTAAATCAGTTAGTTGATGGAAAAATGACAATATTTGATGGAGAAAATTCAATTATTTATACACTTAACGAAACAGCTACATACATTTTTAAAAAAATAAAACAATCACAAGATAAAGATCAAATAATTAGGGGCTTAGTTAAAAAATATAAAGTTGATGAAAAGAAAGCATCATCTGACTATGCTGAATTCATTAAAGATCTAGAATCGAAAAGAATAATCTCTAAATGAATCAGTAATCTTTTTAATAATAACTTTAAACCCTACTACCACTACTCTTGTATCTAGCAACACCAAGCACCTCTTCCATATTGGAATCGGCGAGGCATTAAAGGCAGCAATAAAATATTCTCCTGATCCAAAAGGCTTTGGAGCAGCAGAAAATAAGTTTTTATGTGTATATTTATGGATATTTATAGACATATTCATTTTTTTAATTACTTCTGCTGAAGTCTTGCTAAAATAATATTTTTTAAGCAAAAAGAAAGCTGGGTATACGAACTTAACAAGCTGAAAATCGTTAATTGTCTGCAAAACATCATGAAGATCAAATTTCTTCTTAAGAACTTTATTTAAAAAATCATATCTATAGGGACCCGCAAAATTGTGATTAAATAAATGTAAACATAGATAAACGATTAGATTTTCCATGGATAATATAGGCAATAATTCGCCGTGTTTTTTTAATCTAATATATTTCTTCTCAACTAAAAATTTATTTGTAAGCTTCTGAATTAACGATTGAGGGTAAAGCATGTTTAAATTACCAGCTCTAACCATTATAAAAACTACCTCTTTATGCAAATCAAAAACTACAGGAAAACCTTTAACTAATTTATAAAATGACGCCTCTTTGTCTTTTTTCATTTGAAACATATCTTTACCTAATCGCTCCTTACGATATCCAAGTTTTTTAAAAATTCTTTCCGCAAGTATAAAATTATCTACCAGAAGATCACAGTCTGCATATATCCTCTTGGGAAGTTCACCGTCTAGATACAAATACAAGGGCAATCCTTTTAAGAAGACGAAGTCTAAGCTTGTTTTTTTGAAGGCTCTCTGAAGTTTTAACACCTCTTTAAGATATAAGGTTGATTGGATCAAATACAGATCATTAATACCATAGATTTCTTCCTCTCTTTTAATTTTTTCTACGACTCCGACTATATTTCTAGAATAAGACCTACCGTCTGAGACAGAACTATTATCTCCACGCGTTATTATATAATTATTTGCTCTATATATAACTCTATGTGTAAATAATTTTTCTCTTTTATATATACATACGATGTCATCTATAGTAATTAAATCGAACTTTTTTCTTTTAAGATAAACAATATCACCATCAATCAACAACGGCGACATACTGTTACCAAATGTTTTAACATGTCTTAAGCGTAGCAGCTGAGATTTTTTCACAGGCAAATTTTAGCCTATCTATATTATTAAAACAATATTGGGAAGTTAGGAATACAATACGAGAGCGAGTTCTGGAAACTTATAGTCCACATTATTTGTAACTTTGTCTGAAATAGGATTACTAAATTTGGGAACGGTAAAAAATTGATTCAACTTGACCTTTTTACCTTTAATTTGAGGTTTAGTATATTTTGCAATCATTGCCTTATTATTTCAATCTTTTCCGTATTTTGACCAGCTTCAAAAGGCTTTGTTAAGTTCTTGACCACCTCAACACTAATATTGTCTCCGATCCTAAGCGATTGAAATGAAGTGGGTAAATTTATACCAAAAATTTTAGAATAAACCTTAATATGAGATATGTCTCCTGGAAGGAAATACAAAACATTTTGACCACGTTGACCTTGCAATTTTACTCCCAACTCATACCTTGTCCCATTAATATTTCCAGGATTATTGTATATTTCCAATACTTTTCCTTCATATCCAAGATCCGCATTAGCATAAACTAATGTTCCTTGTGTTCCTATTTTAACCAAATTTAGCAATGCATTTGAATTAATCCTAACCAAATTAGCACTAAGCACCCCAACGGAGCTTTTAGATGTAGGCGATGAGCCCAAGAGAAGATAACCAACTTCAAAAAGTATTAAAGCCAAGAGGAGGACCGAGATACCTACCAACACCTTATTCATTTCTAGGTATAGTTTATGAATAAATAATTGAGGTGTCAACTATAACAGGGACTAAATAGCAAGACATTCAGTTTTCCTATCATCATTTAACACGTTGCATAACGAGGAAGAATTCTCTGTTTTCGGCGATAGACTCGTGATAATCCAATAAGCTCCATGCAGACATGAGGCCCTAGAATCTTCATTCGGCATTGTATTGCATACTGACATCGCCCTCTCTTTATCAAAATTATTTCTCAACACTACATCTCCGCCAATCCCTATAAAACATGCTTCTTTTTCTTTGTCGCTTTTAACCGTTTCACAGATCTGACCTACGTGTTTATAACCATCTTTAAAAGTTAGGAACCACCATTGTGGCATAGAAAAATAGCAAGACCTTCTACTAAGGTCGCCGCTCACAATATTACAAATTTCATGAGGATTATTGGACACCATTTCCCTAATCTGAGGCCTGATATCATCTGGATCATCACTAGAAGGAAATTCATATTCCATCAAGGCTCCATCTGCGCACCCTGCTATTGCCGTATTACCCACTAACTCATCACATTTCACGAGAGCTTTTAACAAACCTGTTTTGCTATTACCATAATATTCAACTAAGCCGTGCCCTATCCCATGCTGACACGCAGGAACCCACAAATCCGAACTCAAACATATAGTATTTAACTGAGAGGCAATATCTGCACCCTTATCCACAGATGCACTAATAAATACACCGTGGTAACATCCGTACTGGAAAGAGGAATCACAAATAGCTATCGCCTCCATACCTAAAGCATCGTATAACAACTCTCCCATGAGATGAGCGGCCACATGTTGAGCTGGTGATTTGTAATTTTTATATTCTTTCTTTAAATCTTGGTATGCAATCTTCGGCCCTTTTATTTTTATTTCACTCTTCCATCTCTCTTCGAATGGTTTACCAAATTTAACGCTAGAAGAATAATTTTCTCCTTGCTCTTTTGTTATAGCTTTCTTTACCTTAGTATTTGCTTTGTGAAAATAACGATATCCTAATAAAAGCCCGACTATTATCATTGCT
>DASZYA010000026.1:0-46817 GCA_035545675.1 Patescibacteria group bacterium
TATTCAGATTATTTATCCTCTCTGGCATAGGGCAGTTTATGGGATTGAAGCATGGTCTACAAGAATTGTATATGGATGGGCGCATCTTTATGCAATATTTGATGGAATTACAAAAGACGCAATGTCATGGCAACCAACTGGAGCAAAAACAAAAGCAGATCCAAAGTATTTTAGATTTCGCGTCCTGCAAATAGTTTTTAATCTCATCCCTTCAATCTTGTGGGTTTACCTAGCAGCTCGCCAAGTGATTGTTTACAAGAATTTAGTTTTTATTCCTATACTCCTCAGTGGAATTTATTACTATCTAATTTGCGCAAAAATAAGCTTCTTTGTTTCTAATAACAAATTCCGCTTTACTGATTTATTTTCAAAAAATGTAAGACTTGCAACTAATCAAATAATAATAACAATGCCACTTATAATTTTGGTTTGTCTTAATATTTTATTGCTCAATCACAAGGCACTAAACCTAAATCTTCCTACCTTTCAAAAACATGAGGTAGCAAAAGAAACCAATCGAAAGTCTGAAACAAAACAGGCGTATGCAAAAATCCTGATTCAAACTTCTTTTGACAAAGAGACTCTTGCTAAGACTTGGGTATATTACAAGGCTCATTTTATGACAATGGAGGGACAAAGTATTGATCCAGAAAGAGTTTACAAAACAACATCAGAAGGGCAATCATATCTAATGCTAAGAAGTGTAATTATTGATGATCGCGATACATTTGATAAAGCATGGACCTGGACAAAAGATAATATCCAACACAAGGATGATAAACTTTTTGCTTGGCTATGGGGCGGAAAAACAAAAGCAAGCGAGAAAATAATCTCACAAGATAATGCAACAGATGCAGATGAAGATATAGCGCTTTCCCTAATTCTTGCCAGCTATAAGTGGAATAATAAACAATATTTAATTGACGCAAAAGAAATTATCAAAGATCTTTGGAAAAATGATGTAAAAGAGCTAGGCGGAAGATATTATTTACTTGCCGGATCTCAATTTAATAAACCAAATGGACTCGTAATTAACCCGTCATATCTATCTCCCGCATCATACAGAATTTTTGGCAAGGTTGACAAGGATAATAATTGGAACAAACTTGCAGATGATTCTTATCTTACTCTAATACAAATTAATAGCGATACAAAAGATACAGTTGGTCTTCCTCCAAATTGGGTCTTGGCTGCAAGAACTGGAAAAATTGTAAATGCCTCACAATATGTAAGTGGCGACTCAGGCATCTATGGATATGATTCTTTTAGAACTTTCTGGAGGGTAGCTCTTGATAATATATGGTTTGGAGATAAAAAATCAAAAGACTATCTTAGTGTTGCGAGCCCATTCTTTGAGTATGAATGGAAGACATCTATAAAAATTAATGCAACATATTCAACAGATGGTATAGCCCTAAGTAAAAATGATAGTCCAAGTGTCTATGCGGCTCCCCTTGCAACATTTATGATAACAGATAAAAATCTTGCGGAAGACATCTATAAAAATTATTATCAAAAACAATTAGACAATGGGGGTTACTGGGGAACAGGAAAAAGTTATTATGATCAGAACTGGTCTTGGTTTGCAACCGCTCTATATTCCGGAAACCTAAAGCTTCCGGGACAACTAAATTAGTTATTTACCTGCCGTCCCTTGCTCTGTTTATTTTTACTAATAATGAATGCACTGCATCTTCGGAAAGGTAATTTGCATAGTCTGAATTTATCGCATATTTGTATGCTAGAAATGCCGAGAGATTATTTCCCTCCGAGAGAAATGTGTCTCCAATAAAAACATTAAGCTTAAATAATTTTTCATCCCACTCTTTTCTCTCATCTTCCGATTCAGCTAAAGCAAGAATTTTTCTTCCTTTTTTTGCAGCAATAGATAAAGAGTGTGCAATCGGAGCTTCCTTTCCTATCTCCATCGCGCTCATTGCAGCTCCCATTCTGTGATCAAAAAGTCTTTTAGCCCAAACTGAACTGTGGGGATTATCGTAATCATTTTCTTCGGCCCACACTGCAGCCTTCATATAATACATTATTGCTATCTCATTTTCCCCAACTCTACGCGCTTTTTCTGCTGTTAATTTGGCCATATCATCTCTTCTAATATGAGTCTCTTCTTTTTTCTCTGGATAAAGTTTCACGAGCTCATCCATATTTTTCAAAGCATTATTGTTTCCAGAAATGAACTGAGCACTATTTCCAAGCTTTAGATAAATATCAGCTAATCGGAGATTGGCATCTGTATTGACGTTGATCCAATATTCTGTTTCATCATCTGAAATTAAGTCTTCCTCTGTGAAAAGCTTATGTGAGACTGCAGAGATAAGCTTTAATCCTGGAACGACAAGGTTAGGAACGGATGAAATATCCACAGCCAATTCATAAGCTCGCCTATATGCCTTGATTCTATTTGTATCCCCTTCGGGTAGACCATCCACTGATCCACTTGTCTCGTATGCCAAACTTAAAAGTTGACTTGCTTGCTCATATTCTAATCCTGCCATAATAGTCTGACATTATAGCACAATTTAGGCTTATAATATTTGACTTTTTGCCTGATTCTAGCTATCATGCAAAGACTATGACAAACTTTGAAGGGGAAAAACCATCAGTTCCTATAGAGAGACTCGCTAATATGAGGATAGCCCATGCTCTGGGCCAACATTTTAGAGATGAGCCTGAAAACTCTCACAGTATCAGAGTTCCTCAAAACAGAAACCACCTTAATTTTGCTTTTATAGATGAGGATGGAAATATTATTAGACCAGTAGCTTCTGAAGAAGAAGAAGGTAGATATAAACAATTCACTGCTGCAAATCAAGATACCTACATAACTATTACTTATGCTGGAAGCGACCTAGCTGGAGATACTGCCGAAGGAGGACCCTTCTTTGAATTACCATATGATACCAAGCTCAGCTATCCAGCTTATGCCATAAACGAAGCTCGAACATACACAACTAGAATGGTAGATACGCTTTATGATATGAGGCTTACCAGTATCGTCCAAGCACCAGATGGTAGATTTTATGAATTTATGAATACATTATTCTTCACCAATAAAGGTGAGGCATTTAATTTACAGGAAGTTGTAGGATTATTTGATAGAGATGATCCAGAATCTGCAACAACTGCAGAGGATTTAGAAGATGAAGGCTATGACTTAGATAAAATTATGAAGATAGATTTTAATCCTGATATATCAGAGGAAGAATCTAAAAGAATAGTACCATTGACTGAACAGGATATGAAGTGGACTGAAAATGTATTGGGAATACTTAAATCTCCTACTTTTGAATTAGTAGAATATAGAAGTTTTCCTTCTATGACCTCCGAGCAATAACTTTAACGTAAGCGGATGGACTGTTATAAAAATTTTCCTCACCCTCTTCTACTTTTTCTACTCTAAATCTGTCTCCGAGACATTCTAACGCATAGTCTTTGCTAAAGAAGTGCCTAATATGATCTGCCTCATACATGTCTTTCTCAATTTCTCTCCCCTTACCATAAAGTGGATCTTTTGTTGATTTACAAATGAATGCTATTATTCCACTAGGACTTAATATATTTGAAATTTCTCCAAATATTTCTTTTGTCTTTTGATCTACAAAGTAGTGAAGAGAAAGTCTTGCATAAACAAGATCAAAATCATTATCAAAATTAAAGCTATTTTCCAAATTAAAAACCTGAAAACTTAGATTATTAACGGAACCAAACTTCTTCTTATCTGCATCAATTGCGCTTTCAGAGAAGTCTGTTGCCAAAACATTGTGACCACACTCTGCAAAATATGCCGCATCAACTCCATTACCACAACCAAATTCTATTACTTTTGAATTCTTAGGAATTAATGATTCTATTTCTTTTGCAAAAGAGGAAGCACCACCCTTTGAATGATTAACCTGATGGTTAAGGTGAGCCTGATTCCAAATTTGGTTCTGATCTTTCATCTATCTTTTATTCTATATACAAATTTTAGCCCTGACCATATTTCATCTATTGCTGCAACTTTTACATCTACCAATCCATTAGCAAGACCTATTTCACGAATTATATTTTCATCAAGACTTGTTGTAACACCGGACGCTTTCTTTGGCCAAGAGATCCATATCATACCATTTTTATTTAAACGGTGAGATAGTTTTGGAAATAATTTTTCTAGTTCATCTTTTTCTTTGGAGAAGAGATGTACATAGTCCAAATTACTCTTACCATCAAGAGGCACTATATAATAAGGTATGCTAGCCAGAGATTTAACAAAATCTTCAGGCTCGTTTATAAAAAGGACCTTAGCACCCTCTTTTATTCCGAGTTTTTGAGCAAGTGGAGTTTTTGAATAAGCAGACATATTGATTAGCTTGTAGCTTATAGCGAGTAGCTAATAGTCATACGAAGATTGTAGCATAATTGCAATTTGTCTAATAAATACTATAATACTCTCATTATGAGTAGGACGCCGGAAGTACCAGATTATAATGATCGTTTTTTTGTTGATGGAAAAGATATAAAACTAACCAATGGTGAGAAGGCCGCCATGATTTTGGCCGCTGCAATAATGACCACTATTGCAATATTTTCTAGCGGAGATAAAAAGGGAGACTACAGACCAGATCCACCATTTAATCAAAGACCGAATTACCATGAGCTGTACCAAAGAATTGAAAACACAAGAGAAATACAGCTTACTCCTCATAAACCTTCTACGGTTCACGCTCCATATTCTAAGTAATTTTCTTTTTGTTATACTTTAGAAATGGAATGGAAATCCTATAAATACAAGAACATTACTTTTCTTGTTCTAATGTTTCTGCTGTCGTTAGTTATTGGAAGTTTTGCTCCATTTCATGATTTTCTTATTTGGGCCGGATATTCTGCAGCTTTTATAGCTGGTGTTTTTTTTATTTCAACTTTTACTGCTCCAATATCTGCTGTTACGCTCCTAATACTAGCTGAATATTACCCACTTCCATATCTGGGACTTGCTGCAATCTTTGGAGCAATGGTAAGTGACTTCTTTTTCTTCAGTTTTACAAAGGACAATCTTGGACGAGAAATAGAACCAATTTACGAAACGCTAGCAGGAAATCATTTCAACAAGGTTATTAGCACCAAACATTTTAGATGGATGTTTCCGGTAATTGGAGCGCTAATTATTCTTTCTCCGCTTCCAAAAGATCCGGGACTTAATATGATTGGGATTTCAAAACTTACCAGGTCTCAATTTATACTAATGTCTATGGGGATGAATATTGTGGGAATCGCTTTTATATTGTTATTATCTTTTGTCTTCAAACCCACACCAATAATCTAATTTTTAAGCTGCGGAGAGGGCGAGATTCGAACTCGCGGTGAGCTTACGCCCACAATGGTTTTCAAGACCATCCCCATAGACCACTCGGACACCTCTCCAACTAGAATTCAATTCTACCAAATTAAGCTTACATTTCCAATCGGAATCATCTATACTATGTGTACTGGTCTAGTTCTATGTATACACTAACATGCGTACACTGTAAGATAAAATTTATAAAATCAAGAAAAAACTATAAATTTTGCTCTATTACCTGTGCCAATAGACATAATCTGAATAATTTCAATTTCATTAAAGTCCCTAGAAAAAATAAGTATCTTGCTGAGTTCTTAGGAATTTGTCTGGGAGATGGAACTACCCATACATATCAAGTGACTGTATCTCTGAACTCAATTGCAGACAAAGATTATCATCAATACGTAATAAACCTTATAAAAAAACTTTTTCCTACTGTAACAATTTCCATTGTTAAAAGAAATTTCAACATGGTAGATATTAAGATAAACTCTAAAATTGTAGCTGAATTTATGAGAGGTATGGGAGTAGTTCCTAATAATAAATATGTTCCAGACTGGATAAAGACCAATAAATCATTTTCAAATTATTGTGTGAGAGGACTAATCGACACAGAAGGAAGCATATCATTCAAACATTACAAAAGCAGAAAGCGCGAGTCAGTGTACAAACAATTAAATTTTAGGAATTATAATCCATTACTAATGAATTTTGTTCATAAACACCTAACAAACCTCGAGATCAAACCTTCTGTTTCACCTAAAAAATCCCTGTATATTAGTAACCCCAAAAGCATAAACCTGTATCTTAGAATTATTGGATTTAGCAACCCCAAGTTGCTTAGAAAGGTAACACTATAGATTCATTTTACATTCTGCGGAGGAGACAGGATTCGAACCTGCGAGAGTCTTACGACTCAGGGATTTAGCAAACCCCCTCAGTGGGCCACTGTGACACTCCTCCAGAGGCTATATTATACCAAAGCTATGCTTATTTTTGTTAATTTTTGTTAGGATTTTGTGAGCCTATTTAGGTTGCCGATAGAATCCCCCTGTGCTATGATTTAGACATGCCAGAGAACTCAGAAACTCCATCAATAAACCAGATCTTACAACCGGCAGGAGCTGCAATGGAAGCAGATCCAACACTGGAAGAGGTTGGTGCTGGAGTAGACAAGGTTCATGAAAATAAAATTCATGAAGAATTAAATCAGGCAGCACAAGCATTAGGCGGCTCAACGGTTCACGAGGCAGTACCTCCCCAAACAGTAACCGGGGATAACATTCAGATTATAGAAAAGCCAAAAATTCATCCGGATGATAATAAATGGGGAGCAGAAAAACTAGCAGAAATTGAAAATTTAAAAAAGGGAATAAAACCAGAAAAAAAGGGTGGTATTCTATCTGGACTTACAAGCATTTTTAGTAGAAAAAATAGTGCTCCAAAAATGCAAGATCAACAAATTACTCAACCTCAACAAACGAAAGGAGAAATAAAAAATGCAGCTTGATTCATTTTCAACACTCATAATAAATGTAGTACTCGCTTTTGTAATAGCGTTTTTGCTTTCATCAATAATTATTGCGGCATTGGTAGGAATTGCTATTGCTTTTGGATTTTGGCAGAAAAGCAAAAAGAGACAAGAAAAAGCAATTGATACAACTCTTCTTGAAGTATCACTTCCTCGCGAAAATGAAATAAAGATTGATGCAGCAGAACAACTTTTCTCAAGTCTTACATCAATGAAAGGCACAAAAGGTATGCTCTCATTCTTAAAACTTGCAGATAGTATTTCTTTTGAAATAGTTGCTCGTCCTCAAGATATAAGATTTTACATTGGTGTTCCAAACAAGCTAAAAGATATGGTAGAAAAACAGGTTCATGGCGCATATCCAGATGCACAGATTTTGGAAGTAGAAGATTACAATCTCTTTGAGCATCCTGGAAAAACAGCCTATGCGTCTCTAAAACTTGAGAAATCAAACTATCTTCCAATAAAAACATATAAAGATCTTGCTATTGATCCACTATCATCAATCACAAGCACCATTGGAAAAATGGTAGAAGGAGAAGCAGCTGCAATTCAGATATTAATAACTCCTGGCGGAGATGCTTGGAAAAAAGCAGGACGAGAATATATAACAACTACAAAAAAACGTGAGGCAAATCCAGAGACTGCAAAATATTCTGTTGATCAAAAAGAGCTGGAAGCAATCGAACAAAAGATCACGAGACCAGGGTTTATGACCTACGTCAGAATCATGGCTGTTGCTCCAACAAAAGAAGCTGCAGATGTACATCTCTCAAATATAGAAGGTGCATTCTCTCAATTCTCATCTTTTAATTCTTTTGGAACAGAGAAAAATAAATTCTTTAAAGGAATGGCAATTGTTGATTTTATTTATCGCCAACTTCCACTTATTCCAAAAAATCTTGGAGTATTAACAACAGATGAACTTGCAACCCTATTCCATTTCCCAAACAAATCGGTTGAAACTCCAAGTATTCACTGGCTTGGGGCTCGTGTTGCTCCAGCTCCTGCAAATATCCCAAACCATGGATTATTTATAGGTAAAAGTGTTTACAGAGGCCAAGAAAGATCAGTCTTCATTGGAGATGATGATCGTCGACGCCACATGTATATTATTGGAAAAACCGGAGTAGGAAAATCAGAATTTCTTAAAGATATGATTCTGCAAGATATTAAAGAGGGAAAAGGAGTTTGCTTTATTGATCCTCACGATACAATAGATATGATTCTTCCTCTAATTCCGCCGGAAAGAGCTGAGGATGTAATCCTTTTTGATCCGTCCGATACAGAGCGCCCAATGGGAATTAATTTTTTGGATGCAGATACAGAAGAACAAAAAGATCTTATCTGTTCTTCAATTATTGGACTCATGTATAAGCTTTACGATCCTAATAAAACAGGTATTATTGGACCACGTTTTGAACACGCAATTAGAAACGCGATGTTAACCGTAATGACTGAGAAAGGAAATACTTTTGTAGAAGTTGTTCGCGTTCTAACTGATTCCTCATTCGTACAAGAATTGCTTCCAAAACTTCAGGATCCAATGGTAAGACGTTACTGGACAGACCAAATTGCACAAACTTCTGACTTTCACAAATCAGAAGTTCTTGATTACATTGTTTCAAAGTTTGGAAGATTTGTTACCAATCGTATGGTAAGAAATATTATTGGACAAAGTGAATCAGGATTTAACTTCCGTAAAGTAATGGATGAAGGAAAAATTCTTCTTATATCTCTTGCTAAAGGAAAAATTGGAGAAGACAATGCTGCCTTCTTAGGATTGATTCTTGTTCCAAGAATTCTAGCAGCTGCTATGAGTAGACAAGATATTCCTCAAGACCAAAGGCGAGATTTCTATCTATATGTTGATGAGTTCCAAAATTTTGCTACTCCAGATTTTGGACAGATTTTGTCTGAGGCAAGAAAATATAAACTTAACTTGATCGTTGCAAACCAGTTCATTGGACAAATTGAAGAAGATGTTAAGAACGCAATTTTTGGAAATGCCGGAACAATAATTTCATTCCGTGTTGGAGTATCTGATGCAAATTATTTACAGCATGAGTTCCAACCGGTATTTAATGAGGCGGATTTAATTAACGTAGAGGTTTACCATGCATACATTAAAACTCTTATTGGAAATGAACCAACTCCACCATTCTCACTTGACCTTACAAAAGATATTGCAGCAGAAAAGAAAATGGAAAACCCAAGAGTTGCAGAATTAGTAAGAGAATTATCACGTCTCAAATACGGAAAACCAAAAGATTTGGTAGAAGCAGAAATTGCAAAGCGCTCAAGACTATATGAAGTGCTTGGTGATATTCAATCAAGCATTGAAGGAAATAATGAATCAGGTCTTGGCCCAGGAGGAAGTATTTAGTTTCTTAGATAAATTTCTAATTTTTAATTCTTAATTTTTATTGAATTCTTAATGACTTAATTTTCAAACTCGTTAACCCTCAGCTCGTTAACTCTTTAATTTTAGTCTAGAATTGGTATAATAAGGTTCGCTATAACTTAGGGTTTACCCTGAGGTATCCGAAGGGCGTGTAGCTCAGTTGGTAGAGCGGATGTCTTATACACATCTGGTCATAGGTTCGAGTCCTATCGCGCCCACCCTCAAAATGCTTTCGAAGGAAGCCAAATCTGCTATAATAAAATCTCCAATGAGAAAGTTTTTCTTACTGCTCCTATTGGGCTTATTTGTCTTCCTTAGACTATCTCCTATAACTCAGGTTTTTTCAGAGGATGATATAAGCGCACTCAATCTAGACCAAATTAACAGTAAGCTTTCAGAACTTCAAAACGCCCTATCCGCTTCCCAAAAAGCAACAGCCCCACTACAATCTCAAGTTGCAAGTCTTCAAACTCAACTAAAAGGAATTGAAAACAGGGTTGCTGCAATTGAAGCTGATCTTGCTCAAGAAAAAAAATATATTGATGCCGGAGAAAAAGAACTAGAAGCAAATAAGGACGTATTTAATAGAAGTGTTCGAGACTACTACATTAAGAGTTATTTTTTCTCGCCGCTTCTTGTTTTTGCATCAAGCAAAGATGCAGCAGATGTAACAAGACTTATTATTTATCAGAAAAAAGGGGCAGATAAAGACAAAGATACAATTACATCTCTTGCATTAAAACTTGTAGATCTTGAAAACAGAAAAGCAAAATTGGAGAGTGAAGAAAAAGAATTGGCAAGTGTTAAAGACAAGCTTGATAGCGAAAAAGGGGAATTAGAAAAAGTTGTTAAAGGTGCACAAGACTATCAGGCAACTCTCTCCAATCAAATCGCTCAACTCTCTGCCCGCCAAAAAGAAATATTAGGTCAAAGACTTGGAGCTCTTAATATTCCAACTACCGCCTATACAAGTCAAGGAGGGTGCTCAGATGATAGAGGCGTTGATCCGGGTTTTTCTCCTAGAATTGCATTCTTTACTTATGGAGTTCCAAACAGAGTCGGTCTTAATCAATATGGTGCAAAAGGAAGAGCAGAAGCAGGACAAAACGCTCAACAGATTTTGTCCGCTTATTACAACGCAGACTACACAACGGGCTACAACACGGGAATAAATATTCATGTTGTTGGAACAAATGAATACGGTCAATCTTTTGATACCAACTGGAATATAGAAGAATATCTAAAACACGTTTATGAAATTCCTGCTACCTGGCCAGCAGAAGCGCTCAAGGCTCAGGCAATTGCTGCTAGATCTTACGCACTATCAAGAACCAATAATGGAGCAAATACTATTTGTCCAAGCCAATCTTGCCAAGTTGTAAAACAAGAGCAAAATTCCCAAGCTTGGATTGATGCAGTTAACGCAACGTCTGGAATTGTTCTAACGTCCGGCGGAAACCCAATAACCGCCTGGTTCTCGTCAACTCACGGAGGATACGTTTTCTCATCAGGAGACATTGGATGGTCATCTACCTCTTATACAAAAAGGGCAACAGATACAACAACTGGGTCTGCTGGATCTTTTTCTGACCTTCAATCAAACGCATATGATAAGGGATCACCTTGGTTTTACTGTGATTGGGGATCACGCGCTTCTTATAATAAAACTGCTTGGCTTAAACCCAGCGAGGTTGCAGATATTGTAAATGTAATTATGCTTGCCAAGGCTGACTCATCAACAAACGAACACCTTTATCAGACAGACAAATCAAATCCTGCGGGAACCGATACCTGGAACGAAGATAGAGTTCGCCAAGAATTAAGAAGTAGAAATATTACACCTTTTACAAATGTTTCTGATATCTCCGTAAGCGCTGATTTTTCTAATGGAAAAACAAATTCCGTAAACGTAAATGGAGATGGAGGATCACAAAGTCTTTCAGCAGATGAATTTAAAAATTGGTTTAACCTAAGAGCCCCTGCCAATCTCCAAATTGTTGGCCCACTATTTAATACGGAAAAACAGTAAATTAGGGATTAGGTGTTAGGAAATAGGGATTAGGTAGAGATCTTAGATCACAAATATTAGATAAAGATGTTGGATTAAAGATCAAGAGATTAAAAATCATTAATAATCACTAATCGATAATAAATAATCAATAACTAGCTATTCACCCATGGTATAATTGTAAGAACTATGCCAGATGAACTTGAAGGAGAGTTTGTATTAAAAGAAAAGAAGGAAGCAGAAAACGAACCAAGCCCTACCACCCCTTCTGAAGCTTCTGCTGTAAAGAACTTGCAAAAAATTCATTTTCTGAGCTCTTTAGCCAAATACCCGGCTGATGTTATATTTGAAAACCAGGAGGAAGATGAAGAGATTATTTTACTCGTAAGGCGTGATCTAATTACCAATGTCCCTTGGCTAATTGCTGCCCTTGTTTTAATCTTTATACCCCCTCTAATTTCTATTTTTTCTTATCTATTTACACCCTTTTTTAATTTTTCAGCAGATACACTTCTTGTAGCAGAACTTTTTTATTATCTTATTATTATTGGATATATTATTATCCAGTACACCCTTTGGTATTTTAACGTAGGGCTAGTTACAAATAAAAGAGTCGTGGATTTGGATTTACCAGGGATTCTATTCAAGCACGTTTCAGAAACAAAACTTAATATAATTGAGGATGTTTCCTACAACCAGGTTGGGTCTATAAGATCTGTCTTTGATTATGGAGACGTATACGTCCAAACTGCTGGAACAGAAGAAAACTTTATGTTTGACAGAGCACCAGAACCTGCTCTTGTAACAAGAATTATTGCAGATTTAATTGGAGGACCAAGATAACCATATGGATATAAATTCAATTCTTGCTATTTTTTCAGATCAAAACGGCTTAGCAAAATTTGCCCTGATTGTTTTGATTGGCTTTTATAGTCTTTTTGCGCTAATTATTCTTATCCAAATAAGGAATTTAAATAGGATTGTTAACCAGATTAAATTCTCGCCAATCTTCACTTTTATAGCTTTTAACCATTTGCTTGCCGCTCTTGCGCTACTCGTATTTGCAGTGTTATTCTTATAGTAATGGATAATAACGTCTTACTGTCCAAGGTTGTTGCAACTCCAAAGGAAGCTGGATGGTCTCAGGCCTACACCACCCTAAACCTGTATATAGTTTTAAGTATTAAATCCGAAGCCCCAGATGAAAAAATCGCTGCAGCAGGAAAAGAACTGTTTGAAAAAATTCAAAGAGAATATTTTTCTCTGGATGAAAAAAATCTAAAAAAAATTAAAGAGAGCGTTGAAGCAGCACTTGATGGAACTGAGGATAGAAGCAAAATTTCTATAGTTTTAGCAACTCTAACAGGAAACATCATGTATATAGTCATCGCAAGTGGTGGAAGCGTTGTCTTAAAAAGAGAAGAAAAACTTGGAATAATTGCAAAAGGAGAAAGCGGAACTATAGATGCTTTCTCTGGCGAATTAAAAAATAATGATATTGTAATAATAGAAACTCAAGATTTCGCAACTAAACTCCCAACACAGAAACTTTCAGAAGTTTTGGATCATCTGGAAGTATCAGAGATTTCTGAAAGTCTTGCTCCACTAATACATGAAGACTCTCTTGGAACTGAAGCAGCAATCATTCTCCAGTACAAAAATCTAGCAGAACAAGAAATGAGCACGGGAACAGCAGAAGAAGAATCTACATTAGAAAATATTGAAATTAGGCAATCCCCCGAGGCTGAATCCCACGCCACTGGAGAATCTGTTTTTGATGAACCCGTTGAAGAAGAAATAAAACATGAGAAAGTTGAAAAGCACATGCCAAGTCTCAAAATGCCAACTGTTCACGCTCCAAAACTTGGTGGGCTTGGAAAGAAAAAGTTTATAATCGTAGCGATCTTAATTCTTGTTGTAATACTAATAGGAAGCGTTGTTTTTGAAAGATCACGAATTGATAGTAACAAACGCGCCGCAACTCTTAACCAGATATTAGAACCCGCGCAGAAAAAATTTGATGAAGCAGATTCTCTAGTGTCCCTGAATAAAGGACTTGCCCTGGATGACTTCAATGAGCTAAAGAGTGATCTTGAACAAAATCAATCAAAGCTTGCAGAAGGAACAGCTGAGAGAAAGAAGCTAGATGAATTTATAGGAAAAGTTGAATCAAAAATTGGAGAGCTAGGATCTGGAAATACGGTGACCGGAGACAAAGTAATTTTTGATGACGCAACTCTCGTTTATTACAACGGATCAAAATTGGTAGCAGCAAATAAAGACGGTAAAGGCTATGTTCTCGACAATGATGGTTCAAAACAGGAAGATCTCACAACTAATAATAACAATCTAGTTGCCATGACTACGAGCGACACAGACATGTTTGCAATGGGAGACAGCGGAATAACTAGGAATTCACTTGCTGGAGGTACTTCAAAAGTATCAGTAAAAGATGCTGATGGAACCATATCTATGGGAACATTTGGAACAAATCTTTATGCCCTAAATTCAAAAGATAAAACGGTTTACAAATATGCAGGAGGCACTACAAAAGGTGATTACTTTGTAGGTGATGTAAAACTCTCTGACCCAACAAGTATGGCAATAGATAGTTCTATCTGGATAATGGACGCGGGAAAGATAAGAAGATTTACCCGTGGAAAAGAAGATAGTTTTATCGTAAACGGCTTAACAGGAGACATTTCATCTGACTCTCAGATTTTTACCGGGGTAGATTATGCAAATGTTTACGTCCTAGATAAAAAAGCCGCAAAGATAATTTCGATCAACAAAAGCGGTGAAGTCCAAAATCAATATATGTGGACCAAATTATCTGGAGCTACATCATTTGCAGTAAATGAAGACGGCAAAAAAATCTACATCACAATAGACAATAAACTTTACTCCATCGATTTATAGCTCTTCGCAGTTCGCGCTTCGTAACTCGTTCACACGTTAACTCGTTAACCCTTGCTCGATAGATATATTTTGTCTCATATATGAGACATTTATTGTCCTGTTATTAATCTACAATCAACAATCATTAATCAACTATTGTTGGTATAATAAAGGCATGAGAGTTGTTAATAAATTTGCAAATTCATACAAGCCTTTGGAAAAGTTGGAGGCAGGTATTGCTTTGCTTGGAAGTGAAGTTAAGGCTTTGCGTGATGGACATGCTGACATTACAGGAAGCTATGTGAGAATAACAGGCTCTGAAGCCTATCTAGTAAATGGCAAAATTTTTCCTTATAAATTTTCTAGAATTGATCATTATCAAGAAGATAGAAGTAGAAAATTACTTCTTCATAAAAAAGAAATAAGAGTACTTAAAAGTAAACTTGATCAAGGAAAATTTACAATTGTTCCACTAGCAATTTATCTAAAAGATAGAAATTTTAAAGTAGAAATAGCTCTTGTTGAAACAAAAGATAAAAGAGAAAAAAGAAGAGATAAAAGACGTGATGCAATAGAGCGTGACCAAGCACGAGAAATTAAAAACCTAATCTCCTAGACTAACCTTTTATTCCTAAAGGCAAAACCTGAATTTGTTTTAAGATATTTTTCGAAATCCAAAGCCTTTATTTTAGATTTAAAACCAGAGTAATATATTAATTCGAAAGGCCTCATGTTTTTGGTTTGGGCAACGTAACCTTTTTCGTGCTCATTTATTCTTTGTTTTAGGTTTGAAGAAAAACCATGATAATAAGTCTTATCTTTTAGCTTAAGAATATATACGTAATACACACTATTTATTATACAAAAAGCCCCTCTTCGCCAAGGGGCTTCGAAGGGACACCCTTCTCTAAGGGTTATTAATGTTTAGATAGTGAACGTGTGGCCGTGCCACTCCGTAGTTCTTATTTTAGATAAGAACGAAGGGTGGAGATGGCGGGCAATGAGCCCGCGTCCAAGAAGGACTCGCGAAAAACATCTACAAGCTTAGCCGAATCTTAATTGTCGTCTTGTTCTGACCCAATCGGCGGGGAAAACAATTCCAAGATTCTTAGTTTTGGAAAAAAGACCGAATCAACTTCTTTATCCTATCTCAAACTTTGTTTTTACCTACACCTATCCGCTTGAGAAAAGAAACGGTGTAAATAGTGGCTGTTTTTTAGGCAGCTAACCCACTAAAAGCAAAAGCTTTTGGTGAGAAGGCATCTGCCAATTTTGGCATTAACCCACGGCTGATAGTTTTACCTTCAGCATTTATTTTTGATACGCTTTAACGATTAGTATCATTATCGGCTTGCAGTTTTTAATGAGCAATCTTGTCGATGCAATGCATCCCCAAGGCCATTATTATAGCAGATTATAGGCCTATTTTCAACCCCATTTTGAGGCTAAAATGGCCATTGAATGAGTAGGGGGGCTGTGATATATTTCAAACTATGTCCGAGGTAACTGTTTTTGACAGAAAACTATTAAGAAATCTTGAATATCTTTACAACAATTTTGGAGTAAACGAGAGGCAAGTTTTTGCAGAAGGTGTACGTTTTGCAATTATGCTAAGAGAATCAGAGGTAAGTGACTCTAGATATTTTGTAAGACGTAGCCCAATAAGAGAAGAGGCAGTAGCAAGCCTTTTTCTCCATGAATTGGTGCTTTTAGAAGATATTCCGCTTGATGACGATGTAGACGGGTTAACCATTGAGATTGGACAAGCGGGTAATAATATTGCAGATCTTGCCCATCAGTACAAAACTACAACTAGAAACATAACCCATGCAATAGTAAGAGCGACTTCAAATGCACTTATTGAGGTAGCAAGTAATTCTGGCTATTCATATGCATTTATAACACAGAGCGGTGAACAAGCTTTTGGAAGACTCCCACATATAATGCTTGCAAAAAGATAGTTCAAACTTCCCGGGCAAAAGTTACTCCAAGTACTTTTTTAACACCATTTCTTTTTAGCTCATGACAAGCTTTATTAAGAGTTTCAAAGCTTGTGGCAATATCATCAACCAAAATCACAGATTCTGGAATCCGCCAGCTGCTGGACAAATTTTGGGAATTTTTATAAATTTCAGAAATTTCAAATGCGTTTTCTAAATTTTTAATTCTTTCTAATTTATTTAGTTTATATTGAGGTTTTGTATCCTTTGTACGATTTAATAATTTGGTATTCAATTCAAGTTTAAAATATTGTGCGACATAATAACTAATTAGCTCTGCATGGTTATATCCGCGTTCTCTAAATCTATTCTTACTCAACGGGATTGGAATTATAACTGGATTATTATCTTCCAAAAACTTATAGAATGACTCATTCTGTATCAACCCCTCTATTAAGAGGTCTGAAATTATCACCGCAAGGTCCTTTAAAAATGGCGGATATTTTAGTCTAAAAATTAGCTTTTTTGAGATGTTGTTATAGTTTGTAATAGACACCACACCATCAATTTTGCCCCTTTTTAGACACCCATTATGGGTCATGCCATTGACAGAAGGCCTCAAGCAAACTGGACAAGAATAGTTATCAGAATATTCTATTTTGGCAATACAGGACTGGCATATGTATTCGCCGAATTTACGACAATTTATACACTTTTTTGGAAAAATTACGTCAAGAAGTTTCATGAAACAAAACAAAGACAATTTCTAATTTTTAATACTAATTTTAAATCAATTATTAATTTTCAAATTTTAAAACATAAAAATTTCCTAATCCCTAATCCCCAATCCCTAATCCCTAATCCCTAACTATCATATATCTATTAACCCTTTCTTACCAATTTATAATGGTGTAGAATTACAATTGTTGTATGTTTAAGCTTCCCGCTCTCCCTTATGATTATGACGCTCTAGCCCCTTTTATAAGTACTGACATCCAACATCTACATCACGACAAACACCACCAAGCATATGTAGATAATCTAAACAAAGCCCTTGAAAAGTATCCTGATTTGCAAAACAAAACAATTGAAGAAATCATAACAAGTCTTGATAGGCTACCTGAGGACATTAAAACAGCAGTAAGAAATAATGGTGGTGGACACTACAATCATTCAATGTTCTGGGAAATGATGGCACCAGCCCAAGATCAGAAGCCTAACGGCACCCTACTTGATAAAATTCAGCATGATCTAGGAGAATATGAAGACTTTAAAAAACAATTTGCAGAAGGAGCACTAAAAGTTTTTGGAAGCGGATGGATGTGGCTAGTAAAGGATGAAGATAAGCTTGCCATTATGAGCACTCCAAACCAAGATAACCCACTAACAAGCGGCAAGATTCCACTACTTGGATTGGACGTTTGGGAGCATGCTTATTACCTACAGTACTACAACAAAAGAGCTGATTATATAGAAGCTTGGTGGAATGTTGTTAACTGGGAAGACGTTGCTAAACGCTTAGACTCCGCAAAATAGTTACTCTTCTGACTCTTTTTTGGGAGGACGATATTTAACTTCAAAATTTAATTTGCCATCTTCTTTTATAACCATTACAGACTCTGGACCCGTAACATAATCCGGAGCTATTACCCGAGTCCCCTCTTTTCCCAAAGCCTCTATCTGTTGCCCTATCCCGCCTAATTTACCCGTGCTACAAGAGAAAAGTATAAGAGTTGGATCATCAACAAAAGCATTTCTTAGAGCGTGAGCCCCAACTCTATTAGCATCATCTCTATTTACTCTAGTATTGTAGCCAAGAGTCATATCATCTTCGGTACCATGAGCTGCAATAATTCCAAAATCCGCTCTTCCATATTTTTTGCGCGCTCTATTTAAAATAGATACCAAATCTTTCTTATCCCCCACTTCATAAATTCTCAATATATATTTCTCACCCAATTGGTCTGAAAGATCTCCCAATACATCTTCATTCTGATACAAAGCGCCGTTGTGATCATCTTCTGCATATATAGCAACCCCATAGGATAAATCTTTATTATCTCTTTCATCATACTGTCTTATCAAAAGCTCGCGGGGATAACGAGCAAAATCATGAATACCAAATTCATCCATTAATACTTTCCCAATACCTGGCCTCTCTTGCTCCAAGCGGTACAATTCACCAAAGTTATGCATTATCATTCGCTCTCCAACATTTTGACCCCACACACGATAATTACGATTACTCATATACCATGTGTTAAGCAGGGAGCGCGTATCAAAATCCCAATGCTTATCCATATATTCAGTGACTATTTGCTTAGCTTCATATGACACATATGAATCTTCCGAACCAATTAGGTATGTAACCGTGTTGAAAACCGATTCTCCAAATCTAATATTAGGATCCCCGCTCTCGGCTTGATCTACAAAAACATCACGCACCTTACTTATCTGATCCCTAAATCCAATACTTAAAATTAGATTTACAGGATCGCTAGCATTAAATTTAAGCTCAGAATCCGGAGGCAGACTAACACCAATATTATTACTTATAAAATTAAGCTCTCTTTCTCTTAATTGAGTTTCAGAAAGACCTGTCTTATCTATTCTGCTAGCAACATGCATTGTTGCTAGATTTATTGCATGTACGGTAGTGACAGGATCCGAATATTCCTTTACTCCCCTATCTATTACATCAAAATCCTCATCTATTATTTCCAAGACTTTTTCCTCAAATTTTGCCCCATAATTATCATCTAAGCCATGAACATAAAGCTCACCCAATGAATCCATAAGAGAAAGAGCCAATCCTATGTTTTCGCCTGCTATGGCTTTCTTAAATACACTCTTATCCGTATCTGAAAGTTTTCTAAGAAGTCTTACGCGTTTTTCTTCTAAATCAGGGTTAGTAGGTGAGTCTAAATCATCTAGTCTTGCAGCATCCACAAAATTACGCAAATCAATCAAGCCCTGTCTTAGATCCGTATATCCACTAGCGCTTGTTCCCTCTTTTATACCCAGGTCTCTTGGAGATTCGTCTTCTGGCATAAGGAAAGTTTACATTGTGAACCCAATACGATCAAGCTAAAATTGATTTTGTTATAATCGCCTTATGTTATATATTATTGGCGGTGCGGCAAGATCTGGAAAAAGTATTATTAGCAGAAGATTCACAGAAGATTTTGGCATCCCCTGTTTTTCAATTGATCTTTTAATAACCGTGCTTGAAAATGCACCCGAATATAAAATAGGTCATGGACAACAAGCTCTCCCTAAAGCTGAAAAACTATGGAAATTTGTCAAGCCATTATGCACAAATCTCATATATGAAGTTGATAAATATTTATTAGAAGGAGATGGATTACTACCAAAGCACGTAGCAGAACTTCAAGAAGAATTTCCAGACAAAGTCCGCGCTTGTTTTCTTGGCGCAGTAGAAATAAACCCCAATTCAAAGCTTGAAATGATAAGAAAATGGGAAGATCTGCCAGATGCTGCCTGGACAAAAAGATATAAAGATGAGGAACTTTTAAGAGTGATTGAAAGAATCAGAGATTTTAGTATTTATCTAAAAGACGAATGCCGTAAGTATTCAATCCCCTACTTTGAAATGCATGACAATATTGATTCCACCTACGAAGAGCTAAAGAAATTATTTATAAAAAGCTAAGTTGTTTTCTTGTGTTGTTCCGGCTTCCAAGCAGGCGCACATGAAATAAATAGCGTTGCTACACCTTCCCAATAATACTTTTCATTAGGATTAATTAGTATTTGATCATTCTCTGAAAACCGATATTCTTTTCCCTCTACTACAACCCTTCCGCTCCCCTTAATTACAAAAGATAACTCCTTGCATTCTTCATTGAAAACCCTACCCTCGCTAGGATACCTACCACTTAACTCTATAACTGCGCCATTTATAGAATCGTCGACACTTTTGTATTCAAAAGAGGTGACTGAATTACTGATCTTAATTGTCTTACCATCCTTCTTGTGAAGAATATTCATAAGAATATTCTAGCAGAATTAAAATCCTGCGAGTTGTTCTGCTTTTGCAAAAAGTGGAATCTGCATTAGTTTATTTCTTGCCAAAGATACGTGAACCGGCGCCTGCGCCTCAAGCATAAACTGCCTATTTTCTAACCCATGCAATCCTCTACGATCTGGGAGACCATCTATAAATTCTTGGTTTGTATTAGCTGCTAGCACCATACCTGAAATATAATGCTCATCCCCTTCTGGATCAGCGGGATTTGATAAATAATATCTTCTTCCACCCACATTTGCCCAACGCAAAGTAGGCCTTATAAATGGCCTAGTATTTCCTATTTCTCTGGATACCTCCACAAAATTATCGCCCTCTAATCTATACTCTGCGGATGAATCTTCATATACAAAATTTATAGCTCCACATCCCAACGAAAGATAAATATTAGATTCATTAAACATAGAGAAACCATATGTTTCGCAATAAGAAGTATCCATTTCTGTCTCCTCTCTTCTTCTAACTAAATTAGGATCAATAACTATTAACTGCCCAGGCAAAGCCCACTCCATAAGAGTTTTCTTATCTTTATCTGGAAGCCTATCTAAGAAATCTCTTATATTCGAGCGGCTTTTTAGAAATACTTCTAAATCCTCTACCGAAAGGACATTAGAATCATATTTTGAAGCTACATATCTAATCAAAGAACTTGGATCCTGATTATTTTTGGACAATTTTTCTGCTATTGATTCCTGCTTTGAAGCATCGGTAGTATGAATATCAAAATCGAACATAAATCTACTAAATTCTCGCAAAAGGCTTCTTTTTGTTACCAAATTCTTCCTTATCTCATCAAATGCAGCATTATATTCACTATTACTACCTTCACCCATAGCACCCTGAATGTGAGCATTCTCTGACTCAAGGTATTCATCCCAATATTCTCCTAAAAACCTATGATGCTCTAGTTGTTCTTTATCAGGACTCCTGACAAACTCCTGATTTCCTGCCATTCTCACATCATCTTCTGCCGCCTCCATGGCATCCCAATCGTTAAAATACTCTTCTCCTTCACGAGTTACAAATGGCGTTTTGAGCTTACCTCGAAGTTCAAACAATCTTAGAATGTCTACCCCTCTTATAAAGATCTCGGGAACAATTTTGTATATATAGCCCCCGCCCGGAATCTCTTGGACAGTAAATTTTAATGGGGACCTGAAGTAGCCTTGTGGATCATCTGCTGGGAGCTCATCTCCCAATATTTCTCTAAACGTTGTAACTCCACGATATACTTCTGGTAAGGTTGAGAGCTCTGGAATTGGAACTTCTGGACGAGGAATTGTGGGTCTAAAAGGATTTGATCCATCTACATGCTCTACTGTCATGAGAGGTATTATACAATATTTATTCTTATGCCTAAACTATAAGACTATGGTTTTTGTTTTCCCCACACTTTATCCACATTTTTCCTATTTTACTACAGGACAGTGCTAGTTATTCGTGCCTAGATCTTGGGTTTTGGGGGAAAAAGAAACGTGGATAAGTTATTTCGACCACTTATTAGAAGCCACTGCCCAACTGGAAAACTCTGTACTGAATCTTTCGCCGAACTCTCTTGGAATAATTGGTATCTCTACTCCTTTTTGTCTTAACAAGTCTTTTGTTTCACTTACATTTCTAAGTGGTACTTCCATATGGGTCAAATTATCTACTGAGATTGGCTTATCGGTTCTAACTTCCGATGCTTTAAGATACCTAGCAGTTTTCATTGGCTCAAACGTTCCATACTTTAACCCTAAAAGAATCGGGTAGTCTCCTGGAATTTCACTTCTTATACCTGCAAAGCGAGTCAAATCACGATGATTGTCTTTTTCAGCTGCCCCTCTCCCCGTATGTCGCCTTATCCATTTGTGTCCTTCTCCAATTTGTCTTGCTACGTTTCTCATGTTTAAGATTAAACTCGGTAAATATAGCGGACTAGCATGCATTATAAGAGTAAGTCTTCCTATATTTGTTGCTCTTTTATCTTTAAACTCTAGATCTGAGCCTTCTTGGATATGCATATCTGAATAGTAAGTAGCATATGCTCTGTTTTTTGTAGCAGAAATGGTTTCCACTTCTTCTGAACCATTCCAAACATCTCTATTCGGTCTTAATTCTTTTGCGTCCGCTATTCCCGCCAAAACGTCAACCACGTCGTGTCCCTCAGGGCGATCAAATCTACCAGCTCCATGCCACATCCAAACACGACCATATAAATCTTTAATCCTATCTCTTTCGCCTAAATATCTAGCTTCAAGTTCCGGGGATAATTTGGGTTCTATTTTGGGCTGTGGAAGTACCTCCTGACCAATTTCGGGCATGTTTTGATTGTAAAGTTAGAAGATAAAATTGGCAACTAGCCAGATATTTAGAGCAGCAATAATTAAGGCTATTACCCCACTTATTACCTTGAGGATTGTAGAATTCACAAACTCTCCCATTTGGCGCTTATTACCGGTAAAGAAAATGAGTGGAAATACTGCAAAAGAAAGCTGGATAGATAATATTACCTGGGACAGAACCAACAACGACCCCAAACTGTTTGCTCCATATAAAACTATTACTAAAACTGCTGGGATTATTGCAAGAGATCTAGTAATCAATCTTCTCAAAAAGGGTTTAATTTTAATTTTAAGAAATCCCTCCATGATTATTTGACCAGCTAGCGTTCCTGTAATTGTAGAATTTTGACCTGAGGCAAGAAGAGCCAAAGCAAAAAGAATACTTGCAGCACCAACTCCCACAAGAGGCGAAAGAAGCTTGTAGGCTTGCCCTATATCAAACACGTGGTTTAGTCCATTTGTATAGAAAACCGCTGCTGCAACTATTAATATTGCAGCATTTACAAAAAACGCCAAAAACAAAGCTAGTGTTGAATCAATTGTTGCAAACTTTATAGCCTCTCGTTTCTTACCGGGTGTTTTTCCATAATTTCTGGTTTGAACAACAGATGAGTGAAGATAAAGATTATGCGGCATAACAGTTGCTCCAAGAATTCCAACGGCAACATATAACATTGCAGGATTTTTAACTATTTCAACGCTTGGTACAAAACCCTGCAGTAAAGGCATGATATCAGGACGAGAGAAAACTATCTCAAAACCAAAAGAAAGAGTAACTGTTGCAATTAGACCAATTACAAGAGCTTCAAGAAGTCTTACCCCACGAGATAACATTGCGAGAAGAACCACAACATCAAAGGCCGTAATTAGTACTCCAAAAAGAAGTGGGATTTTAAAAAGTAAATTAAGGGCAATTGCAGATCCAATAACTTCTGCCAGATCACAGGCTATTATCATAATTTCTGCCATAGCCCAAAGAAAATAAGTAACTGGACGCGGAAAGTTCCTCCTACAAATTTGTGCTAGATCAAGGCCGGTTACTATTCCGAGCTTGAGCGCCAAGTGCTGCAAAATCATAGCAAAGATATTAGAAATCAAAATTACAGAGAGCAACTTGTAATAGAAAGCAGATCCTGCAGCAATATCTGTTGCCCAATTACCAGGATCCATGTACCCTACCGCAACTAGAAAGCCGGGGCCTGAGAAGGCTAATAATTTTCTAAGAAATGAAATGTTTTTGGGAATTTCTACAGTTTTGTGGTATTCAGATAGGCTAACTGAATCAGATTCTTTTGGAGTTCTGCCCATATTCCCATCTACTCCTATTCTGTCTTTTTGGAAGCTTGGGCGTTTACCTCGTATGAAGTGTTTGTTGTTTCAAAGAAATTAACAAGTTGTAGAGTATCATTTGCTGTTGCCATCCACTTAGCAGGATTACTTACCTTGTAATGAGGAGGAAAACCTAGCTCTTCAAAGCGGCGATCAGCAAGATATTTTACGTATTGATTAATATAATTTGCGTTAAGACCCAAGATCCCATTTGGAAGAAGATCCTCATTGTAGGCTACCTCCATCTCAACCGCGTCAATAATAGTCTTCTTTATCTCTTCTGCAAATTCTGCGGTCTGAAGATCAGGGTTTTCTTCAAGAACGGTTAGAATAAGATTGATTCCAAACTTAAGATGAAGACTCTCATCGCGCACTATCCAATCAATAAGAGATCCAAAGTTTCTAAGTAAGTTTCTCTGTCTAAAAGAGAGGGAAACCATGAATCCTGAATAGAACCAGATCCCCTCAAGAATAATGTTGTATGCAATTAGGTTTCTTATAAAGTCTTTTTTACCTTCAGTAGTTGTAATATCAAGGGATTGCTCAGTCATGCGTCTTATGTATTTAATCTCAAACTCCTCTTTTCTTGCCATTGAAGGAATTTTAAGATGAGATTCATAAGCTTCTTTCCTATTTATAGGAAGTGTTTCAAGTACGTATTCAAAAGCCATACAGTGGTTTGCTTCCTCCCACATTTGTTTAGCAAGGTACAGGTGAGCCTCGGCGGCATTAATATATGGATAGACACCAAAGGCCAAAGCCTTATTTACGATGAGTTCGTTTGGATTAAAGTATCCCATGAGGAAGGTGAGGGCGTGTTTTTCCTCATCGGTCATCTTCTTCCAGTCGGCCAGATCTTCTCCAAGTTGTATTTCATTAGGAAACCAAGTGTTTGCTACCGCTTGATTGTACAAATCATACGCCCATTTATAATGAATGGGTTTTAATAACAATCCTTCTGATATTCCCGTGCCTAGAATCTTCATGATATTTGCTTATGAACTACAGACTAATGATTATACACCAGACTGTAGGCAAAAGCTGTGGACATTTTTATTGGCAGCTGTCGCACATTTCGCGCTCAAATGGATCAATTGGGCATGCAACTCCACCGATTATCTCATACTCTTGTCCGTCTATTGTCTGTGTCTGCACTTGTGCTTGTTGCATTTGTACTTGTTGTTGATCTGAATTTTGATCATCCATATATTTATCCTCCTTTCAAAAAATTTTTTACGTTTTACGTAATAATGAGCTAAATTATTAACTCACCTGCCCAAAACCAAACTTTTTACCAGTGACTATAGTTTCTGATTTGTTAACTTTAACAGTACTCTGCTCAGCTGTATGCCTTGGCTTCATGTGGAGATAATATGTAGTCTTAAGACCCTTTTCCCAGGCTGTAATATAAATCTTCATCATTTCATCTATGTCGCGGGTTTCGAGGTACATGTTTCTACTTTGTGCTTGATCTATCCATTTTTGGGCACGAGCTGCAACTTCTATAAATGCGTATGGAGAAACCTGGAAGGAAGTTTTGTAAACCTTCTTTACCTCTTCCGGAATTTCATCAATTACCTGGATATCTCCTTGGTTACGAAGTATTTCATCTTTTAATGAATCCCAGAGCTTTCTTGCTTTAAGATCATTAACAAGGTTTACGTTTACCTCCAAGAACTTACCGGATGATGTTGCGCGAGAAAACATTTGTGAGAATTGAGGATCAAGACCTGGAGTTGTAGCTCCAATTAATCCTATGTTTGCTGTTGGAGCAACTGCCATAAGCGTTGCGTTACGCATACCTTTTTTAACCTTACGTCTTAACTTTGCCCAATCAAGCTTTGCACTTCTTTTAACACTTACTTTTACTTTTCTATCTTTCTCTACTTTATCAAGAGTATCAAAAGGAACATAACCCTTTGACCACATAGAACCTTTGAAGTTTGAATATGATCCTTTTTCTGCTGCTAGATTTGCGCTCTCATCAATTGCTTGGTATGAAATGAACTCCATGATCTCATCTATCAATGAGTATGATGCTTCTGACTCGTAGGCAATACCAAGCTTTTCAGTTATATCTGTAAAGCCCATTATTCCAAGACCAATTGCGCGATTCTTCTTGTTTGCATTTTCCGATTCAGGAAGACCAGAAAGTGTAATATCACAAAGATTATCAAGCTGTCTTACTGCTAACCTTACACTCTCCTCTAGCATCTTGTAATCAATCTTTCCATTAACAAGATGACGAGGAAGATTGATGGAGGCAAGATTACAAACAGCAATGTTTTCGCGGTCTTGTGGCAAACAAATTTCTGTACAAAGGTTTGAAAGATGGATGGTACCCGTGTTATTGTTTAATGCGCGGTTATTGATAGTATCTTTCCATGTTAACCAAGGGTGACTTGTTGTCTGAAGAGAAATAAGAATTGCTTTAAATTGTTCGCGAGCCTTGATTTTCTTAAAGGTTCTTAGTTCTCCTTTTTCTGCTTGAGCAATATATTCATTGTATCTCTTTGAAAAAGCTGATCCATATAACTCGTTTAGATCTGGAGCGTCCTGTGGATCAAAAAGATACCAATCCTGATCTTCTTTTACTCTCTTCATAAACTCATCAGAAATCCAAACGGCGGTGTTTGCAGTTCTTGTTCTTCTGTATGGATCTCCACTATTTTCTTTTAGATCCAGGAATTCTGGAAAATCTAAATGCCAATTCTCCATGTAGAAACACAGTGCTCCAAATTTCTTACCACCGCGGCTTACAGCACGTAATACTGAATCAATTGTGTGCATGAATGGAATTGGTCCTGTTGAAAAAGTATTGTTTGTATTGATTGGTGAACCCTGAGACCTCAGTTTTGTAACTCCAAGTCCTATTCCACCTGTTCCTTTTGTAAGCCTCATAACATCTACCACTGTCTTTCCAATGTGTCCTATATCATCCTGCATCTCCATTAAGAAACAGTTAGAAAGTTGTGGGAAAGGCGTACCAGCGTTAACAAGTGTGCTACCGGCTGCAAGATACTCAAGCTTACTCATCTTGTCGTAAAAGGCTATTGCTGTTTTTGTAGGATTTTTTTCGTTTAGTGATAGTCCCATTGCAACTCTCATCCAGAAATATTGAGGGGTTTCCATTAAAACCTGGTCGCGTCCTTTTAACATGTAGCGATTAACCATTGCTGTTAATCCAATGTATTTATTGAGTGAATCACGCTTTGGATCAAGTGCCTCTGCTAACACCTCTACTTTGAACTTTGGGCTTGCAAATCTTTTATCTAAAACCTTTTCTTTTAATCCTTTTTTAATGTATTTTGCAAAGCCTGCCTTGTGGAGTTTTTGAAATTCTGCATCGGTTTTGAAGTCTCCCAATACTTTTTTATAAATTAGTTTTAGAAAAAGACGAGTTGCGATTGTGTCATATTCTGGGTCATCCTTGATGTTTTGAACAGCTGTATTGATGATTGCTTGATCAAGCTGCTCTGTTGTTATTCCGTCAAAAAGAGTTAGTTCTGTTTCTGTAGCAATTTGAATAACCTTAGTTACTGGATCTGTAAGATTCTCGCAAGCTCTTTCTAATGCTTGGTTTATGAGATTAGCATTATAAGGTTGTCTTGTGCCATCTCTTTTTAATACTGTTATATTCATATTTTGTTTAGTTTTTCGTTTTAAGTTTTTTGTTATTTAAGTAACCGTTGGACTTCTTTTTCAAAATCCTCCACATCAACAAATCTTTTGAATACACTTGCAAATCTTATGTATGCTACCTTGTCTAATTTCTTAAGTCTTATTGCTACCATTTGCCCAATTTTTCTTGCCTCTACTTCTACTGAGTCTCCTGAAATAATTTCTCTCTCTATCTCGTCTACTATATTATTAATGTCTTCTACTGATACTGTTGTTTTTTGTGTTGACTTAAGCAATCCGGATCTTAGTTTTTCACGATCAAATTGTTCACGCTTCCCATCTCTTTTTTTCACAATTAAACTAACGTTTTCTATTCTTTCGTAAGTGGTATAACGCTTTCCACAAGAGACACAATTTCTTCTTCTTCTAATGTTTCCTCCGTCTTCTGATACTCTCGTTTCTACTACTTCTGAGTTGGTACTTTTACAATATGGACACTGCATAATATATGTTCTTAGACAAAATAAATCCTAACTTTTAAGGCTCATGGACAAATTGTCAAAGATGCAAATTCCTATATATATTGTTTTAAGGTAAACCATATATATAGTGTTAATAAAAATACTAAAGCACTATATCGCCAACGTCAACTATCAACTAATATATCAAAATAATGCAGGTCATTTTTTAGCCTCAGGTAAAAATGTAAGAGAATGGATTAAAAAAATTAAGAAGGATAAGTTACAAGGAGTATAAAAAAATTATTCAAAATCAGTTGCTTAGACTTTATTTTGGCTCAAGTTTTTTTACCGTTTTTTGCATGTTTTTAAGCCTTTTTTCTTCTATTGAAACTTCTTGATCATACTTTTTATCAACGTCTTTTCTAATTACCGCAAGGACCTCTAAGTGTTTTAAAATTGCTAAATCTTGATTATGTAAAACTGTATCAGCATTTTTATTCATCTTTTTTGCCTCTATTACCGCATTTATTGAATCACTCAAATAATTATTGCTTTTTGAAAGTGTTGAAACAGATAATGCATCCTCTCCTTTTTCTGATAAAAATTCTGCAGCATTAATTCTTTTATCAGAAGTTAATAAATTAAACTCTGCTCTTTTCTCCGGATCATTTATCAAAATACTAACAATCTTATCTCTTATTGCTTTTAAAAAATGGAGGGGATTATCAGGAAGCAGTCCCGGATAAGCCAGGTTATATTCTACTGCTGCAGGCGGTGTTGCAACACTATCCATCATTGCATCTTGTGCCCAAACTCTATTGTTAGTCGAGATGACGTAGAAGAACAGGAGAAAAGCGATAAGCGGGAGAAAAAATTTCTTCATTACCTTGGTCTGCCAATCATAACCTGATAAGTGGCGAGTGTCAACTACCGCTAGCTAGGGATTAGGTTATAGATTTTAGGTAATAGGTTTAATTCTTAATGTTTTAAAATTTTTAAATTTATAAATTGATTAGAAATTAAGAATTAGAAATTAGAAATTTGTCTGTACTCCAACATCTTTTATCTAACATCCAAGATCTAACATCTTTCATCTAGTTATTCTACTAGCTATAAGCCATAAGCTATTTTGTTGACTTTTTTTCCCATATTTCCCATACTAAAAATGGCCCTATATAATATATATGAAGCTTAGATTCCTATTGGCAGTCCTTCTGATTTTGCTTGTTCCTCTTTTTGGAAGTAAGGTTTTTGCTCAAGTTAACTACAAACTAGATACAAATAAAGACGTCCCACAAGACTTTCACACCTATACACAAAGTGTTTTTATAGAAATTGGATCTGCAATTTCCTGCCAACTAAGCGGAATTGACCCTACGAATCCAAACGGAAAATGCCTTGGAATTGATCCCGACACCCACAAAATTGGCTATGTTACAAATGGGGGAGGATTAATTGGAATAACGGGAAATTTAATTTCTATGACTTTTGATATTCCCGTCTCAAGCACCCAATACATGCAAGATGTTGCAGGAAACTTTGGAATTGCAAAGAAAGCTTATGCTCAAGAAAACAACGGAATTGGATTTAATGGACTTAAATTTCTCCTACCACTTTGGAAAACATTTAGAAACATAGTTTATATCTTCTTTGTATTTATATTTGTAATCATAGGTCTTGGAATAATGTTTAGGGTAAAAATTGACCCGAGGACTGTTATGACAATACAAAATCAAATTCCAAAAATTATTATCGCGATAGTTCTTGTTACCCTCTCTTATGCAATTGCAGGATTTTTGATAGACATGATGTATGTATTTATGTACCTTATCTTTAATATTTTTGCGCCACACATTAACAATATTGGAGGGCTAAATCCCATCGATCTACAAGGATCAAATCCGCTTGGGGCAGTAGGAGCACTTGGGGGAACAAAAATTGCGTTTCAGGCAGCAAGTGGAATTGGCGGAATCATAGCCTCTCTTTTTGATAATACTACCGGAAAAATCATTGCAACAATTGTATCTGGAATCCTTGGGGCTGGAGCTGGCTCAATTGGCATGATTGGATTTGGAACAGTAATTGGTGGAGTCTTGGGTGCTACCGGAGGATTACTTTTTGGAAGCAAAATTTTTGGAATAATAGGAGGACTAGTTGCTTTCTTAGTAATATCTGCTGCTCTTCTTACAGCACTTTTCCGTCTTTGGTTTCAGCTTCTTAAAGCATACGTATCCTTACTTATTAATATAGTACTCGCGCCTTTTTGGATAGCAGCAGGACTTTTCCCCAATTCCAGTATGAGTTTTAGTACTTGGATTAGAGATCTTATTGGAAATCTTGCTCCTTTCCCAGCAACTCTTGTACTACTACTCTTTGGTAAAGTTTTTATAGAAAACTTTGGACAAAGTAATGCCAAAAATTATTTTGTGCCACCATTTATTGGTAATCCAGGCGATCCAAACGCCTTTGGAGCACTCATTGGACTTGGAATAATACTACTTTCTCCAAACGTTGTTAATCTAGTAAGACAAGCTATCAAAGCTCCTCAGGGCAAGATGTTTGACGGAATTAAGACCTCTCTTGGAGTTGGAGCCTCAATTGCCGGCGCTCCTGCTGCTGGAGTTGGAAAGAGACTTTGGGGTACTGACCCATACACCAAACAGCCTAGAATTCTCCAAAAGGGAGTTACTGATAGACTTGGCCAGCTAACAGCAAAAGATTATGGTGGAAGCTTGCTTGGAAAAACACTAGGTAGAGCCATGGGTATTCCATACGCAGGAATGAAGCTATTGGGTGGTGCAAAGGATGCGTCTGGTGGAACCTATGAGGCCCCAGCAGTAAGAGAAAAAAGAGAAAGAGGCCAAATCATCAATGCCACAAGAGATCTACAGGCACTCAGAGCAACTAGGACCAAGAACCAAGATACAGAGAGAACAAGTCCTGATGAGATAAATAAAGTAAGAGAGGCACAGAAGAAAATCAGAGATATGGGACTCAGAGGAGACAATGCCGCTATAGGACACGACATTATAGATAAGCTTGCCCTTCATAATCAAAAAGATGCGGATATTTTAGCTAACATAACGAGAGCTAATAACATCATTGGCTCAACCACAGCAACAGATGATGAGATAAATTCAGCAAAAAGAACCAAAGAACTCAACGAAGACGAAAAGAAAACCAGAGGGCTTTAAACCTTATCAAGACTTCCACCAAGTATTTTTAGCGCTTTTATAAATCCTTCCCATATACCAGAAAGTCCTTCTCCTGCATATTCACTAAAGTATACAGCCCAAACTCCGGTTCCAGAATGCATTCTCATCCACTTTATTTGTTCAGGCGTAAAAAATCGCTTCACCTGGCTTCTCCTAATATCCTTTATATCTCCTCCGTTATATTCTAGATCCCCAGCAAAAGTTTCTAAAAACTTATATATAGCTTCCACCTGAGCGGTTTTATACTTTCTATACCCTCCTCCATAGATTCTATGAGCTCTCATTTCTGCAGCAATTGAATACATAATTGTATATTTATAGAACTCCCCCCTGTTCTCTTGAACAATTTGTCCAACAGACTTAGTACGATTTGCACCCGTCCTCTCACTTGGCTTCTTATCAAGCTCTTTTCTTTTCATTTCCACAAAGTCTCTCCAAATCTCTTCTCCGAACATAATCTCTGCCATAGTTTTTGTCTCATATGCGCCAGTATCCAAATTTCTTCTTACAACGAGCTTTGAGAAATCAAGCCCTGTCCAGGTGTTGTATGGATAGCGAAAAGCCTTAAACATACCATCCATTACCTCATTTGCTTTTGTGGGATCAAAAACTAGCTGTCCCCACTGATCAACTGTAATAAAGGAATCAAAGTTATACTCATGAGTTTCTACAATATTATGGAAAAGTTTGAAGGTACGAGTTACATGGTCTGAAGCAAAATGATTCATAGTATCATCTCCAAACCTAATCTCATCTATATTCTTATCAATATTTGAAATGTCTCTTCCTTGACCTCCCTGAATTATTTCAAGAACCGATCTACCATCAAGGTCAGTAACCCCTGTAAAGAAATCCACTCCAAGCTGCATGTATCCAGGGAAGTTATATATATTTCCATGTACTCCTCCTCTACCAGCAGCTGTCTGACGCTCACGATACTCCTTAGTTGCCAAAACTTTTGTCCATGAATCAAAACCAACAGACGAAGTATCATTTTTTGCCGCTCCCCCACCCCAATGCATCATGGTGTTTGCAAAAGTTTCAGCATAATATGCATCATCTGATGCAATTGTCATAGTCTTTGTTATCTTCTTGCCATCCTCATCAACATCTACATCGTGCGCGCTCTTCTCTTGAATAAACAATCTTATTTTTTCTTGAGTGTCTGTCATTAAACCGATATCCTTCATTGATGCATTAAAGATGTTAATTGCATCCATGTAATCGTATCGTCTACTTGCTTCGTCGATTTTCATTTTTCTATAAGCATCAAGCTTCATGCCGGCTGCTCTTGCTTCTGCTTCTGTTGGTTCCTTGAAAAGAGACCTTGAATTAGTTTTAGGGTCTATATTTCTTCTCCTAGCAGCAAGTGTTCCTGTTCCGGATCCTGTTTCATACTGATGTATACTTTCCTGAATTTTATCCACTAGCTTACTGTATTTATTAGTCTTACTATCAAAAGCTCTTTGCTCATCAGCAGTTGTTCCTCTTAGCTCGGCTATATATGCATCGGTTAGAGCCCTCTGGCTCTTATCCAAATACCTATCTGTATATTGAACCTTCTCAAGTGCTGCAAAAATAGCATCTTTTCTTGCAAGCCTATAAGCTTCATCGCTTTTAAATTCGCTTCTTGGAGGAAGCCTCAACCTAAGATAAGCCTCTATAAATTCTTTATTGCTTAAAAGGATTGAATTTTCTCCAGTAATTTCCCTTACCATCTCATAATCTGCGATGTTGTAATAAATATTTAGCGCTCGTCTTAAAGCATGCCCTGTTCTTTGATTCTCGCGCATTGAATCTTTGTTTGAAAAATCTATACCTCCCTGTGCGTCTGGTAGAGTAAGAATCCTATCCATAGTTCCAGACTTTGTAAATGTATTTCTCCTATAAATCTCTGCAAGAGTTTCTGGAAGTTTCTCATCGTCTCCCCTTACTTTTCTGTAAATTGCTGAGATATCACGAGACGTATTAAACAACCAAACCTCATAAAGAACTTGGTCGCGGAGTGTTTCATGGTAAGTTCCATCTGAAGAAAACATAGCTTGGTTATCAAGCATTTCCATTATAGAAACGTTTCTTGCACCTCCCGAAATTGCTATCCTTTGGAACATGTCAACCGGGTTATCAACATCGTTCTCGTGGTAGTAAACAAGTCTATTTCTTATCCATTCAAGAAAATTTGCTTGCTGAAAAACTTCTTGCCCGGTTTTAACATCTGTTTTAAGAAGTGCAAATTCTCCACCACGAGCAAATTTTCCTCCAGTCATAATCATGATGTCACGAGCAATTTCCGTAATTGACTGGTATGGCTCTAGCCCCCTACCTTCTCTTGCCGCGCGATCAACTTTGTCATAAACTTTTTTCAAGACGCGTTCCTTAAATTTGGCTGCAAAAACATCAGCTCCGTCTCCAACCGATTCCTCTAATAATTCTTCTACTAATTCATTGGTTTCTGACGCTGCGTCTTTTCTTGCTTCTTCTGAGGCCAATCCCCTTCTTCCTATTGTGCTCATTGAAAGACTCCTTAACTTCTCCCTTAACTCAGAATTGTAATCCTCAAGTTGCCCTCTCAAAACTCCGTCACGCTCGAACCTATGGGTCAACGCATCTATGGTCGCGATTGAGCTCGCATTGTAATCTCCAGGAGGCCCAAGCTCTGCTCTTCTTTCTACCTCCGCCTTTACAGCGGGGTCTTTCGTATCCTGGCCATTCATAATAGCCACATAATACCAGCGCTCTCTAAAGATTTCCTTCATCTGATCGCTCTTAGGTTTCATATCTACTTTAGTCGTGTATTCATGCTCTGCTTGCTTCCGAGTCTCTTTTGTCTTCTCCTCGTCCAATTCAGCTGCCCATTTTTTAAGTAGTTCCTCTTTTTGCTTTTCAGTAAGTCCCTCGGTAATCACATCTATTGCCCTTGGAGTTGGAGCGCCACCACCAGAGTCTGGGGTGTAACCTTTTTCAAGCAGGGTTTCGGACAGCTTCTTTTCTTCTTCGTTTAATTCTTCCTTCCTTGATTTTTTCTTTCTCGCTTCAATTGCTTTCCCATAATCCTCTCCCATCTCTTCTGAAATCTGATTGTTTTTTTCGTGATGAGCAGCTTCTGCTCTCACCATGTCATCAAGCCAGGCTTCTTGTTCTGAGGTTATTTTTTTCTGATTCTTAAGTTCTTCAATTTTTTGGCGGGCCTCTTCTGTATCCTTCTTATCAACGGCTCCAGCCCCAACTTGCTCGGCAAATTCTTTTTTGAACTTTTCTAGGATTTCTTCATTTTGAGGTTTAGCAACTATAGCGAGGCTAAAATCAGAAAATAATGCCGTGAAAATTTTGGGCATTACTCCTTTGTTAATGAGGATTCTTTGATTTATTTTTTCCTCTTCTGTGACCTTCTTTCCCTCTCGCTCTCTTTGCTCATTAAATTCTTTCCAGGCTTGTTCAGCCTTTTTCTTATCTTCTTCTATTTTTGCGGCAAGCTTTTCTTCTTCTTTGGCTTTTTCCAAAGCCTCCTTGTCAGTATCATTCATAGGGATACTTACAGGATACGTGAAATTTGATTTGTGTGTCAACTCAATTACGCTCATGTGGCAAGTATAGACTTTGAGGCCAAATTCAACTTGACATTAGCCTCTCAGGAAAGTAACAAAGCGAAGCTGGATGTTGGATATTAGCTCTTAGATCCTGGGTATTCTAAATGTTAACGAGTTAAAGGGTTAACGGGTTTAAAATTGGGAAATTAAAAATTCAATAAGAATTAAGAACTAAGAATTAAAAATTATTTCTCATCTAATATATAATTGATGTATGGAGCCTACAAATTTTGAACAACTATACCCCAGTAACACAAGGAAAGAAGAAATTGGAAAAACTATCTCTATTATCAAAACCGGTAGGTCAGCCCAGGTAATTGGGATTCCAGGAGTTGGAAAAAGTAATGTCCTAAGACTTCTTGCCTACAACAAAAGTATAAGAGAACTTCACCTGGGAACAGAGGAAGATAATTTTCACTTCATCTACATGGACTTTTCTGAGGTTAGAACAAGAGAGCTTTTTGACATCATAAAGTTTATCCTGATCTCCCTTTCCTACTCACTTGGCGAAAGAGAATTGTTTTCCGAACAAGAAGCTGTTAATTCTTTTATTAAAGATGCTCTTTCTTTTAAGGATGAATTGATTTTATCCCAAGCTCTCAAAAAAAGTGTTGATTATCTTGCAAAAGAAAAACATTTAAAACTCGTCTTCATGTTTGATAGGTTTGAAGAATATATTCCAAATATAGATGATAAGTTCTTCCTAAACTTAAAAATTCTAAGGAACAGAGTTAAATTTTCCTTTACCGCAATCTTTGCAGTTACTCGCCCGATTGAAGATATTCTAGAAACCGCGCTTTTTGGTGAATTCTATGAATTTATTGTGGGAAATCATGTTTTCTTACCAATCAAAGATACTCCAGGCCTTGCTTTCCGATTCTCTTATCTAGAAAAAATAACCGGCAAGAAGGGAACTCCAAAAGATAAAGAGGAAATAGAAAGAATAACGGGTGGACATGGGAAAATTGCAAAACTAGCCTATGAAATAATTTTATCCGGAGAAAATGACAAGGACCTAGCCGCTCTACTCCTTTCTAAAAAGTCTGTACGAGGAGCACTATTTGAAATATGGAATTATTTAACACCCGAGGAACAAAATGATGTTGAATCAGGCGACAACAATTCTTTTCTTGAGCAAGTTTATTTACTAGATAAAGGAAAATTAACTATCCCTATTTTTGCCGAATATATAAAAGCTCTTCCCAAGAATCCTGTTAAAACGGGTGTAACCTATGATCCTGCAACAAATGAAATTAAAAAAGGAGAAGAAATAATTACAGATAAACTTACCCCATCAGAATTTAGACTTTTGAAATTCTTGATCCAAAATGAAGCTAGAATTTGTGAGAAAGATGAAATAATTGCAAATACCTGGAAAGATACAAAGACCCAAGAAGGAGTTACAGATCAAGCACTAGACCAAATAGTTTATAGAATGCGTAAAAAGGTTGAAGACGATCCAAACAAACACACCCACATTCAAACAGTAAAAGGCCGAGGTTACAAATTCAATAGCTAGGGGCTAGGAGTTAGGGAATAGGGATTAGACCTATGGAATGTTGACTTAGGCTTTGGCTTTTGACATCATAAATATATGCCTAGGGCTTTAAGGTTTATACTGTCTACGATTCTTCCGCTTGTTTTACTTTCTTTTGTAACACTCTCTTCTTTTGCTCAAACACCAGCACAATCTTTTGGAGATGAGTGCCCACCAAATCAAAACGCAGATGCACCCACATATTCAATAAATGACTATCCGGTTGGAGATTGCCCAAATCTTTGGACAGATCCTCAATATGATGGCACTACTATTAATGGCAAGCCCGGTTTAAGAATTGATGGTACCGTAAGAAAAGTTAACATCAAGTTCACAGGACTTGATGATGGAGACTATTATCTATGTGCTCAGTCAAATTATGCAGAATGTAAACTCAACCCCAATCTCCTTAAAAAATTCACAGCTTCCAATGGCACGATATCGGTTGATGTTTGCGGTGCAGGAAAAGAAACACTTAAGGGTAAATCTACAACAAATAGCGACAATATTAATTCTACTAATGGATGCAACGACCAAAAGGATTATTTCCATGAAGGACACGACTATGCTCTTACTGTTTTTCAAGATAAAGCAGGAGGAACACCCATTGTCTCTGCTGACTTTTTTGTAAGACACTCCTACCCCCTTATCAAAATGGCACCATCAAACGGAACTACTTTCAAAAGCACTTCTCCTATTGACGTATCTCTTTGGGGGAGAAGACCAGGGGTTGATAGCGACAATAACTACCAATTAATTCTAGAGGGAACAACTAACAATTTTAAGAGGGAGGTTTGTTTTGATGCCAAAGAAGGAAGCGGAGACACAGTAGGAGTTGATACTCAAGGAGTTGATTCTACAAATCAAAAAGTAATTCCAGATCATATTCTAAACGGAACAGGATGGGATACACCAGCCCGCTCAGCATCAACTGCTGACACCCGAGCCTTCTCCCCTTCAAACAACAAAACTGGAGGAATCGGACAAGGATCTTTTGTTCTCAAGGTTAATGAAAGAATAAGCGAAACATCAAGGGCAGTAAGAAATGCCGTAGGACTAGGAGGAACATGCGAAGGAGGATTCACATATATGTATGTGTACTTCACCTTTGACTCTCAAGCACCAAATGGAATTAGAATAACAGGAGTAGTTTACGACCCAAACAATTCAGACAGAAATGATTTGGATGATCAGGCAAATCCAGATGCCGGACAACCACCTTGCGCTCCGGGAGCACTAGATAAAACAAACAAAAACTGTAGCGCTGTTAATACAGCTATTGGAAACATAGAGACTACTCCGCAAGGCTTTATAAATAGCATGTTTAGGTTTGTGCTCATGCTCGCCGGCTTTGGCGGAATCATTATATTAATCTACTCTGGGTACTTACTCATGCGGTCTCAGGGAGACAAAGAAAAAGTAGCAGCTGCCCGAGAAACAATAACCTCTGCTATCCTTGGAATATTGTTTATAGTTTTGTCTATTGTTATACTCGAAATAATTGGGGTTGATATTCTTAGAATCCCAGGCTTTACAAGATAATATGGATAAACTACTAGCTCTTCAAATCCCGGGAGAACAAGGCCCAGTTCAAATTCAAGCACCGCAAGGAATTCCATCTGGATCAACCTTCACGATAGGAAGCATTGCAACAAGCTTTATTCAGCTAGCAATGGTTATTGGAATTTTTATGTCCATGATTTATCTTGCCTACGGAGGCTTTTACTGGGTTCAATCAAAAGGAGACAAGCAAACCCTTGATAAGGCAAGAAGAATCTTAACCTACGCAATAATCGGATTAATAATCATGAGTATTTCGCTTGTCATAGTAAACGTTGTAACAACAGCTTTTGGAGTAAAAAGCTTAATTGGTGGCGGAAACTAACCCCCCAACATTTGTAGTCCTTGACCCCACTAATTTTAGCGCCCAACTTTTCCGTATTATTCATACACGTTTCGCGCTGCAATTTCGTTAGGGGTCTGCGTCTCACCTTTTTTGTCGGTATATTTAATAGCGAAAGTTATTTACCCAAGATAAAGGTGAGACTTGACAAAAAAAATTAAACATGCTGTAATTAATTTAATGAAGAAATTATCTATCATCTCCTCCTTAGTAGCATTCGGTGCAGTTGCTACCCCAGCCTTTGCAGACGTTTTAGATGCAGGAGTTAAAACACCAGCAGGATCTACAATCATTGACCCAAACACAAGCGTTGGATCAATTGTTTCATTCGTTATTGCATTTATCATAGTTGTAGCTTTCTTGTTTGCTCTAGCCTACATCGTAATCGGAGCTTTTCAATGGATAACATCAGGTGGAGACAAACAAAAAGTAGCAGATGCCAGAAATCACATTCTTGCTGCTGTTATGGGACTTATCATAATTGCTCTTTCATTTGTTATCATCAACGTTGTTCTAACCGCTCTTGGACTTGGATCAATCACAAGTCTCCACATTCCAACACTTAGCCAATTCAAATAGATAGTGTTGCTAACTAATCACGCCCTACTGTAGAATATATTTATGAATGTTATTCCAACAGCAGACTGGGGTTCGTGCGTAAAAGATGGAGTCGCTACACTTGCCTGTATTCCAATAGTTCTTCAAAACATCATCAACTTCTTAATTCTCTTTGCTGGTGTAATATGTGTTTTCTTAATAATTTATGCAGGATATAAATTTGTAATGAGTGAGGGTGACCCGGAAAAAGTTGGAAGCGCCCGCAAAACCCTTACCTATGCCATAGCAGGACTCGTTTTCATAATCCTTTCTTTTGTAATAATGGCTTTTGTTGGAAAGTTCCTGGGAGTTGACCAAATTGTTCCTAAATAATCTTCTTAAATAATGCTTTTGCAATCAAAAAAACTATAATGTTTATTGCTACAGGTATTAAGAATAAATAAGAAATTCTACTAAAAGCGCTCTCTACCCCGCTACTGTTTAAGAAGCTTAATAACGGCGTCCAGAAATCAAATTTAAGAATAAATGATGCAACAATAAAAACTATTAACAAGAATGAGAGACCCAAGCTTAATTCAACCGTTCCCTCAAGATCTTTTTTGCTAGAAAACATAGTATTCGTAGTAAAAAACAAAACCCAAACCGCAAGAATAGTCTTTATAAGCTCTGCTTTGTTAAAAATATGAGAAAGATTTACATTTCCAAGATAAAAATACAAAACACAAATAATTACCGCCACTCCAACTATGACCGGCGCTACCCCAATTAAAGCCCTCCTAAAAGGATCCGACTTAGCAACCTGAACGCTTCCCATCTTAAGTAGCCCATCTTCTATTTTTGGTGAAACCTCAAAATCATAAACCTTAACAAACGTTATCTCCGCAATTAGAAAATGCGCAAGCTCATGTATAAAAACTCCCGGCATAAAAAGAATAAAAACCGGAATAGAAGCCGCGTTCCTATTTTTAAAAAGTCTATAAAAGAACAAAAAAAGTGCCTGATAAATATATTTTGAGGTATAAAAAAGGATAATAAGTTCAAGAACAAAAACACCTGAATAAATCATAGATCAATTATAGAATATAGAGCATAGACAATTGAAGATAGGTATAGAAAGTAGAAAATAGAGCGTAGATGATGGATTGAAGATAGATTTAGAAAATAGGAAAATAGAACAGAGACAATACTCTATGATTAAATCTTTTAAAGACTTGCGTGCCTATAGTGAAGCTTATGACTTAGCCCTACTTGTAGGAAAATCTGTTAATAAACTTCCGACATTTGAGAGGAATGATCTTGGTTCCCAACTAAGACGAGCCTCCAAATCTGTTCCTGCAAATATCGCAGAGGGCTGGGCAAAAAGAAGATTCGAAAAAGAATTCAAGAAGTATTTAGATAGCGCGATTGGCTCTTGTAATGAAATGGAGGTACACCTACTTTTGTCTCGGGATCTCGAATACTTAAAGCGAGATTTTTGTGACAATCTTATTCAAAGCTACGTATATTTAGGTGGAATGTTAGTGAAGCTTCGTAATAATTGGAAATCTAAATAACCCATCATCTATTCTCAACCTCCTACTCCTATCATCGATCATCTACTATCACTCCTCTTTTATCACATTGAATAATAAAAAAATGTATGCTAGCGTTAAATTAATAGACTATTTTTCCGGCTGTAAAACCAGCTGTTTTATTTGTTTGGAAAATTAATTACTTACAAAGCAAAGTGCTCATATAGCTACTTTGCCGGGGAGGTGATTTTGATGGATAACAACAATCAACCACAAGATCAAAATAAATTAGTGATACCACCTGAGGTTAGAACATATCTCGAGGGGATCTTGAAAGATGCCAACATGACCGAGATGGATGAAACAATGCGTGAAGAGATGATAAACGAGCTGTTTGCACGCCTTGATAGCTATATGACAACAGTCATTATAGACAACATGCCAGCAGAAAATATTGATGAATTCATAAGGCTAAATGAGGAGAAAAAACCAAGAGAAGAAATTGAAAACTATCTCAAAGAAAAAATGCCAAACGCTCAAGATGTATTAACAAAAGCTTTCATGGATTTTCGCGATATGTATCTTAGCAATGTAACAGTTGCAAGAAACATACCCGCGTCTGATGCGACTACCGGCGAGATGAAAGGAGGAAATGAATAATGGCTGAAGGAGATATAACAGAAGGACAAGGAGCCGCTAATGGCGGCAATATTAATCGTGCCCCAAGACCTCGGGCGCCAGAGGCGCGACCATCAGCAATATCTCCTGCTGCTCAAGAAGCGCTTGAAGTATCTGCGCGCGAACTAGTTGGTCTACCCGCCACGCAAAGAGAACAGGATCCCAGATGGCAAGAGGTTTACCAAACAAAACCAGATGCTGGCCCTGCTCCAAAAAGAGATCCGAATGATCCTGAAACTGATAGGCTTTATCTCGAGTGGAGAGGAAATAATAGAGACAACGAGGCAGAGTATCGTAGAAAAGCTGACGAGGCTCTTAAGACCGCTGATCCTGATGCATTTGAACATTATCAAAGATATTCAATATATAGTCCCGCAGCAAGAGATCCAGAAGCAAGACATCTTTTTTTAGACAACAAAGGTAATACCGTAAGACCGACTGATTCAGAGATTGAGGAGTTTAAACAAAAATATCCAGAAAAAGCTGCTATTTATGGGGAGGCTATAGAAAATGCCAAAAACAGAACGCCTCGCGGGGCACAACAAAGAATGGGAAGCCTCACCAATACAGAACCACAAACCTACAGCTTCTCACCTGACGATGAAACTACTCCGCCTGCTCAGGCTGGAGGAGGAAGCAGCGAGCCGCCACGAGTTCCGCCAGGCACCGCGGCAGCAAGAGAAGAACCAGGAGACGACGAAAATCTTCCGCCGGATGAAGCAGTTGAAAGATTTATTAATAACCTTAGAAATCAAGGCCTACTACACGATGATCAAGAATCGTCAGAGCCACCAAAAACTCCAGAGAGTGATCCAAATCCAACGCCAGAAAACATACACGATAGGCAACTTGTTTTAGATACATTTGATCAGGCTTTTGCTGCATGGGAAGCCTATCCTGAAGACAGAATGACGCCGGATCAAGTTGCAGCAAGAGATTTACTAAGAGAAATAAAAGCAAAAACAACAGATATTGGCAAAGATACTTATACTATAAACTTTAAGGCAGGCCCGCCGGGAGCAGAAAGACGAGTAAGACAAACAGAAGGCCCGCCGGTAGGCTCCCTCATGGCCTTTTTAACAGCTCAGATTAGTAGCGGAGAATTATCCCCGGACGAATTAGAAGAATATGCCAAATGGAACAGGGTTCTTTTGGCGAATGTTAAACCATATTTCAAAAACAAAAGCAGAAAAGAAGATGAGGAAAAGCTGCTTGGAAGAGTTAACGCAGAAGCACAACGAGTAGCAGGAGATGAAAGACTAGCGACAGGAGATCAATTGCAAGATGTTAGGGCCGGACGTACGGTTCTAAACGGAAGATGGGAGCTTAGTATTCCCCCTGTTAGAAAAGAAAAGAACCCCGATACTCCTCTACCCCCAAAACCAACAATCACTGGTGATAGAGATGATACCCCTTGGACAGATGACGAAATAAATGATGCTCTAATACGTGATCGCGACCGAGAAGACGAATTTAAAGATAAGGTTTTGGATAGATTTGAGGAGTGGAAAAAACACGTACACGACCCTGTAAAATACGACCTTCAAAAACTGGACAACATAGAAGATGTGCTTCATGGCTGGTGGGTGGTTAGCCCAGACTACATTAGAGACGCAGGTGATCTAAGCAACTGGCCGGATGAAGAAATCGATGATGTTTTAAATCATTTATGGTTACCGCCAAACGGGGAAGATAATGGCCCAGCTAACCCCAATGGCCCCACAATAATAGACGGAGGAGGAATAGACAACGGACCACAGCAGCCAAGTGGAGGAAAACTTGAAAATCCTAACGGAAATGGCGGCACGACGGATAACGGAGGAAGAACAACCGAAGGGAACAATACAAATGAAGCTCTTCCGCCAGTCCCCCCTACTCCGGTCGAAGAAGTTCGGGAAATTTGGTTTGCAAATAGGTCATCTGACATTATGAAAAGAGCCGGAGAACTGGCTGAAACCCAACTTCAACACGAACAGAGACGCGGAAATATCCTAAATCCCCTTAATTGGTTTAGAAAATCAAGAATGAGAATCTTTGAAGAATATTACCGCCAGGTCTATACAGAGCGAGCAAGAGAAGCTATGCGCGCCAATCACAATTCATATTTAGATCTTGACGTTACAAAGAAAGGTGCCCTAGCAGAAGCCGAACACAAAATCGATCAAGAACGCGAGGCTGGAAAAGCAAAAATTGAACAGCTAAAAACTGGAGAATTCATGAAAGGACAAACTGTTCGTGAAGCAACCGGAGAGTTAAAAACGGCAATACTGAATGAATTTGTCAAAAAAATTGTAAGCGGAGATATAAAGGATTTTGCAACGGTTCAAGAAAAACTTAGAGAATTTATTGAGAAAAGACAAGATGATCCGCAAATAAAAGAACTGTTTGGGAAAGATGCCAATCAATACCAAAGAGTTGCTGACTACTTTGCAACAGATTTACTAGAAATGGGAGCCCTCATAAAACAAGACATTGATGCCAATAGATATGCGCTTGACCAGATGGATGCCTACGTAAGCATAAAGCTAGCAAACACAGAGTGGGGATCAGAGGGTCAATCTAAATTTAACGCAACAGACAAACTTGCCAATTTCTTGAGAAACGGACTCGGTGGGCCATTTAAAAATCCAGCGCTTGCCGGAGCTATAACATCCCTAGGATTCTATGGGGCATTTAGGGCAGTCGGCTATGGAGGGAAAGCTGCCAACTTTATAGTTCCGGGCTCCGGAATCCTAACGGGAGCAGTTCTTGGAGCAGTAAGAAGAAATTATGATCTAAAAGTAGATCGCGCCTCACATCAAGTAGCTCGCGCCTACAACTATGAAATAGCTCCAAAAAGCCATAACCGCGAGCAATTAGAAAAGTTTGCCTATGACACCATCTCTGTAAAACAGCTTGTTGATGGTGAGGGCGAAGGAACAGCTCGTGGCCTTAAGAAATTACTTGGTGAAAATCTTACAACAAACGAGGCTCAAGCTGCTGTTATGAATAAGATTGCAGAAATTAGAGCAAGACTTGATATTTCAGCAGAGAAAGATGCAGACCTTATAACATTCTCCGGTCGAACAACCGTAGAGCAAGAAAGACTGGCGCTAATTAAAAGTATTGTTGAAGCAAAAATTGCGCTTAAAAATGCCGGCCTAACAGATGAACAAATTACAGCAAAAACTTCTGATCTTGGTAGCGAATGGAGAACAAAACTTGAACAAAATATGCAGGAAAAAGATAAAGAGTTCAACAGATATAGATTGAGCCAATCTATTAAAGCAGGAACCATTGGAGCAGTAGCTGGTCTTGCCTCAGGGCTCTTGGTGAAAGAGATTGGGGGAGCAGCTCTTGGTTTTCATGATAGCTCCGCAGTTGGAAAAGACCTCCACAATACCCTCCCCCATGTTGGAATAGTTAATAAAGAAGTTTCTCATGTGAGCGGAACTATTGGTGGAGATATTCACAAAGCTGGCGATGCGCTTGGAATTTCAAAAGACTTTAATAGCGCCAAGAAATTTGTAGAAGACAATCTTGGGATTCACCATCGTGCAAGCGAACACGCCCAAGGCTTTAATGGAGGAACTGGAACAATCCATGAAACTATTCGAGGAAATGACATTTCTATTCCACAAGGAACTGAGCTTGTAAACAATGGTGGACATTATGATCTAATTGTTGCGGGACATCCGGATCATACCCTTGTCACAAATGTTGTTGGTCCAGATGGACACGTGAATCTTAATGCTGCCGGCGCAGCAGGCGAAATCCATAGACAAGTTGCGAGCCAAGATGTTCTTGGTCCAGATGGCGAATGGGCAAAAAACTCCACCAATATTACAAGACAATGGTATGGAAACAACACCCCATTCTCAGACCGCAACGAACTAAGGGTTGATAATTCTGTTTTCTCAACAGCAAACGGACAAAAAGGTGTGGATTTTGATATGAGCAGGATGACAGGATTATCTTTTCAGAACGGAAACTCTCCTGAGGCAATTGACGTAAGACAGGCCCTAGCCCAGGGAAGAATGGGAATCTCTTTTACAACGGATGATAATCCACAAAACGCTATTTTTGTAGCACTTGACCCCAATGGTCATCTAAGACTTGATCCAACAGATTTTGCTCATCACATAAACGCTGATCCAAACAGTATGACAAGAGGCGAATTTAGCCAAATTGTTCTAAATCAAAACGCGCTAAACAACCTAAAAGATGGCCCGCTTGAATCAGAGCTCTTAAATCATCGCGACGTATTTAATCTTTCTCATGGCGGAAGACCTGGGGCAATTGAGGTTGGAGTATTAACAGATGGTGGACCAAGCGGTCATAGGCTAAATGTTCTAGCAACAGGCCTTGGAACTGGAAGAACTCCGGCAACTATTGAGACCCCTCATTACGCTATTGATATTAATAAGATTCCAGGAGCAGGAGACGGATTAAAACACCACGGAAATGAGATACCAATAATTCCAATTCCCTACACTCCTCGCCATACCCTTGAGCGAATGAATGGCGGCAATGAAGAAAAAATTGAGCCAGTTGCTTCCCAGACAAGAGGAGAAACACTAGGACCCGCAGAAACCCTTGAGCAAGGCGGAATAATTACAGGGCTAACCGAACAAGAAAAAATTCCAAGTTACTCAATAAGCGATACGGAAGACGAAAAAAGAAAACAAATTCTTGAAAATGTTGAAATTCACGGGGATGAATTTGATGGTAAAACCCTAACAACAGAACTTCTTGAGCAGGAAGGGCTTGGACCAAAACATGAAATAAAAATTGAAGGAGGTCCCACCTTCTATATTTCTGATCCCTACATGGCAAGCGGAGGAAGAGCGGCGGTTGTTGGATATGTTGAAAAAGATGGAAAACTTTTGGCCCGAACCTACTACAGAAGTGGCTCTCAGGGAGTATTTAGATATCTTCCGGGTTACAGAACCGATGACATGGGCAATATAGACTGGTTCTCTAAAGGGTTTGGCGAGGAAAGTATTACATTACCAATTTATATCCAAGAAGGACTAGCAAATATAGTTAACTCTAATCCGCCCAAAACAGTTAGCGATCCTAACCTGATCTTTGCGGGAACAGCAAGAAACATTAATAAACAAATGACTAGTGGAAATACTTATATCCAAGAGGTCGAATCAAAACCAGTACAACTTGAGGGCATCTTCTTCCCAAGCGATCGTAATGCAAAACTAGCACCAGAAACACTTACTTTTGCAAATGAGGGAGATGCTCCAAATTTTGCTGAGCCCCTAGCCACCTGGAACCAATCAAACAATATTTATGGAAACTATGTTTCTCAGGTATTTATTTCCAAAAACAAACGATACAAATATATATTTAATAAAGACGCGAGTGGAAAAGTTTGGATTGGGGCAGTAGAAAACAATAGTCCAATTCAATCCACCGGACTCAGACAATCCTGGGTAACAGGCGGAGATCTTCTAACTCCAGCTTATGAATACGCCAAGCAAGCGGGCGAGTTTGGAAATGATGGGGACAAAAAAGGACATTATGTTGACGCGTTTACGAATTATTTGAGCAAGGTTCAGGTGATTAAAGACTACATTGAATCCCAGGCCCAACCCAAACCCGCCCCAACAACACTAGCTGAATCAGAAACGGAAGAACCAGAAAAAAGACTAACCGTTACCCCCATTGAAGCGTCAGATAATACAATGGCTGCGGTAAGAATGGGTTTGAGCAAAAAACTTGAAACATCAGCTGATAATGAAACAGTATTGTCATTTACCCCAGAACAACTCAACCTACTCTTCCTATCTATAAACAGGCCATCAGGTATAACGGCCCAAGACTTTATTGCAACAGCAAAAGAAGGGAGTTTTACAGATATCGATGATGAAACCAAACGAGCCATAACAGAAGGAAGTCTACCCGATGGCTGGACAATATCTAAAGTTTCGCTCTT
>DASZYA010000027.1:0-26576 GCA_035545675.1 Patescibacteria group bacterium
GTAAATATAATGAAAAATAACAATCAGGGGTTAACACTTCTTGATGATCGCGGAAATGAGTTTTTCTCTTTTTATAGTGCTAGTAGTAATAAAGATTACGTAGATTATGATAATATTTCAAATTTTGTAAAAGAGGCAGCAATTGCATCCGAAGATAGGGAGTTTTATTCACATCATGGATTTTCTTTACGCGGAATTGCAAGATCAGTTGTTTTGGACTACCAAAACAAAAGTCTGGCCTATGGTGGATCAACCATTACTCAACAATTGGCAAAAAATACACTACTTTCACAAAATAGGGATTTTACAAGAAAATTTCAGGAGCTGATATTGGCAATAGAGCTTGAAAATGAATATTCAAAAAAAGATATTTTAGAAATGTATCTTAATTCTGCCTATTTTGGGGAAGGGGCTTTTGGAATTGAAGATGCGGCAAAAACATACTTTAACAAAGATGCAAAAGATCTGACACTTGGCGAAGCAAGTTATTTAATTGGTATTCTTCCCTCTCCATCTACTATGTCTGCTTTTTCTGGTAATCGCGCGCTTGGTATACAAAACCAGGAGCTTGTTATTGATGAAATGAAGGAAATGGGAGATATTAGTAGCTCTCAGGCCAATTTAGCCAAGGGGCAAGAATTGCATTTCAACAAAACTTTGGCGACCTCAAATGCGGATATAATTGCTCCTCATTTTGCACTAGCAGTTAAAAATGCATTGGTGGATAAATATGGAGAAGCATATGTTGCAAAGTCAGGTTTTGTTGTAAAAACCACACTTAATCGTAATTGGCAGGAGGAAGCGGAAAATGTAGTTGATAAAAATGCGCAAAGACTCCTGTCTAATGGTGGAACCAATGAGGCTGTAGTCGTAATTGATCCAAAAAGTGGTCAAGTTAAAGCTATGGTTGGAAGTAATGATTGGAATAACTCCAAATATGGAAAGTTTAATATGGCTATGTCTCCAAGACAGCCGGGATCGTCATTTAAGCCCATTGTCTATGGAATGGCACTTGAAGATGAAAAAATAACTCCAGCAACTGTTTTATCTGATAGACCTACTACATTTAAGATGACTGACTGTACGCAAAACTGTTCTTATAGCCCTAAGGACTACGACAGGATGTATAGAGGGGATGTAACTGTAAGGAGGGCTTTATCAAATTCTTTAAATATTCCAGCGGTTGAAGTAATGGAACAAGTTGGAGTTGATGATGTATTAAATAAGGCTCCTCAGGTTGGAATAACTAGTTTAGGTACAAACACACATAACTACGGTTATTCTCTGGTGTTGGGTACTGGAAGCGTATCTCTTCTTGAGATGACAGGAGCTTACAGTTCATTCGCAAATAAAGGAGAATTTGTAAAGCCAAGTATGATTACTGCAGTTATTGATAAAAGAGGAAACAATATTTGGAAGCAAGATAACGGTAAAAATCGGGTTTGGAGTCCTGAAGTTGCTTTTTTAATTTCCTCAATTCTATCTGATAACAAAACCCGCGCAGAAGAATTTGGTTCTAGTCTTACAATTGATAGACCTGCTGCTGTTAAAACGGGTACTACGGATAGCTTTAGGGATGCTTGGACAATGGGTTATACACCAGATGTAGTTGTGGGAGTTTGGGTAGGGAACAATAATAACATGCCAATGAATAATGTTGCCGGATCATTAGGGGCTGCACCAATATGGAGAGAATTGATGGAATATTATAATCGGGGAGTAGCTATTAAACAATTTTCTCCGCCACAAGACATTGTAAGACTTCCCCCGTGTTCTAAGTCTATTTCAACAGGTGAGTACTTTATAGAAGGAACAGAGCCTTCTAATGAGTGTTTTTCAACACCGCGTTTTGCAGAAGCTACATCTTCTGGAGATTTAATTGATGAAAACAATATTAGTAGTGATACAAATGGTGACTTCCCGGGCGTGGGAGGCGGTCCACCAACAGAAATTCCACAAGAAACTATAAGTAATTAGATCTTAATCTATCTAATTCAGCCTTTGTTATTTCTCTATACTGTCCTTCTTTTAAAGTACCAATTTGTATTTCGCCAATTTTTATTCTTCTGAGTTCTTTTAGGTCAATTTTTACTGCCTTACACATTCTTCTAATCTGTCTATTTCTACCTTCGTGAATTGTCATATTGAGAACTGTAATATCTCCTTCTTGAATTACATGGATTACTGCAGGATAAGTTCTTCCATCTTCTAGGTCAATTCCATTCCTAAGTTTTTCTAGTTTATTGTTGTCTGCTCTTCCTTTAATTGTTAGTTCATACGTTTTGTCTATGTGGTGTTTTGGATGTGTTAATTTGTGTGTTAGTTCCCCATCATTGGTTAAAATAATTAGTCCAGTAGTATCCTTGTCTAGTCTGCCAACGGGATAAAGTCTAGTGTCGGTTTTAATAAAAGACATAACATTTTTCCTTCCTCTTTCATCAGAAGTTGTAGATATTATGCCTTTAGGCTTATTTAGAAGATAATAAACGGGTTTTGGCTTTTTGATCTCCTTTCCATCAAGCAGAATTTCATCTTTTTCTTCATCAATTCTTAAACCACCCTCCTCTACTCTTTGACCGTTTACTGTTAGAACTCTTTCCTTTAATAGGTTGTCAACATTTCTTCTTGCGCAAACTCCTAAGTTTGCTAAGTATTTATCTAGTCTCTGTGTATTATTCATTTTTCTAATTATACAGCTTGTAAGTTGTGAAAATTTTTGGAATACTTATTTTATGCCCAAAAAACAGAATAAAAAGAAAAGTAGCGTTGCTTGGATATTAGCAAGCATTGTTCTAGTTTTTGGAGTTGTCTTCTTTGTTTTTACCCATAGAAATCCAAGGGTTGCAATGGCTCCTACTCGTAACGAGGCAGTAATAAATTCGTTGTTTGAAAATTACAACGTAAAGCTTGATGGTGAAAGCTTGGATTTTAAAAATGGAATGTATAAAGGGTCTAGCGGTGATCATTCAGCAGTAATAAATTATCAAGTTACTAATCCAACGGGCAATAAAAGTGTTGCTATTCTTATTGATAGTCCAGGAGGATCAGGAACATTTTATTATCTAGTAGCTTCAGCAAATAATAATGGTAGCATTACTTATTCTTCTCCAATTCCACTTGGAGATAGAATAAAAATTGAATCACTCTCCATAGATAGTAATGATTTGGTCAAGCTAGTGTATTTTGATAGATCGGCTGGGGAACCAATGGCAGCCACTCCTACCCAAGAGGTTAGCGCTAACTATTCCTTTCAGGATGATGGTAGCCTAACACCTGCCCATTAAAGCTTGACAGCTCCTACATGTAGTATGCTAATATTATTAATACCCTATGTGTATATCTGCTCTTGGTCTCAAAGGCATATCTAACCCCATAAGTAATGGCATTCCTGTATTTTCTGAGGATGGAAAACTTAAAAATTATGATTCAAAATTTGTTCTGCAGATGATAGATAAGGCTTGTGAAGATTTATCTGAACCTTGGAAGATTGAACAGCTTTATTCTAGAATTGAAGCCTCAATTTATGGAGGAATAACCGAAAATCAAATTATAAAACTAACCCTTGATACTGCGGATTTTTACGCACTTTATGATAAAGAATTCATAGTTGTTTCCAATAAACTCAAAAAAAAGCTTGAGCCCTTGATTAAGGAGGAGGAAAAGTCCCCTACTCTCTATAAGATGAACGGTTTCTCTTTGGTATTATCTTAGTGGCGAGCCCAAAGGTCTTTTTTGTTTTTTCTTGAATAAACTCCCTTTTTGGTTTTAGAAAATTAACGATAGGTTCCGTTGCTCCCCTCAGGATGAGCGTATTCATTGCGGTCCTTGAAGAGGCTGTAACGATAAGCGTTGCCATGGCAAAATCTATTGCTTGGTTTCTATCTCCGTGAATGACACTTGTGCCGCCAAGAAGAGGTAGCGTGTTTATAGCTTCTGAAAATCCCAACGCTAATGCTGCCGACTGGCTAACTCCTGCTAAATGTCCAAAAGAAGTTGCTGCCGCGTGATTTCCGGTTATGGTATCGGCTAGGAGCGCATTTGTACTAATAGAAGCTTTTTTTTGTTTTAAAACAGTGTGTTCTCTTGCAAGACTTGCGATATTGAATGTGATTGTGACACCAGCTGCTAATGCTCTTGGGACTTCTGGATCAACATTTTCTCTAAGATATTTAAGCCCAGTTGTTGCTGCCTCAATAACAGGCGGCTCATAATACAAAGCAAAGAATCCAACAAGTCCCGCAAGAGCTAAGCTTTCTGGATCAATTCTTTCCTTTGTAGATAAATACCAGGTTTCCGCTCTTTTAAATGCAGTTTTTAGTCTACCCGTCTGTTCGGCTGTTTCAATTGAGCCTGATTCCGGTGTTCTACCCATTTTGTGATTATAGCATCAACTCTTTTTCTTGAAGCTAGTGGCACTTTTCTATATAATTACAAGAACATTGCTGGATCGTCTAATGGTAGGACAACGGACTTTGGATCCGTTTATTCTGGTTCGAATCCAGGTCCAGCAGCATATTTAACCCTCCATCGCACTAAAACTATAGGACTTAAGTTAACTTCATGGCTAATTAGCCTCACAATAGTGCTACTTTACTAGACTATGCCTATCATATATAATATAAGCCTATGTTAAAGAGACAATTAGCCAAATTAGTAGATTACTCTAAGATTAAATTTAGAGTAAAAAAATCAATGCGTTATGATGATGTGGGAGACTACTATGATTCCACAATAATCTCATATGATATGAAGAACCCAATATTTAACAATGGGATAATGCTGCATGAGTTTATTGAATATACACTCATTAGATCAGCAGGTATTCCTGTGTCTATGATCGATGCTTTCGATAATAATGATACGGCTGCTGATAAATACCCTGAGCAATACAAGCTATATTCAAAATATCACAGAATGGCAAACAATATTGAACGCCATTTTATTGAGAATATGGGAGTTGATTGGAAAGAATACCAAAAGGCTGTCTATAGCGTAGAGGTAAAAGTTAAACCATCAAAAAAGAAAAACATTAAGAAACAAAAGAATACTTGGAAAGTTCGCTAAGTCTAAAGAATATCTCCGATCTTAATCTTGAAGGGTGTTTGATAAAGTCCGCGCTCCATACCATAGTTTAGACGGTTAAGAATGGACGTAGGGTACCCCAGGGACACATAATCTGCCTTTGGGCGGTAATATGCCCCTAAGAAAGAGAATTTATCCAAATTCCTATACATTCTATTAACTGCTTCTTCAATAGAATCTCCAGTACCTGTTATAACAGCAATAATATCACCATACCCCACATTGACTAGTTTTTTCCCTCTTTTTCTTACATCCCATAGCCAAATGTCTTTTTCCACTTCTGGTGCGAAATCAACTGTTAAACCACCAAGCGTATGTTCTGTTTCATTGTCTCTGTGAAGATTAAAAATTCTAATTGATGTTGCTACAGTTCCCAAGGTGAATGGATTTTTTTGCTGTACAACTTTCTCAAAAAAATCATGTACGCTTCCGCATTGAGCAAATTCAGTGAATGAAGCATTGTATCCTGGTCTGTTAGGGCAAAATTCTCCAAAGTACATTTTGCCGTCACGTTTGTTGATCAAAATTGATGCATCCCAATAAAATAATCCCTTGTGTTGTTTTGCTATCTCATCAACTATTGGAGGAAATGCAATTTGACAAATTCTATCAGTGTCAGCAATTGGGAAAACAAGGTCAGCAGCGCAACCCGTTTGGATAGAAATATTACCACTACCAATTGGTTTATTTTCAATATCGATTGATGTAGCTATTGGTACACCATCGTAATACAGTCTCTCAGGAGTAATTTCTATAACAGAAGGAATAAGTAGTTCAAGAATAAATCCTTCTGATTCATAAGAGCTTTGATCCTTGTCCATTACTTCAATAACCTGTTTTGCAGCCAAAGTCGGATCGTCAACGTCTGGAACAAAAGCGTTAGTTTCATCACTATTCCCTTTTAGTACCCAAACTTCATCTGTATTTTCTAAAAATTTTTTTGCTTCACTTGTTTTTTTAAATTCTTTTTTACGAGCTATATTTAGTTTGGAATAGTGCTTTTTTACAAATTCTTTTGCTTTATCGCGGTCCACCTCGTACTGATAGTCTTCTCGAGTTGGAAAATTACCGTGGAATCCTAAATCTTTTATTTGTTCGGCAAGTGCATACAGTCCATTTGTGTCAAAATATACAAAATAATCCCCGGGATTTTTATATGTTTTCATTTCCTTAATTATTTCTTCCGCCGGTTTCTTTTTAACGAGACCATCAAATACAGATAGCCTCATTTCCTTATCTTTTCTACTCTCCACATATTCCGTATCGCCTTCTGCTGCCAGGCTTTTCATGTTCTCTATTTGAGCCAAGATTACATCTTGTCCCTCCATTTGTAAGTGTTGTGCAACCGGGGTGCCGGATCCATCAAAGGTGAATACGATATATTTCATATATTTGTTTTATAGCATATCACAGTTTGAAACAATATATTAAACTTTTATGAATATCTCTAAGGATTTAGAGATCGTCTATAAGTAACAATAAATTACATCCTATAGTTGATTAATTTTTAATTTTGAAGTACAATTTTTTCGTGAATTACGAAACTTTACATGGAAAAGACCACGTTGTGCATGTCCAAAAAGTGAATGAGTTAAAAAATCAATCGCTGGAACATAGGGAAGACAGTCAAAAAGCAATATTCTCCTTGATTATTCCTACACGAAACGAAGTTGAAAATTTGGCTCCCCTATATAAGAGATTAACTCCAATTTTAACTCCGAATAATTGTGAAGTAATTTTTGTTGATGATAGTGATGATAATACTCCTAACTTATTGAGACAGCAGCGATGGTCCTTTCCAGTTAGTGTGATGCATAGATCCATTCAAGAAAGAAAAGGTGGATTATCTACTGCGGTTCTCCTAGGTATTTCTCATGCGACTGGTAGGTTTATAGGAGTAATGGATGCCGATCTTCAGCATCCTCCGGAATTAATCCCAACATTGTTATCATCTGCTGTAAATGATAAAGATATTGTTATCGCAAGTAGGTTTGTTAATGGCGGAAGTATTGAGGGATTATCAAATCCACTACGAAAACTGGGCTCGAGAGGAACCAATACTCTTGCTCATTTTCTATTTCCAGCTTTAAAAAATGTTAAAGATACAATGTCTGGATTCTTTTTATTTGACAGAAAATTACTTGACGATGGAACTCAGTTAAATCCTGAGGGATTCAAGATTCTTCTTGAATTATTAGTCAAAACTAATTGGGTAAGCTTAGAAGAAATACCTTTGCAGTTCCAACGTAGAGAGTATGGTGAAAGTAAGTTTAACATGAATGAAACTTTGGCAATTTATATGCATATGTTGCGTCTTTTTAGAGAGAAGAAATTCAGGCGTACATAATTATTTAACAAATCTGATCATATATGCACGAAATAGATAATAGTTTTGAAAACAATCGTAACTCTAATCTGTCATTAGTTAGCCCTCTAGAATTTTTTTCATATTTACATCAAAATATTCCCCAAGCAAAAACACGTGCTTGGGTACAGACAATGAATTTTGAGGCAGACCATTTTACAGGTCTGATTCAGCACATGCTAACAAATGCAGCAAACAGAGGTATTGATACACGTTTTACAGCTGATTATTTCTATAAGATGGTTACGGATGGTAATATTGATTATATTCCTGCTGCATCTTCTACAGAAAGAAGTTATCGTTCATTCCGACGATCTCTAAAATACGATCTTGTTAGTAGATTACAAGATGCTGGTGTTGAAGTTAATATAACTAATCCTCCTAAAAATATTGGACAGCGTATTGTACCTGCGAAAGGAAGAAATCACATTAAAATGGCAATTATAGATGATGTAGCATTTGTTGGTGGAATCAATTTGTCCGACAAAGATTTTTCTCGTAAGGACTTTATGATTAAAGTCATTCAGCCTGAATTTGTTTTAGCACTTGCGCAGGTTTATCAAGAAGGTAGGCCCGAAGATGATTACTCTATTGTTATGGGCAATACTTCACTTTTAGTTGATAGTGGACGTCCAAATAAATCGCTAATACTAGATAGTGCTCTAAATCTCATAAGTACTGCAAAATCAAGCGTAATAGTTACTTCACAATTTACACCTGATGGCAAATTGCCTCAAAGAATTGATCAAGCAAGCAAAAAAGGTATTCAAGCAGAAGTAATTGTGTCAGCACCTAATAAGATATCTGAACCACCAGCTTGGTTATTCGATCGCATAAATGCATTGACATTGCGAATGCGTAGACATGACTTTTCAATATTAGAATGTAATGATTGGTTACATGTAAAAGTTATATTAATTGATGAAGGAACTACATCGGCAAAAGTACTCGTTGGAACTCATAATTTTTCTGAAAAAGGTGTAAAATGGGGGAATCAAGAAGTTTCCTTGCTGTCAACAGACAGTGTATTAATAGATAATATTAGTAAGTATATAGACGGCTTAAAAGAAGCTGCTATTCTTCGAACATAAATCAACAGAGGAAGACAAAATTGATAATATATGTCAAAACTACAAACTGCAGAAGATTTTTTTACTGATTTTACGTCTTATGTTAGGTGTGCAAAGAAATCCATTCGTATTCAGACGATGAATTTCGAAGTTGGAGAGAGAATGGATATTCTTGAACCTTTGTTGATTGATGCAGCAAAAAGAGGAGTAAAAGTCGAAATTTACTGTGATTGGGTAGCACAAAAATTTATACAAGGTGATTTACCTTTATTGCCAATTCTTCTTAGTAAAAAAAAGGATATTGTTAAGGTCCATAGAAGAAACACTGAAATGAGACGTAGGCTACAAAGGTATGGCGTAGTTATACGTGTAACCAATATTCCATCGATTCTGACTTCTTGGTTTCCAGCATTTGGAAGAGATCATAAAAAAATATATATCATTGATAACAAAATAGCTTGGATTGGAGGAATAAACATATTTGATGAGGCCTTTCATAATATTGATATCATGGTAAGATTTACAGATAGCGATATCGTTAATTCACTATTGAAAATATATGGTGCAAAAAATTATAGTCACGAATATAATATAAATGATAAGTATTCACTTTATATTGATTCTGGCCAAGTGGGTAAGTCTATAATTTACGATAATGCTATTAAGGCAGTTAGGTCCGCAAATAAAAAAATTGTATTTATTTCACAGTTTGTCCCTGATGGACATTTGTTGAATAATTTAATATGCGCAACAAAAAGAAATATAGAAGTAACAGTCATAACCTCATCTAGAGAAGACCGTAAATTCAATCGATATCCAGAAAAATTCACCTATCATTTCTTTAAAAGAAGGTTAAGCAAGCATCCAAATATTAGATTTATACACCTAAACAATCGAGTTCATGCTAAGTTGCTTCTTGTAGATGATTCAGTTGCGTTTGTTGGCTCACATAACTTTACCTTTATGGGTATACTGATGGGCACAGAGGAAATTACTGTAAAAACAATAGACCCTGATCTCATTAAACAACTTAAATTATTTATCGATAAAATTGTACATCTGTAGTAATAGAAAATGATTCTAATAATGCTCAATTACTTGATTTAAAAGTTAGCTTGGTTTTATACTAATTTTGACTATGAAATTAAAAAAACATCATCATAGATTAATTGCATTTTTTATTCTCCTGATTGGTTTATTTGTGGGGGTTTATATCATTAAGTCATTCTTGGGCAGTAAACCAAACGGGTATGTTCTGCCTCAGTTTGAAACAGGAAAAGTAAACTTTCCAAAAGGTGGAGAGACTTTACGTAAGGGTCAAACTTATGTAATTGAATGGCAAGGAGGGCCAGAAGGAGATATTGCAATATTCCTACAAAACCAAGCAGCTGAAAAAGAAGGAGTATCTGTAAGTTTGGTTGATAGAGTTTATGGAGTAAATAATACCGGTTCTTACAACTATACAATTCCAGATAATATTCCAAATGGTATGTATCGCTTCCAAATAGGGAATCTTAATAGTCAGTACTTTTCAATAAAGTAAATCTTTAGGAGTTTTTGCCCTTCCAGGGCCAGTGTCCGCTAACTTCCATATCAAAAGTAACACTCAAGAACGAACGAATCAAAACGATTGCAGCAAGGATTCCAACTGTGGTAAATGTGGGATGTCCAACGACTGAGCGAATAATATCTCCTGCAACTAAAACCTCCAATCCTAGAAGCACTGCCTTAGCAAGATGGGTTCTATAGATTCTGTATAACTCTGTGCCGTTCATTCTTCTTTTGGTGAAATAGTTTCTTACAGCAATAACTGTGGCAAGAATTACTCCAAAGAGAATAATAAAAACTCCGAAAAGATCTAGTATTTCTCCAACATACAAGGCAAGAGTAAACGCATCCATAATTTATACTAGGCGCAAAAGGGTTTAAAAATCAAGAGGGGTTAAGATTGACCTTGGGACCTAAGACGGCGAGCTTCTGCTTCATCAAGAATTGTTTTTCTAATTCTGACACTTTTAGGAGTAATTTCAACTAATTCATCATCTGCAATATATTCTAGAGAATCTTCAAGATCCATTCTGTGCGGTTCCTTAACATGAACTGATACTCCATCTCCTTTTGAACGCATATTTGTAAGATGTTTTGTTTTACATACGTTAACACTAAGATCTCCTGCTCTAGAGTTTTTACCAATAACTTCACCTTTGTAAACGTTTTCCCCAGGACCAATAAAAAGAATTCCTCTATCTTGAGAATTTGTTATTCCATATCCGTTTGCTACGCCTGTTTCAAAAGCTATAAGAGATCCTTGTTCACGGCTGAATGTAAAGCCTGGATCGGGAGCATATTCATAAAAAAGCGTATTGATTATTCCTAGCCCACGCGTATCTGTAACAAATTCATTTCTATACCCAAAGAATGCTTTTGTGGAAACAATAAATTCTAAGAATGCAATTCCATTATCTTGTTTCATGTCTATTAATTCAGCTCTTCTTGCACCCATTTTTTGAATAACAGATCCTGATACTTCTTCTGGTGCTTCTATAAATACTTTTTCAAACGGAGTAAGTGTTTTACCGTCGACTACTTTATCAATAACTTGTGGACGTGCAACTTGGAATTCATACCCTTCTCTTCTCATTCTTTCCATAAGGATTGCAAGATGTAGTTCTCCACGGCCTGAAACTATCCATCCACCACTTGGATTATTCTCAACACGTAGTGCCATATCCGTTTCTAGTTCTTTGTAGAGTCTCTCTTCGATCTGACGAGATGTCTTAAATTCTCCCTCACGCCCAGCAAAAGGAGAGTTATTTACCATAAACTCTACCCTGATTGTTGGCTCTTCTATCGCCAAAAGTGGTAAAGCAACGGGATTTGCTGGATCGGAAATGGTTTCTCCAATGACAGGATTTGTGATTCCGGCAACTGCCACTATATCTCCTACTTCTGCTTCGCTTGTCTCTACTCTATCAAGTCCTTCAAAAGTCATAAGGGAAGTAACCCTAAATTTGTTTTGCTGTCCTTCACGCGTTATTTGAACAACTTCCTGACCGTTGCTAATCTTTCCATTATAGATTCTTCCAATAGCAATTCTCCCTTTGTGAGGATCGCTTGATAATGTTGTCACTAATATTTGTAGAGGGTTATCCAGGGAACCGCTAGGTGCTGGAATCTGCTCCATAATGGTGTCAAAAACGGGAGTTATATCAGTCATCGTAGATAGATCAGGTTCCATGCCCGCTAGGCCATTTTTAGCTGAGGCATAAACTATTGGAAAATCAGCTGCATTATCATCTGCTCCAAGATCTAGGAATAGCTCTAGAGTTTTATCTAAAACATGGTTAATTCTTGCATCCGGCTTATCAATCTTGTTTACAACTACAATAATCTTATGTTTCATCTCAAGAGCTTTTTTAAGAACAAATCTGGTTTGAGGCATTGGTCCCTCTTTTGCATCAATTAAAAGAAGACATCCGTCTGCCATTTTCAAAACTCTTTCTACTTCCCCTCCAAAATCAGCGTGTCCTGGAGTATCAATAATATTTATCTTGATATCATTCCACATAACGGAGGCATTTTTAGAAAAAATTGTGATTCCACGTTCACGCTCTAGGTCGTTTGAATCCATGATAAGAGATTCAGCAGTGTCTTTATGAAGCTTTGCCTTTGATTGTTTAAGAAGTGCGTCAACTAAGGTTGTTTTACCATGGTCAACGTGTGCGATAATAGCTACATTTCTAATCTTATTCATATAAAAACACCGCCATTCGCGGTGTCTAAGGTTATTATAACAGACAAGCGTCAAAATTCCTACCTTGACTTGACAAGTTGTCACAATTATAGGATAATCCACATTCATCAACTATAGGATATGATTGAAATAGAATTAGAACAAGTGAAAAGAGCAAGAAATGCATCTTCAGAAAGGGTTCCTTTTGAGATGTTATCCCCTCGTGAACAAGAAGTTCTCCAGTATGTGGCAGACGGCTTGAGAATTGCAGACATGGCCGAATTAATGCACACTAACGTTAAGACCGTTGAAGCAACAAGATATAATATTGGGAATATAGGACTTCTTGAGAGGGAAACACATACGCCTGATAGGAAAGGTGCTGGAAAATCAGTTCTCTTAGCGCTTATTCAAGACGGCATAAATTATGATTACGTTAGTCATAACATTGATGAAAGTGAAGAAATTCAGCCTCTTTTTCCGAGTGAAGCCTTAGTTTTGGAACAAGTTGCTCAAGGAAAGTCACATGAACAAATAGCTCAGATATTTGGAAAATCGATTAAAACAGTAGAAATTCAAATGGGAAACGCTCTTAAAAGTTTAAATGCATTAAACTTTTATCACGCGGTTGCACGCATGACCTATCTCAAAAAAGTAGGACTTTGGACTGTGAGAATGGGTTCTGAAAATAACCAAAGATTGGCTCGTGCCAGAAGAGAAAAAAGAGAGCTAGCTAGCGTTTAGGTAATAGATTAAATTAATAGAAAGCAATACCAAATAGATCTTGTAAGTAGCTTCAAAATTTGTAATAATTAAACCTCATGAAAATAACTTCTGTTAAAGCACTCGAGATTCTTGATAGTCGTGGTAACCCCACAGTAAGTGCAACTATAACTCTAGAAGACGGTTCCAAAGGTTGGGCAGGTGTTCCCTCAGGTGCTTCTACAGGAAAATATGAAGCTGTTGAATTAAGAGATGGAGATAAATCACGTTTTGGTGGAACAGGAGTTCTAAAAGCAATTGAAAATGTTACGACAAAAATAGCTGAGAAGGTTGTAGGAATGGATGCATCAGATCAAAAAGCGCTTGATGATGCGATGTTAGCCCTAGATGGAACAGAAAACAAAGCAAATCTTGGTGCAAATGCAATTCTTGCTGTATCACTTGCTACGGCTCGCGCCGCTGCACTATCTGAGAAGAAAGAATTATTTGAATACCTCACAAAATTTAATCCTGACTTTAATGGTACTTATGAATTACCAATCCCAATGATGAATGTAATGAATGGTGGAAAACACGCAGGATGGGCAACAGATATCCAAGAATACATGATTCTTCCAATTGGTGCAAAGAGCGAAAGCGATGCAATCAGAATGTGCGCGGAAGTTTATCAGGTGCTTAAAAAGATTATAAAAGATAAAGGTTATGCAACAAATGTAGGGGATGAGGGAGGATTTGCTCCAAGCGTTTCGTCCAATGAGGAGCCATTTGCGCTTCTTATGGAAGCAATTGAAAAGGCAGGTTATAAACCAGGAACTGATATAAGTCTTGGAATCGATGCTGCGGCCTCAGAGTTCTATGAGAATGGAAAATATAATCTAAAACGTGAAGGAAAAATTGTTACATCTGATGAGCTTGCTACTTTTTATCAAGATTTAATTAGTAAATATCCAATTATTTCCATGGAAGATATTTTTGGTGAAGATGATTGGGACGCATACAAAAAATTTCATGCTGCAAATCCTAACCTTCAACTCGTTGGAGATGATTTATATGTCACAAACGTTAAAAGACTTCAGATGGGAATTGATAATAAATCATCCAACTCTATTCTAATTAAACTAAATCAGATTGGATCTCTAACCGAAACAATCGATGCAATATTACTTGCTCGTAAGAATGGTATGTCTTCTGTTGTATCGCACAGAAGTGGAGAAACGGAAGATGCTTTTATTGCAGACTTCTGTGTTGCGATGGGAACGGGTCAAATTAAGACTGGGGCCCCAGCAAGAAGTGAAAGAACAGCAAAATATAACAGATTGTTAGAAATCGATAATAGTATTACAAATAAAAAGTACGCCTCTTTTCCATTCGTAAAATAGGCTACTATAAATGAAGCCTTTATTGATTATTCTAGCGATTCTCCTTTTATATATAATTCTCCAAGCTTTATACTCAGGATATTATTTCTATAAATCAAGAAGTCTTTCCAAAAAAGTTTATGTTGGGAACTATACGTTTGGAGATAAAGGCCCTTCTTACTCTCTTTTTGTAGCAGGAGATAGCGTAGGTGCCGGAGTTGGGGCTACAAGTTTCGAAACAAGTCTTGCCGGAAGGCTGGCAAGGGAACTTTCTAAAACAAAAAGAGTAAATGTCACAAATAAATCTGTATCAGGCTATAGAATGCACAACTTAGTAAGCGGCCCTATTCCGGATGAGAAGCAAAACTTGGTTTTACTAGTCATTTCCTCAAACGATGTTTTTAACTTTGTAAACCTCAGGGACTTTAAGGAGTCAACATCAAAAGTTATATCTAGATATTCTAAATTGGGAGATAAAGTTATTATTATTGGTCCAGGGAGAATTTTTGATACTGATGCTCTACCCTTTTTTATGAGACCCGTGTACAAATATTTTGGAACAAAATATGCCGAAATTATTTCTAATCAAGCTAGCTCATATCCAAATGTAATTTATGTTAATCCGTACGCGGCAGCACCGTTGGGGAAAAGATATGGTTACACTGGGGCTTCTGATAAATTTCACCCAAATGATGAAGGATACAGATTTTGGTTTGATTTAGTGATGAATAAATTTAAGGATTGATATTGTTTTTTTAGGTTTTATGTTATAATAACTGTAACACTATTTAAATACTCTTGCCTTTGAGCTCCCGTTTCTCATGCCTATAACCTTTCCCTATCACTCTGAATTACTTATTTGTGGATCTTTTAGCGAAAGGAGGAGATAAATATTATGGCAAGCACAAGATTATTCGTCGCAGGCATTCCTTACGAAACAAAAGATGATCAGCTAGCAGCACACTTTGCACCAGCAGGTCAAGTTACTTCAGCTAAAGTTATAACAGACAGATACTCTGGAAGAAGTAAAGGTTTTGGATTTGTAGAAATGGCTACTGCAGAAGAAGCAGCAAAAGCTGTTGAAACACTTAACGGGTCAACTTTGGGAGGAAGACAATTGGTTGTTAAAGAAGCATATCCTATGAAGGATAGAAACGATAACGGCGGTGGTAGAAGAGATGACAGAAGGAATGACTTTGACGACAGAGGATAAGTGTAAATTTAAATAAGCTTCACTTAGTAATTTACTAATGGTGAAGCTTATTTTTTTGGAAAAATTTAATTATTTTCCAGAACATACCTTACAATCAGTTCTGTGTGTAGCAATAATATAAACTGTTGCTACTCCAACTAAAACGTATGCACCTTGTTCTACAACGGGCATTGTGCTTAATAAAGAATTTACTAAGTTAAAATTAAAAAGCCCAATCAATCCCCAATTAAGACCTCCTACAAAAAGTAGAACGTATGCTACTATGTGTAATATTTTCATCTATACTCACCTCCTCCAGTGTCAAGATTAAACGTATCTTTATGATACCTATTCTATTTTGAGAGTAGTCTTTTGCTTATTCTTTGTCAAGGCTTCTATTATGGTAGAATGAGAGTGTATATGCTTAGGAAAATAAAAAATATTGCACATGCGATCGAAGCAGAAACTGCTAACTTGGTGTACGCAAGAGGCAGAAGAAAGATACCAACGATTGGTGTTACAGGAACGGATGGTAAAACTACAACCTCGAGCCTTATTTTTCATATTTTGAAAACTGCCGGATATAATGCCGCTATGGTTACAACTGTTGCAGCCCAAATTGGTGAAAAAACTTATGATACCGGTCTTCACACTACTACTCCTTCTCCCTTTGCGCTTCAGCGTTATATTGCAAAAGCTAGAAGTGATGGCGCAGAATATTTAGTACTTGAGGTGACATCTCATGCTTTAGATCAGAATAGAACTCAAGGTATTGAGTTTAAGATAGGGGTTTTGACAAATGTTACGCATGAACATCTAGACTATCATGGCACTTATGAAAAATATGTGAAGGTAAAAAGTAAGCTTTTTAAAAGATCCGATATTTCTATACTTAATATAGATGATGGATCTTATAAATTAATCAAAACGTATATTGGTTCAAAGAAAATATTTACATATTCTATAAAAAATAAAGTTGCCGATTTTAATCCAAAATCTGTTGGGATAAGCTTTCCAGATGAGTTTAATTTTAATTACGAGAATTTTATGGCCGCTATTTCTGTGGCAGAGGTTTTAGGAGTTGATAAATCAAAAATAAAGGAAGCGCTTGCTACATTTAAATTCCCAAAGGGCAGGCAGGAAATAATTTATGACAAAGATTTTAGAGCCATTGTTGATTTTGCTCACACACCAAATTCATTTGCGAGGGTTTTACCAATTCTAAGAAAAACTACTAAGAAAAGACTTATTCATATTTTTGGTTCCGCAGGACAGCGAGACATGTCTAAAAGACCTCTTATGGGTACAAAATCAAGCGAAAATGCGGACATCATAATACTCACCGCAGAAGATCCCCGAAATGAAAGAGTAGAAGATATAAATTCACAGATAAAGTTGGGTATGGCAGGATTTGTAACTTCTGATTTTAATGGCTTGGATAAGGTTACGGATAAGAAGGCATTATTTGAGATTAATGATAGAAAAAAAGCCATAGAGTTTGCTGTCAAGATTGCAGAACCAGGAGATACAATAGTTGTTACGGGCAAAGGACATGAACAGTCTATGAATATGGGTCATGGTGAGGTTCCATGGAGTGACCAGGACGCATTGCAAAAGGCGATTGAAGCAAGGACTAAGAGTTAGCTTTTTTTCCAGTATTTTTCCTGTCTTGGTAATTTTTTTTCATCCTCTTTATTCAATAGCAAAGGCTTAATAGCTTCTTCTAAGAAGATATTATTTTGAGATCCCTTAACAAGCAAGATCACTCCTTTTGGTAAATGTTCTGCTAAAAACTTCCCGGCTTCGTTGGAGTTTTCAAACCAAATTGATTTTTTAATATTCTTTGAAACATTTGGGATTACAAATTCATGGGTGAGTGGACCTACACAGTATAAATAATCTACACACTCATTTATAAGTTTTGCTATTTCTTTGTGTTCTTTTTCCGCCAAATCTCCGAGTTCTCTCATATCTCCCATTAAGAAAGCTACTTCTGTCTTTTTCTTTTCTGCTAAGTTTTTTGCTAATTTTAAAAATGTTATAACAGCAAGTTTTGAAGAATTATAAGAAGAATCTATTATTATTGTACCTTTTATTCCCTTGAATACACTTGCTCTTCCTTTTGGTAAGGAATAATTGTTTTCCAGATTCTCTGTTATCGTTTTTGTATCTATTCCAAGCTTGTAGGCTGTTAATATGGCTGGTGCCAATACTTCTCTATAGGCTTCAGGTAAGACTAGGTGCTTTAGCTTTATATCTATTTTTTGTCCATCGAGTACGAACGTGAATTCAGTTCCATCGGTATCCACCATGTATTCATCAAAATAAATATTATTTGAAGTAGATTTACCAAACGTTAATAGTTCAGTTCCTTTAAAGTTTTTCAATTCATTATCTAAGTATTTATTATCCTTGTCGTATATGCCTAACTTGCAGCCAGACTTACTAATGATTTTTGTATCTTCTTCTGCTATTTTTTCTAGCAAAAATTCGTAGTCTTCTTTATCTTTTGGTTTTCTATTAAGTAGTTTTGAAAACTGAAGTGTATGAGTTGCGGAAATATTTAGAGAGATAGATATATCCGGTTTAATTATGCTTAGAAGATATTCCATATTTTTAGGTGGAAAAGGATCATCTATTCCCATTTCTACAATCATGTAGACATATTTTTTGGTTGCCATAATTTTAAAAGGGGAAAGAGCAATTGCTTTGAGCCATTGAGGTAGCTTGTAGCTCTCCATTTCTATTTCTAAAATTCCTAGAGGTACTCCGGTTTCAGAATTTCCTCTTACAATTTTTGTTTTTTTGTAGTCTTTGAGAATAGCCTCAAGTGCGTTTCTGGTTGATGATTTACCAACAGACCCTGCAATTCCAATAGTAATAGGTTTGTGAATTAAAAGCGCAATTTTTGCAAAAAACTTGAAATAAAACAAAACTATGCCTACTATAAATTTCCTCATAGCAATATTATATACAATTTTGCCTATTGATTTAAAAAGATGAAATTGTATATATTTATATCCTATGGATGACGCACAAGATCAAACAGATACAATAGTAGAAGGTGTAATTGAGGAAGAAGTTTCTGAAAAAGAGCCAGTAGTTAATGATTCTAACGATGCTTCTTCTGGTCAATCTCAGCTTTTGGTATTAGAAAGCCTTGAGAGTCTTATTAAAGAGAATTTAGACAAAATTGCTAAGCTACAAAATGGGGCTGGAGAACATCAGGAGATGATTAACTCAGTTCTTGGAAATGACGAAACCTACAAGCAGCACGAAGAAACAGTAAAAGAAGCACAAAAGGTAAGAAATTCTACAAAAGCTGAAATTCTCAAAAGACCAGATGTTAGCCACATTGTAAATAAGCTTAAAGAGGCAAAGCTTGAGATAAAAGAGATAAAAGAATCTATGAATTCCTACCTTCAAGAATATCAAAGACTTTCCGGATCAAATGAAATTGAAGATAATGAAGGTCGTACTATGCAAATAGTTTATGACGCAAGACTAATTAGAAGACAAACCTAATTCCTCCTAATTTAAATAGCTTATAATTTTAGCTATACTGTTTATTCTACCTAATGAAAAAATTTGTTTTTTCACTTGTCTTTTTAATTGGGTGCTGCGTAGTGGCATTATACCCAAGACTTGTTAGGCTTAAATTAAATACTAATTCTACTCAGACCTCTATGGCTTCTCCGCTTCCAGATATTCTTAAGAATGGATTCCCAAGCGTTTTGGGAGCTGAGGACGAATATTGGAAACCAAGTCTTACCTTAATGGATAAAGGAATAAAAAAGCCAAATCTAACGGCAGAGTCAGCGCTAGCTTATGATGTAACTACAAACTCTCTTCTCTACGAAAAAAATATAAGACAACGTATGCCGATTGCATCTTTAACAAAGATTATGACAGCTACGATTGCCCTGGAATCTATGCAGCTAGAAGACAAGCTCACTGTTTCCAAAGATGCTGCAACAATAGGTGAAGATACGATGGGTTTGTCTGAGGGGGAAAAGCTCAAACTTGATGATTTGTTATATGGATTAGTTTTGACGTCTGGCAATGACGCAGCCGAAACTATTGCTCAAAATAGTAAGGTAGGAAGAAGTAATTTCTTATATCTTATGAATAAAAAGGCTGAGGACCTGGGGCTTGCCGATACACACTTTACAAATCCTACTGGACTTGAGGGAGATGGTAACCAATATTCAACTGCTTACGATTTATTGGTAATGACTCGTTATGCACTCCTTGATCCAGATTTTACAAGAGTTGTTGGAACTGTTGAGCATGAAATTCCAGCAGATTCCGATCATAAATATTATGCGTTGTTTAATGAAACTAATTTATTAACCTCATATCCTGGTGTTAAGGGTGTAAAGACCGGTTATACGCCTGAGGCAGGACTTTGTTTGGTGACATTTCTCGATTTTAGAGGGCACAAAATAATTGCGATATTGCTTAATGCAGAAAATAGAAGACAAGAAATGAAGGATTTGCTGGATTACTCTCTTAAAACTCTGGGTATGGTTCCTCCACCTCATCAGTAAGTTGGTGCCTAGGGCGGGACTTCCTTCGACGAGCTCAGGATGAACTTCTCGTCCCTATTGTGCCTAGGGCGGGACTCGAACCCGCATGACTTTCGCCACACGCTCTTAAGGCGTGCGTGTATACCATTCCACCACCCAGGCAATATTATGTATTTTACTTTATATGGGGTCTGGCTTCAACTAACTTAAGCTTTTGAGGAAATGGAGGAAGACTTTGTAGTGACTGTAGAATAAATATACGTTAATTAAAAGTAGCATTGGAAAGACAAAAGATTTTTCTACTACTCCACCCGTTTTAGGCCTAAGAGCCCTTAATGGTGGAAAGCCAAATCTTATGGGAATTGGAAATAATAGTGGTATTCCTTCTTCTGTAAATAAATCCATAACTAGATGAGATATAAACCCAATCATGAATGCCCACCACACAACTGTTTGATTAACTATTAATACAGAAGAAGTTAGCTTTAATACTTCATTTGCTACAAAACCAAAAATAAACAACCCAATAAGCGAATGAGATATATATCTATGACCTCCTAATAATGGGGTGATAAGTTTTGCTGCAAAAAAACCTCCTCTTTCATTTCTGTAAAAGTGAGCAGTTGGTTGATCTATGTCTGGGGCAAGTCCCCCTACCATATTTGCTCCAAAAGCTACTATCCCAGTAGCAAGTGTTATATGCGGAATGGGCGTATAAGCTATTGTTCCCATTAGTGCTGTGAATGCGGCTAAATCATGAGTTCTTCCAGTCATTAGAATAGTATCAGGTATTAAGTATAAAGTATCAAGTATTGTTGTTTCTTATTTCCAATCTTCCTTGTAGTATTTTTTGCCTTTTAGGTTTTTGGGCATATATTCTTGCTCTACTTTGCTTCCAGTTTCTTTTTCTACCAACCAGGGATAACGGGTATGGCCCTTTCCATAGTTTAGATTCTTCATCACTTTATTCGCAGGGTTCCTAAGATGTAGCGGAATCGGGTCAAGACTTTCTATATCTATGTCGCTTAGAGCCTGGGAAATTCCCATGGTTGATGCTATAGATTTCTTAGCAGTTGCAAGATATGTTGCGGTTTGAGAAAGAATTAATGTTGCCTCAGGCATTCCTATCATATGAACTGCCTGCATGCACGCAGTTGCTAATACCATGGCTGTTGGTTGAGCATTTCCAATATCTTCTGAAGCAAAAATAACCATCCTCCTTGCTATAAATATTGGATCTTCTCCTGCCTTTATCATTCTTGCTAAGTAATGAAGAGTTGCATCTGGTTGATTTCCTCTCATGGATTTTATAAAGGCTGATATTGTGTCGTAATGCCAGTCCCCCTTTTTATCATAGAAAATTGCTTTTTGTTGAACTGCCTCTTCTGCAACTTTTAGATCAATATTGTTTGAGATACTTGCTGCAAGTTCAACTGCGTTTAGAGCAGTTCGCCCGTCTCCATTTGCCTGTTTAATAATGTGTTTAATTGCATCATTACTCCATTTAGTCTTTTTGAATTCTTTTGTTCCTCGCTTAACAATTTTCTCTAAATCTTCATCTGTTAAAGAATTCAAAACGTAAACTTGTGAGCGAGAAATAAGTGGTGCATTAACTCTAAATCCCGGGTTTTCAGTTGTAGCACCTATTAAAATTATTGTTCCATCCTCCACGCTTGGTAGAAAAGCATCTTGTTGGGCTTTATTAAATCTATGTATTTCATCTACAAATAAAACAGTTTGCTGATGGTTAGTTTTTCTTATCTCACTCGCCTTTTCAATAACTTTTCTAACATCTGCTACTCCGGAAGTAACGGCAGAAAATGCTACAAATTCTGCATCAATATAGTTTGCTATTAAATTTGCCAAGGTAGTCTTTCCTACTCCCGGTGGTCCCCATAAAATCATTGAGGTTACAACTTTGTTTTCAAGCATTCGGCGAATTGGTGCACCTGTTCCAAGAAGATGTGTTTGTCCAATGTATTCTTCTATTGTTTTTGGACGAAGCCGTTCTGCCAATGGCTGTTGCATGGATATATTTTAACACCTAATCGCAAGCAATTTATTTTGGTGTACTTATATGTTGTTTGATGCCTTTTAATCAAGAAAATATTTGCTACAATGATTTTAGTTTTGGGCTACACAAAGACTTCAATTTACTACCTTTAGGATCGGAGTTTTTGACAATTAGATTTCAAAATTAACCCTGAGCATGTCGAAGGGTTAATTTTGTTACTCCTCCAATAGATTTTAAATATCCCATTTGTTAGAATAATAGTTTATTACGGGCCGATGGCGCAATGGTAGCGTACCTCCATGGCATGGAGGGGGTTGAGAGTTCGAATCTCTTTCGGTCCACTACTTCTTTTTATACTTCAAATTAAGGACTACCCAAGAGGCTAAAAGAGTTGAGATGGGTACAGCTAAGATTAAGCCAGCTGACCCTACTATTGTTGATATCGTCTCTCCACTAATTGTCTCTGTATTAAATATTACCCAGTAAGGCATTTTATTTGGATTGAGGACTATGAAAATAAAGATAAATAAAGATGATCCAGCATAAGCTAAAACGAGCGTATTAACCAAAGAAAGAATGTGCTCTCTCCCAATATTAAATCCTCTTTTAACTAAGTTTTTGTATTTTATTTCTTTATCAAGTGTTGCAATTTCAAAAATCGCAGCTGCCTGGGTTATGGTTACATCATTTAATGCTCCAAGCGTTCCTATTATAATTCCACCCAAAAATAATCCCTTCAGACTTATAATACTTGTTGTCCCAATTGCTAAGGATGCAATATCTTCATTTCCTACCCCCGTTAAGCTTGTAGCGTTGGTTGCAATTGTTGCAAGAAATGCAGTTAAGAAAAGCGCAAAAAATGTAGAAACAAGAGCAACCGTTGTTTGCTTTGATACTCCATGAGCAACATAAGTAGATACAAAAAGTATGATAAGCGATCCAAGAATACTTATAAGAAGAGGGTCTCTACCCTGCAATATATTCGGAACTATAAATAGTAGAATTACACCAAGACTTGTTATTAGACCAACGAGTGATCCTACCCCTTTAATTCCAGCTATTAAAATAACTAATGCAAAGAACAATATTAAGGTAATTATTACTCTGTTAAATCTATAAACGTCATAAACTGAATAAGTAGTTTTTCCATTCGGATTTATAGATTTTAGAAGTACAATCTCATCTCCCACTTGGAGCTCCTTATCTTTAGTTAAAGTAATAGGATCACCGTAATGGACATCGACAATTTTTCCATTTGCACTTCCACCTTCAATTTTTAGCTTCAGATCTTGAAATAAATTAGTTTTGCCGTCATTTATAACTTGTCCCTCATTTGGTATTGAGTCAACTTTTGCTTTGTAATATTCATCATGAGGTAGATTTGCTTGAGCAAAAGTTGTTTTTGGAAGAAATAAAAAAAAGAGGAATAGAGTAAGAGCTAAAAGAATTTTTTTCACTATCCTATTTTAACAAACTAACCTTTGAGAAAAAATGCGAGGATAAGCATTATTGCTGCTCCCAGGAAAAATGGTAATGTATGGATAAGTAGTTTTCCTTCTGCTTGCTCGTGAACTTCTGGTAGCAAATCTGCCAAAGATAGATAAATAAAATTTGCAGTTGTTAATGACAATAATATTCCAATAAGTTCAGGAGATTGGGAACCAAAAATAAATCCTAAGAACGTTCCTACAAAAGCAGCAAGCGCTGTGAGTAAATTGAATTTAATTACTTTATCTCTTTTGTAACCGGCATGGAGAAGTATTCCGAAATCTCCAAGTTCATGAGGTATTTCGTGAAAAAAAACTGCAATTGTGGTTACTATTCCAAGAGGCAAAGAAACGATTACGGTTGTAGCAATTGATAAACCGTCAATAAAATTGTGCATAGCATCCCCGAACATTAAAAATGGTACTAATTTTTTTGTTTTATTCATGGATTCCTCATGATCGTGGTGGTGAAAGTGTAAGAATACACGTTCTACTAAAAAGAAAAGAGCAATAAATATTGTGGTATACAAAAACGCATTTGCAGTTTTGTCTACTGCCTCTGGAAGTGTATCTGTAAATCCTGTTGCAAGAAGTGCTCCTGCCCCAAAAGAGACAAGATGAAAGGACAATGACTTAATTTTTCTTTCATATATTAATAGGAAAGACACAAGAATCAAAGATAGGATTGAAGCAAGAAAAGTTAGAAAAAGGGAATCATACAATAAGTTCATAGCTATATTTTAACATTTCAAAGTTGTTTTTTGAATGATTTGTTCGTAAAATATACTTCTCGGGGTGTAGTTCATCGGTAGAACGCTCGGTTTGGGACCGAGAAGCAGGAGGTCCAATTCCTCTCACCCCGACACACTACTTTCCTTCAATATGTATGTGTCTTAACTCCGGAGGATAAAGAGCTGCATTTTTCATACGAATAGCAAAAACAGCTCCTTTGGGTCCAGCTTCCATGCGATGAGTAACACCTGGTTCGACCGCAAAGTGTTTTGGCATAGGGTATCCCTTGTCCCCATTTGTGTGATGCAATATAGCAAGCCCATATACAATATCATAATATTCAATGCCTGGGAGAATATCTGTCTCGTCTAGTGGGGGTAGATCTGCATTCTCAGTTTTAAGTTTTTCAGTAGGATCTGTAAGATAGGTATCTTCAATGTCTGAATCAGGTAGACTGAGTCTCATGTCTTGCGGCAGTTTCTCTAAATGATAATGAGAAACAGAAGTTAACATATTTGGTGCAAGCGTTGAAACCATAAATATATCATTTCCAAGTCTCATTTCTACCAAATATTTAGATTTTGATCCAGGATGAGTAATAGGATTATCTCTTACTTCTGAAAAGTTCGGTACTGCAAGTAAAAGGTTTGGAATTCCAACGGCTTCTATTAGTTTTTGCTTCCCTTCCACCCGAATTCCCTCTAAGTGAGGACTATTTGAATAATGTGCTGTAACAATTGGAACTTTGGGGTAGGAATCAGATTCTCTTTCTTGAATAATCGGTAAGGCTCTTGGATTACCTCGCATATCAATTATTGGAACGGAAAAATCTGTAATAACTCTGTGGAGGTCTGCTTCTAACATATAGGATTTGATGTTACTAGATAGCACTACATGAGTCAAATCCTATCTCATCCCAAGATTGCTTTTGAGTTTTAGGAGAACGTTATCAAGCACTGCACTTCCAATTCCTGTTATTACATCAACTGGACGGGTATATTCAACAATTTTTCCAACAACAGCTTTTTGTGTCTTTCCTATTAGTCTTCTAACATAAAACATAAACAACAATGCACCAACCATTACTGCGATAAATAGTACCATGGCTATAATTCCTATAATGTAAAATGCCGTTTGTAAATCCATACTAGTTTAACTCCTTCTGAGCTCTGGCTTTTGCTCTTTTCATAACGGGCTTCCCTTCCTTTTTAACCTCTTTAGCTGTAGTTTTTACCACTCTTTTACCTCTTTTTAGGGCGTCTTTTACATCTGGATCATTTTGGATTTTTTTTGTTGTTTTCTGTGCTTGATCTTTTATGTCTTCTAAAACTTTACCTAGTTTTTTTCTGTTTTCTTCACTTGAAAGTCCAACTGCGGCAGCCCCTGCTACGGCGCCTGCTGCAACTGATGCTAGTACTACTCCGCTTAAATTCTTTTTACTCATAGACATATATTAAATTGCTTAAGTAAATTAAGAACAAGATAAAGGTAAGAAATTTGTAAGCAGTTGAGCTTGTGGTCATAATGAGCTATAATTTACACTATTGCGGGGGTAGTTCAGTGGTAGAATGTCTCCCTTCCAAGGAGAAGGTCGCCAGTTCGAGTCTGGTTCCCCGCTCATCGTTTTATTAACCCCTATGGACATATACGAAGAAGCAGTTGAATTACACAAAAAACTCAAAGGTAAACTTGAGGTAAAGGCAAAAACAGAAGTTAAGGATAAGCATGATCTGTCTCTTGTCTACACTCCTGGTGTTGCAGAGGTTAGTAGAAAAATAGCCGAAGATCCAAAGCTCGCTTACGAGCTAACCATAAAAGGAAATACTGTTGCTGTTGTATCTGATGGATCTGCAGTTCTTGGACTGGGGAATATCGGACCATATGGGGCAATTCCCGTAATGGAAGGCAAAGCCCTCCTTTTCAAAGAATACGCAAATATTGATGCATTTCCCCTAACCGTTGCTACGCAAGAATCTTTTGAAATTATAAATCTTGTTAAAAATATCTCCCCCATGTTTGCCGGTATTAACCTGGAAGATATTTCTGCTCCTCGCTGTTTTGAAATTGAAGAAGCGCTTCAAGGAATTGGAATACCGGTCTTTCATGATGACCAACATGGAACTGCAATAGTAATATTGGCTGCTCTCATTAACGCAGCAAAGCTAGCAGATAAAAAGCTAACAGATTTAAAAGTTGTTATAAATGGGGCCGGAGCAGCTGGAACAGCTGTTGCAAATATACTTCTTTGTGTGGGTCAAGATAAATCAATTTGTGAACCGGTTAAAGAAGTA
>DASZYA010000028.1:0-22164 GCA_035545675.1 Patescibacteria group bacterium
TTCAATAATCCGTTCAGCTTCGCGTTTTGCCACACTATTAAGCTCTGCTCTCATCTCCTCAGCGCTAATTTTCGTTTCCTCTATAATTTTTTCTGCTTCCTCTGTTGCCTTTTTTATAATTTGATCCTTTCTATTTTCTGCTTCCTCCAGTGATTTATGGGCATTTTCAGCGTCTATCAGCCCCTGTTTAACTTCTTTTTGTCTATCTTTCAAAGTCTTCAAGACAGGTTTATATAAAAACTTTTTGAATACAAAAGCTATTATTAAGAAATTAATTATTTGAGCAGTAAAAAATACTGGATCAAAACCAAAATCTTTAAACAATTCCATAATGAATTAAATTAGGACTTATCCAACAAAAGCCAAGATAAGAGCGTAAATTGCGATAGCCTCAGCAAAAGCCATGGCTAAAAGCATCGCTGGTAAAATTTTATTAGAAGCTTCAGGATTTCTTCCTATTGCTTCCATAGCTTTAGAACCGATAAGTGCAATTGCAATTGCTGGAAAAATTCCTCCAACTGCTATTACGAGTCCTCCAGTAATAGTAAACTGCATTTAATGCCCACCTCCCTTCGTTTTATATTTTATAGATTTTATATTCATAGATTAATGAGCCCCTTCTTCATGTGGATTAATTAGAATCGACATGAAGACCATTGTTAACATAGCAAATACTAATGCCTGAACAAAAGCGACAATTGATTCTAACAATAAAAATGGTATAGGAGCAATATAGGCAAATATTGAATTTATTGTGTGAATTACTACCTCCCCTGCATAAATATTTCCAAAGAGTCTAAAGGATAGAGAGATTACCTTTGTAATCTCGGAAATTAATTCAAGGATTCCCACAAATAAAAGTACTGGATTAAGAGAAAAAAATCTTTTTAGATAATTCCCAATACCATTATATTTAATGCTTAAGTAGTGTGTTGCGACCAAAGATATTGTTGCAAGAGCAAAGGTGGTATTGAAATCACTAGTTCCAGCGCGAAGCAATGGTGTAAACACTTTTGTTCCGTTTTCTACAGTAAAAAAACCTATGGATCCAAATCCTGGAAATAATCCAACAAGATTTGTAACAAAAATAAATATAAAAAATGAAGCAAACCAGGGATAGATGGGATCTGCGAATTTACCGGCAATTTGTTCTGTGGTTGTATAAAAATAATCAACAGCCGACTCTGCAATAACTTGTAGTTTTCCGGGAATTGGTTTTAAATTTTTCTTAACTGCAAAAACGAAAGTTAGAAGAATTGCATCAATTGCGAGCGTCGCAAGGAAGGTATTGGTAAATTTGATATTACCTATATTAAAAATGACCTCAGGTGCTAATGAGACCTCGGACATAAACGATCATATTGTATAGAATATGCGAGCCTCCGTCAACGGTTATTTGAAGCAAAGTGTTAGTTTGATTGGATTTGCTCGAGAGTATCGACTATTATTACGGGTTGTTCGTCTTTAAAGTTAAGCTTGCCTTCTATAAACACTATATTGTCTTTTTGTAGTTGATATTTGTAACTTTCAAAAATTTTTGGAAATACTACGCACTCAATGCTATATCCTACATGGTCTTCTAAAGTTGCAAAGGCCATTTCGCTATTATTTTTTCTTGTTAATATTTTTTTGACTGTAGATAAAATCCCAGCCACTTTAATTCTAGTTCCTTCTTTTTCTTCAGAAAGATTTGCTATTGGGTGAGTAGTTTTACTATTTATTTGATCAAGCTCTTGATTGAGTGGATGATCTGTTAGGAAAAAACCTAACAATTCTCTTTCAAAGGCGAGTTTTTCACGGTCGCTAAATTCTTCCATTGAGTTATCCATCTTCATCTCGTAAGCAGTTTTAGTTGGAGTTGGTTCATCATCAAATAAACTGAATTGGTTTTTATCTTTTTTCTTTGCTTCTCGAGCGATCTTTTCAACTATATCTGGGTAAATAGATAGTAGAGCAGCTCTTTTGCCAAATTCATCCATTGCTCCTGCCTTTACAAGACTTTCAATGGTTTTTTTATTTACCTTTGCGAGATCAACTCTATTGCAGAAATCAGATAGACTTACAAATTCTCCATCATTTCTTGCCTCAATTATGGTTCCAATAGCGGCACCTCCAACGTTTTTGATAGCGGAAAGTCCAAAACGAATATTAATACCATCTTCAATGCTAAAGTCAGGTAATGACTTGTTGACAGACGGTGGAAGAATTTTGACATTAAGTCTTTTACATTCAGCAATAGCTTGAGCGATCTTTTCATTTCTTGCGGGGCCACTTGTTCCACGAGACTCAGCAGTGAGAAGGGCAGTCATGAATTCAACTGGATAATGGGCTTTTAGATAAGCAGTTCTAAAGGCAATGGTTGCATAGCACGCAGCGTGTGCTTTATTAAATCCATAACCTGCAAAGGGTCCAATTAAGTCAAAGAATTCATGGGCTTTTTTCTCTGATAGTCCATTTTCAATACATCCCTTAACAAACAATTCTTCCTGTTTCTTCATTTCTGCTGGAATTTTCTTACCCATCGCCTTACGGAATTTATCGGCTTCTAGCCAGGAATATCCGGCAAGCCTAATAGCAGTTAGAAGAACGTCATCTTGATAGGTTAAAACTCCATAAGATTGAGTGAGAATGTCCTTGAGTCTTGGATCGGGATAAGTGATAAGCGCAGGATTATGCTTTCTTTTGATGAACTCAGGGATGTTTGCCATAGGTCCAGGCCTATATAAAGCTACCATTGCTTGTAGATCAAAAATAGTAGTTGGTCTTAGTTCTTTAATGTAGCGTCTCATACCCGGAGATTCTAGCTGGAAGATACCCGTAGTTTCTCCACTTGATAATAGTTCAAAAGATTTTTTGTCATCAACGGGTAGGGTAGATAAGTCAATTTCTACGTTTTTATTTTCCCTAATAAATCTTAAAGTCTCTTCTATAATGGTTAGATTTCTTAATCCTAAGAAATCCATTTTAAGCAGTCCAACTCCATCTTCTCCAACTGTGTACATATCATATTGAGTAATAACTTTATCTCCATTAGTTTCCCTCTGAAGTGCGGTGTATTCTGTGAGGGGCTTATCAGCAATAACAACCCCTGCTGCATGAACTGATGCATGACGAGCAACTCCCTCAAGTTTTTTTGCAAGATCAAGCAGCCTTTTTGTATCAGGTTCCGTTCTGTAGGCTAAAGAAAGCTCAGGACTTTGAGTAAGTGCATTATCTATTGTCATCGCATGTCCTTGCCAGCCAGGTGGTATCATTTTTGCTAATCTATCTGGAGTTGCATAGGGTAGTCCAAGAGCACGTCCTGCGTCACGAACAGCAGCTCTGGCTTCCATAGTTCCAAATGTTATAATTTGGGCAACTTTGTCTTCACCATATTTTGAGGTAACATACTTAATAACTTCATCGCGTCTTATATCTGCAAAATCTAGATCTATATCAGGAGCAGAAGGGCGTAGTGGGTTTAAAAATCTCTCAAAAGGAAGTTTAAAGAAGAAGGGATCAACGTCTGTGATTCTCATGGCGTACGAAACAATAGATCCTGCGGCTGATCCACGACCAGGGCCAACAGATATGCCATTATTTTTTGCCCAGTTAACAAAATCTGCAACAATTAGAAAGTAAGCTTCGTAACCTTTTTTAATAATAATTGAAAGTTCATATTCAGACCTTTCTTTGATTTCTGGAGTAACTTCACCATATCTATTTTCGAGACCCTCCATAACTTTTTCACTTAAATATTCAGCTGCTGTTTTCCCGTCTGGAACCTCGAATACCGGCATGATCCATTTTCCAAGAGAGAGCTCTATATTACACATTTCTGCAATTTTGACTGTATTAGAAATTGCCTCGGGATACTCTGGAAAATCTGCTGCCATTTCATCCCCTGACTTGATGTAGAATCCTGGTGACCCAATCATTGAAAGCTTTCTATTTGGAGTATCAATTGTGGTTTGGGTTCCTATACATAATAGAATTTCTTGAGCTTCTGCGTCTTCTCTTCTTGTGTAATGATTATCATTTGTGGCAACTAATGGTACGCCATATTTTTTAGACAACTCAACAAGTTTTTCGTTAAGGATATCTTGTTCCGGTAGATTAGGATGTTTTTGAATCTCCAAGTACAAATTTTCTTTATAAATATCCATAAGTTTTTCAAGTCTATTTGTGGCTTCAGCTTCCTTGTTTTGCATTAGAGGATCTGACACAAAACCATTAAGGCAGGAGGTAAGACAAATTAGTCCCTCGCTATATTTTTTTAATAACTCTATATCTGTTCTCGGTTTGTAATAGTATCCTTCAAGGTATGAAGCGGATACTATTCTCATAAGGTTTTTATACCCGTCATTGTTTTTTGCTAATAAAATTAAGTGGTTATAATCTTTTGCTTCTGCATTTTTTTCATGACGAGACCCAGAGGTTATGTAGATCTCACATCCAATAATTGGTTTAATTCCTGCGTCGCGACAGGCTTTGTAAAATCTTATTGCCCCGTATAATGCTCCGTGGTCCGTGATTGCAATAGCATTCATCCCGAGTTCTTTGGCACGTTCAACCATTGGCCCTACTTTTGATAGTCCGTCTAAAAGTGAATACTCCGAGTGATTATGGAGGTGTACAAAATCTGCCATATTAGGCTACGTTTTTCATCTTTAGTGTTGGGTTAATTCTCTTTAATTCTACTTCCTGCCTCTTTTTTTCGAGCATGTCTTTCTCTTCTTCTGTTAAACTTGAGAAAGTTCTTGCTTCATTAGAGTAGTTTTTGTGAGCGTCTTCTTTTGCAACATAAGCCGTATCATCCGCATTAGTTATTGACTGTTCTAAATCACCAGGAATCATCTTCGTTAACCCAACCGTAACAGTTAATCCAGGTATTATATTTTTTGCATCGAATGCTCTTTCTTCTATCAATTTTTGAGCATCCTCCTCTGAAATATCTCTTAATACAACCAACATTTCGTCTCCACCATATCTTCCTAGTTTATCTTTTGCCCTAATAGAATGTCTCATGCCTCTTGCTAGGATCTTTATAGCCTTATCTCCACCTAGGTGCCCATATTGAGTATTAACATCTCTAAAATAATTAAAATCAATCATTCCAATGACTACTGATTCCCCTGTGTTCTTTATTTCGTTAGCAATATCTCCAGCCTCTTCTAATATGGCGCCCCTGTTTAATGTTCCGGTCCCCGGATCAATATCTTTATCAGTGAGTGCCATTGCTTCATAATGCATATGGTTCATATCTGGTCCTCGGTCTTTCCCTACACCTTGTTCCATTCTTTCTCTGCCTAGTTTCCCAAATACTTTCGCATATCTCTCAATATACCCAGGCGTTTCTTCTTCCTTTTCTTGTAATTGAGCTTGCTGAGGGGTTATTTTAGTTTCTTGTGGAGGGTTTTTCCTTCTTTCTTCTTGAGGATTTATTCCTTGTATTTCCTGATCACCATCACCCATGCAGACATTCTATCACTTATTTTAGTCTTTCTTCAATCGCTTCTTTAATGCCCACTGTGGACGAACCGGCTGGGAGTAGAGCGCGTGTTTTTCCAATCAAAAACCCTATAACTTGAACTTTGCCTGATTTATATTCCTCTACAACTTTTGGATTGTCTTCAAATGCTTTTGTAATTGCATTGTTCAAGTCTTCCTCAGATACGTCCTCTGTTTTTTGTGAAGTTAAAATTAATTCAACTAATTCTGTTGGAACAGTTTCATCAAGATTTGGTTTTTTGTTAATAATGTAGTTTGCAATTTGCTTGGGAGTAATATTGTGTTTTGTACCTTCTTTTGCTGCCTCTTCAAAATAGTCCGCAGTTGATCTTTCACGAGTTAAAATTTCTGCATCATATTCTGTTATTCCAAATTCTTTTATAAATCTTTCAAGTTTTTCTGTCGGCAATTCTGGTATCTGTGATCTAAGATCGTTTATCTCTTTATCAGACATAATAATCGGTGGAATATCAGGTTCCGGGAAATATCTGTAATCATTTGCTTCTTCCTTAATTCTTTGAGATACGGTCGTATTTTTTGCTTCATTCCAGCCTCTTGTTTCTTGAGGTGGTAACTCTCCTTTATCAAGAATTTCAGCTTGTCTTATGGTTTCTTCCTCAATTGCCCTTGCTACGAATCGGAAAGAATTAATATTTTTTACCTCAACTTTATACTTGGGTAATTTGTCAGTTGTCAGTGGTTCGTTGTCAGTTGTTATCTCACGAAGTGAGATATTTGGTTCAAGTCTCATGTCTCCCTTTTCCATGTCTGCATTTGATACTCCTAAGTAGCGAACAATTTGCTGAAGTTTCTGAAGGTATTGAGTGACTTGAAATGCACTCTCAAAATCAGGCTCCGTTACTATCTCAACGAGTGGAACTCCGGATCTATTGAAGTCAATTAGCGAAGCGCCTTCTATATGTGTTAGTTTTCCGGTATCTTCCTCCATGTGAACGCGAGTTACTCCAATCTTTTTGTCTTCAGTTTTACTTTCAGGGGTGCTTCTTACCATTATGAATCCACCAAGTCCAAATGGCTCATCATATTGGGAGATTTGATATCCCTTAGAAAGATCTGGATAAAAGTAATTTTTTCTATCAAATTTAGAATTGTTAAGAATCTTACAATTTAGAGCAAGAGCAATCATTACGCACCACTCTATTGCTTGCTTATTTGGAACAGGAAGCGCTCCTGGTAGTCCAAGACAAACTGGGCAAGTATCTGTGTTTGGTTTTTCTCCAAAATAATTAGCGCTACACTGACAAAACATCTTCGATTTTGTCTTTAGCTCTACATGAACCTCAAGTCCAATTACTGGCATATAGCGTGTTGCAGATGGCGTATTGTTATCTTTCATATAATCCTTGCTATAAGCTATAAGCTATAAGCTATAAGCTATAAGCTAATTGTTTTCCTTTCTTGGGTTTTTTCATAAGCTTGTCCAATTCTAAATAATAATTTTTCCGAGAATTGTGGTCCTAAAATTTGGAATCCTGTTGGTAGATCTCCAATAAATCCAGATGGAACAGCGAGCCCTGGAACTCCAGCTATATTGGTCGTAACAGTTAGTGCATCAGATAGGTACATGGCTAATGGATCTCCCATTTTTTCTCCAAATTTCCAAGGAGGAGTAGGAGAGACAGGAGTAATTATTGCATCAACTCCGCCAGCAAGCGAATTAAAAGCTTCTTCAAAGTCACGACGCACTAATGTTCTTACCTGTTGGGCTTTCTTGTAATATGCATCATAATATCCGGAAGAGAGCGTAAAGGTTCCAAGAATAATTCTTCTTACCGCTTCATCTCCAAAGTGTGATCTGTCCTTTCCGTAACGAATCCCATCATATCGAGCAAGATTTGAAGAAACTTCTGAAGGTTGAATTATGTAATAACAGGCAATTCCATACTCTGTGTGGGGTAGAGAAATCTCTACAATTTCAGCACCTAAGTCTTCAAACTGCTTTTTAACTTTCTCAAAGTTTTCTTTAACTTCAGGAGTTAATCCTTTTTCTACATATTCTTTTGGAACTCCAATCTTAATTCCTTTAACTCCATTATTTATGTCAGACAGGTAATCAAAGGGCTTGCCCTGAGCCTGTCGAAGGGTTGTTGCATCCATTGGGTCATGACCGGCAGTAACGTTTAGATAAATTGCAGAATCTTCAACTGTTTTTGTAAAGTGTCCAATCGTATCAAGGGACGAGGCCATAGCAATAATTCCATAACGACTAACTAAACCGTAAGTAGGCTTTAATCCTACAGTATTTGTAAAAGAAGCGGGTAGTCTTATTGATCCACCGGTATCTGTACCAGAAGCTGCAATCGCCATGTTTGCTGCAACTGAGGTTGCTGATCCTGAACTTGAACCACCAGGGACGTAATCTTTGTTCCATGGGTTCTTAGTAGGACCAAAGTCTGAGTTTTCACCGCTTGATCCATGAGCCCATGCATCAAGATTAGTTTTACCGAGAGTGATGACTCCGGCGTTCTTAAGTTTTGTAACAGCAGTGGCATCATATTGTGCTACATAGTCGCGGAGTACGTTTGAAGCTGCAGTGGTTTTTATTCCCTTAGTCATAAAAATATCTTTAAGAGCAAGAGGAATACCAAGAAGCGGAAGATCTTCTCCATCAGCAATTAATTTGTCAGCCTCTTTTGCTTCCTCAATCGCCTTGTCATTAATAGTAATAAAAGCATTTAAATCGGGATTAAGTCTATCTATTTGGTCAAGATAGCTTTGTGTAAGTTCTACAGAAGAAAACTTCTTTTCTTTTAATCCAGTTCGTGCTTCTTTAATAGTTAATTCGTTTAATTTCATAGTACCTTTAACATTGATATTTTATCGTTTACATATCCCTGTTTTAGATAAAGACTATGTGCTCTAGTATTTGGGCCGAAAACATCAATCTCAGCATGTGTACATCCTTTCTCTCTAAAATACTCTTCGGCTTGCTTGATGAGCATTTCTCCAATTCCTTTGCTTCTGTAATCTGATGTAACAAATAAAGATTCTAGGTGACCAAGTTTCATAGGCATTGTTGATAATGTTTCTTCAAATGTTTGGTTTCTTAAAAATGTTGCAGCAAATCCTACAATTGTTCCTTCTAATTCTGCCACAAACATAATTCCCGATCGATTCTTAATGTATCTAAACACTTTATTCATATAGTGCTTAGAGATAGCATCAAAGTCTTGATTTTCCCTTTTCCACGGATCAATAGGCTCAAAGAATTTGGAAAACTCCATCATTAAGTCTTTAATTTGGTCTCGATCAACAGGTCTGTATGCTCTGATTGTTATATTATTCATTTTCTAGGATTGCTGGGACTTTAAAAAATCCATTATGTGTTTCATGCTTTCCGGAAAGTGCTTCTTCTTGAGTGAGCCCTGGAGCAGTTACGTCTTCTCGGGTTACATTCTCAAGTCCAGTTACCTGGGAGGTTATTGGTACATCTTTTGTATTGGCTGTATTGAGTTTATCTACGTATGCAATAATTTCGCTTAGTTGTTTTTCAAATTTTGGGAGATCTTCTTCTTTGAGCTCAAGATTTGCGAGTTTTGCTACCTTTTTAACGTCTATTTTCATAAAGTAATTATAGTTTGCTAGCCTCACACAAGCAAGTGGAAAGTTGATTTTAGGCACAAAATATCCTATAATATTGATATGACTGAACAATTAAATAATTCATCAGAAGAATTGTTGTCTGTTGTAGACAAGAAACCTGTTAGTTTTATAACAATTTATAGGACTACCTATATAGATGCATCTGGTATTACTTTGGCTTCAGATCGTGATAGGCCAGAGTATGTCGAAGACATAAATTGGGATTTTGTTCCAAACTCATTCAAGACTAGTCCAAGTAGATATCCTCACGGTCATCCACACGAAAAACCAATAAGCAGGCTTGAAAGAAAGAGGCTAAATGTAAACTATATGGCGATGTTAGGATTAGTGGGTCGAGTAAGGGATGCATATTTAGAAGGCGTGTTGGGACCGGATGTTGATAAGTCACAGCCTCTCAGCTTGCAGCAATCTAGTGAATTACTTGACGCTCTAAGATATCTTCCGCAATACTTATCATATAGGTCACAAAATGCTTTAAAACCACATGGCGAGTTGCCTCCAACTATTGTCGTACTGTCAAATGGTGCATCTGGAGGGAAAGGTGCTATAGAAGGGTTAAAATATCTCGATGGCTCTAATCTAGATAGCGTGCCAAATATCGAGGATGCCATTGCAATGGTTGAAGATCTCGGGGCTCTAATTGGAAAAGGAAAAACTATATGTGTTGCGTCTCCTGAGCAAATCCGCTCTTTCTTAAACGCTGTAGTTTATGGTCCTGATAGTAATTATGACAAAAATGCATTTCAAGATATATTTGATGTCTCAGAGATTGCCTCTCTAATTAAATTTTCAGAATCCTTTTCAGTACTGCTAGATGAATTTGAAAAAATAAAATCAATTGATAGAAATTTAGCTGAAAGAATTAATGAATTGGTTGAGGGTTATACTACTACGTCTGCTTTGAAAGCGGTTATTAATGAATTCTATTTAAAAACTGAAGCAAGTTTTAAGGTAATGACTTTATCTCAAAAAAATATGAACTTGGCTTTGGAAAGAAATGTTCACGATTGCGACTTAACAGCAGATATAGCTCAAGACGATTTTGGGTTAGGAATTCCTAAATTCAGATTGGATCTGGAGACTTTTATTAACTCGCGAACTTAATGACTGTTTCTCTTGCTTTTTGTTCAATTGAATCATCAAGTGATTTTAGTTTAAATTTCTCCTTATATTTTTCTTCTAAAGCTAGAGTTAAAAGTAAATCCGCAAGTTGTGGATTTTTGGGTAGTATTGGGCCGTGAAGATAGGTTCCAAAAGAATTCTTGTAGGCGATTCCTTCTGTTTTATCACTGCCATTATTTCCAAATCCTTTTTCAACCATTCCCAAAGCCAAATCTTCTTTTTCAATGTGGGTTCTGCCCCCATGATTCTCAAAGCCTATTAAATCTTGAGTTAAACTCTCTATGTTGGGTTTGATGACTACATTACCAATTAGCCTTTCTGCTTTTACGCCAGGATTCTCTGTATATAGTGGAAATATTCCTAGTCCTGGAATTTCAACGCCATCTGCAGTTTTATAATATCTTCCCAAGAATTGGTAAGCTCCACAAATATAAAGGCCTGGCGTATTTTCCTCTATTTTCTCGATTAATACTTTTCCTTTCTTTCCGTTTAGATCGCGAGCGACAATTTCTTGTTGAGTATCTTGTGCTCCTCCCATAAAGATGAGATCGCAGTTTGCAAGTCGTTCTTCGCTGGTCGTTAGGTATATTTCTTCTATTTTTGCTTCAATTCCACGCCATTCAGCTCGTTTTTGTAGGACTATGATATTTCCGCGATCTCCATAAGTACTCATGAGGTCCGGATACAGCCAACCAATTGTTAGTGATAATTTTTTCATAATATTGCTTTTCCAGTTAAAATCTTTCGAGCTTCAAGCATCGCAGAGTAGGTAGGTAGAATAAAAAGAGTTTCGTCAGGCTTTGTTGCTGATATCGCTTGGTCAATTGCATTTTCTAAATCCTGAAAAATATTTGTATCAAGCTTTCTGTTTCCAAGATATTTTATTCTAAGACCCATGTCATAGGCGCGATCTCCAGATACAAAAATTTCATATTCTTTTGGAATATTTTCAAAATCTACATCCCAAATCCATGAAACGTCTCGTCCATCTGGAATCCTGTCGTTTAGGAGTAGCAATGCATTTCCTTTTTTCTTTGAATCAATCATGGCCTCTATTGATTGATTAAATCCTGCCGGATTTTTAGAAAGAAGCATTATGACTTCACGATTTTTGTATTTTATTGTTTCTTGTCTCCCAAAAGCTGGTTTAAAGTTCTCGAGTGCCTTGTGAGCAGTATCCTTGCCAACGCCAAATGCTACCGAGCCAAGTAAAACTGCAGCGTTTGTATTGTAGATATTGTATAAGCCAAACAATGGGTGGGGAAGACTGGGAAAGGTTTTTGTTTCAGGATTTGTTAGCCCGCATTTGGGACAAGAGAATTTGCCCATGTGAGAAAAAGAAACTTTTGAATATTTAAGTTTTGTTTGGCAATTAGGGCAATATGTAAAATCGGTATCAGTTCTTAGATCTTGGTTCTTAGATCTTGGTTCGGAGCTTTTAGTCATTAGCTCTTCATCTACACCAAAGAAATAGTTATGAAGTTTTGATTTATTTGCAATAAATGTAAGTTCGGGATCATCACCATTGGTTACAAGAATTGTTTGGCTATCAACTTTTGATAAAGCTTCTTGCCAATCGCTTGTTACTTGGTTTACTTCTCCATATCGATCAAGTTGGTCGCGAAAAATATTAAGAAGCATAATTGCATATGGTTTTATTTCTTTGAGAGCCAGAGACACATTTCTTTCATCTAGCTCAAAAATTGCAACGTCATACTTTATTGAGCCGGTTATGGAGGAATTAGCAATTATTGTTGATGCAATTCCATTGAGAAGATTTGCGCCTGCTTCATTCTGAAATACACTAAAACCTTGTTCTTCAAGAACTTTTCTCAGCATTAGAGAGGTTGTGGTTTTTCCATTTGTTCCTGCAATCAAAACAATCTTTAGATTTGGGTTTTTCTTAAGAATCTGTTTTAGAAAGCGGGGATTTGTCTCCATTGCCACATGTCCTGGCCAAGTGGAGCCGGATCCTAGATTAAAGGTCTTACTAATCCACAAAACTATTTTTCCGAGGATAATTAGTAGATAATTCATAGGAATATTATACTAGAGATCCTTCTCTAACGTTCAGGATGATTTTTAACAAAATCACATATCTCTGAGGATTTTTATTCTTTCTTCAATTGGTGGGTGGGTAGAAAATAGATTAACAAGCCAGTTTCCCTTAGTCTTTCCAGTATCTGCTTTGTAAGGGTTTTCAATATATAAATGTGCTGTTCCAGTATTTGCGTGTTTTAGTGGGCGAGGGTAGTCTGCTATTTTTTCCAAAGCATCAGCTAAGCCATCAGGATATCTTGTGATTAGTGCTCCATTTGCATCGGCTAAATACTCTCTTCTACGAGAAACTGCGAGTTGGATGAGAGTTGCAATGAGTGGGGCAAGAATTGCAGCAACTATTCCTAAAATCATAAAGATTTGATTGGAGTTTCTGTCTTCATCATCCCTAAACCACATAGAGCGCATAAAAATATTTGCAAGCATGGCGATTGATCCTACTAATATTGCTACTACTCCCATAAGTCTTGTGTCATAGTTTTTAACGTGGGACATCTCATGTGCTATTACTCCTTCTAGTTCTGCCGGCTTTAATCTTTCAAGCAGTCCTGTGGTTGCAGCAACTGCAGCATGTTTTGGGTCACGTCCTGTCGCAAAAGCATTAGGAGAGGGGTCTTCTACAACATATACTTTTGGCATAGGAAGGCCAGTTGCAATGGAAAGGTTTTCAACTGCCGTATAAAGCGCGCGATAATGTTCTTTGTCAGCCGGTTTCGCTCCATTTATTGATAAAACTATTTTGTCTGAATTGTAGTAAGAAATAAAAGAAAAAGCAGCCGAAATAAAAAGCATTACAATTGCCCAAGATCTTCCATAGCCGAATGCAACCCCAAGTACATAAGAAACAGTAAAGAAGAATAAAACAAATAAAACCATAATAATCCAGGTTTTGGTCTTGTTAGATGATATTTGGTTGTAAATAGTTCCTGCCATATGATTGGGGATTAGTGCTTAGGATTTAGGGATTCGTGGATAAATTAAAACTAATACCTAATAACTAAAACCTAATCCCTAGAATTTGACTTTTACTTCTTTTCTTTCTTCTTCTGATGCAGCGAAGAATTCCATTTCTTTAAAACCCATTTGGTTTGCTATGAATACTGCTGGAAACTTCTTGATAGTTGTGTTGTAGTCAAGAACGTTTGCATTATAGAACTGACGGGAGTAAGAAACCTTATTTTCTGTATCTGTGAGTTCTTGTTGAAGATCCAAAAAGTTTTGGCTAGCTTTAAGATCTGGGTAGCTTTCAGCAATTGCGAATACTGATTTTAGAGCTTCTGTAATCTGATTATTAGCTTTTGCCTTGTCTTGTAGTGAATCCGCTTTGAGAAGGCTTGCGCGAGCCTTTGTAACATTTTCCAATACATCTTTTTCGTGCTTAGCATAGCCTTTAACTGTCTCTACTAGGTTTGGAATAAGATCAGCCCTTCTTTTAAGTTGAATATCAATCTGAGAAAGAGCTTCTTTTATTCTTTCACGCAATGTTACTAGGTTATTGTATGTAAACCAAAGGTAAATGAGAAGTAGTAATACTACAATTCCTAATATTAGTGGTGTACTCATGTTTCTATTTTCCCACAATCCGACTTTACAGTCAAATGATCAATTACCAAATTCCAATTATCAAACAAATTCATAAATTAGAAATTAAAATTGGTTTGTAATTTGCGACGAGCGAAGTGCGAAAAGCGAACAGCTATGCGTTAAGTAGCCATTTATAAAACACATCATATGGCTGAGCGTTTAGAATATCTTTTCGCTCACACCATCCTCGTCTTGCTACTGCTACACCATAAAACATGTGATCCATTTGATCTGTGGCATGGCTATCCGTATCTATTGTGAACTTTACACCCATCTTGCGTGCCTCAAAAACTAGAGAATCTACCAGGTCTAGTCTTGTAGGCCAAGCATTTATTTCTATCGCCTTATTGTTGTCTACGCAAAATTTAAAGATCTTGTCATAATCCAATTGATATCCATCTCTTTGGTTAATAAGTCTTCCGCTAGGATGCGCCAGAATTCGAGCTTTTGGATGAGCAAGTCCTTTTAAAACTCTCTCTGTCATTTTTTCTTTTGGAGTTTTAAATACACTATGAATTGATACTATTGCCCCGTCTACATATTCAAGCGCTTCATCGTCAATTGCTAGATCCCCTGAAGGTAAAATGTCTAGTTCGAGCATATTTATTACTCGTATATTTTTATTACTCGTCTTAATTTGCTCAATATATTCAAAACGTCTTTTCATTATAGTTAATATCTGTTGTTTAGTGTGGTTTGAAGTGCTTGGATGATGTTCAGAAAATGCAAGATATTCATAGTCAAGCTTCTTGGCATAATCAAGCATATTTTGCATTGTGTTTTGACCCATATCATGACTTGGCTCAATGGGGTAGGAGGAATGAATATGTAAATCTCCCCTTATATCTTTAAGTTCAATTAGTTTTGGAAGTTCGTGTTTGAGGGCTGCTTCTATCTCTCCTTTGTTTTCTCTAATTTCTGGAGGAATCCAATCAAGCCCTAAAAAATTATAGAAAGCTTCCTCTTTTTCAAACGTTTTAACTGGTTCTCCTTTTTCTTTCAGAAGTTTTATTCCCTTCTCAGATAGTGAATAGTTTTTCTTGAGGGAGTATTCACGAAGGGCAACATTATGATACTTGCTTCCAGTAAAGTGTTGAAGGAGTGACCCAAAGGTCTCCGGAGTTTGAGCAATAATATCTACTTGTCTGCCACCTGTAACAAGAATCGAGGATGATGTCGGCCCACGTTCTATAATTCTTTCTATTCCTGGATAGTTTACAAAGTGGTTTATTGATTCCTCCGGATTTTTTGTTGCTACGGCAAAATCTAGGTCACCAATTGTGTCTCTCATGCGTCTTAAGGATCCTAATGGGAAGACTTGTGAGGTATTTTTGTCCTTAGCAAGGTACGCCTCTATCTTTTTTGCTAACTCAAAAGCGTAGGGTAGAGGCATTCTGTTTGACTTAATTTTTCCTTGGCTAAATTCGTCCAAAGCACGGATAATATCGCTTTGGGATTTTTCACCAAAAGTTTCTAGTTCTGCTATTCTTCCATCTATTGCCGCTTTCCTAAGATCTTCATAAACTGTTTTTGCATTATTTAGATTTAGTGCTGTTACTAATTTGTATGCCTTCTTTGGTCCTAGGCTAGTTACATCAAGCAACGGAAAAACGCTTTCTGGAACCATAGCAAGAATTTCATCAAAATGTTTAGAATGCCCCGTATTATAGAGTTCTATTAAATTTGCTCGAATTGAGGTTCCAATTCCAGGTATTTTTTCATTTTCCGTTAGTAAGTCACCAAGCTCTGTAGGTAAATGACCTACGGCATCTGCTGCCTTTTGGTAGGCAAGAAGCTGAAATAAGTATTTTTTCTCGTCTTTTATGGAGTATGCAGCAGCAATATTGCGAAGGGTTTTTGCAACTTCCTGGTTACTCATAGGGATATTTTAAACCAGAATTGACTCGAACTCAATAAATTGAGATAATAGAGCCTGTCAATTTGGGGGCGTAGCTCAGTTGGTTAGAGCGCCTCCCTGTCACGGAGGAGGTCGCGGGTTCGAGTCCCGTCGCTCCCGCATCACCCAAGTTGAAGTCCTCAAAACATTGTCTTGACAACCCTTTTTCTAAAGTTTATAGTTTATTGAAACTGCTCACTGTCCACATTCTGTCCCACCGGAATTTATAGTCTATGCCAAGAAAAAAAACTGTTAAATCAGCAAATAAAAATACAACTAAAAAGGTTACCGCAGCGCAGAGGGTTAGAAAGACTCAGGCAGATCCAAAATCCTATATTAGTCTTTTATACGGAGTCTTATCTGTTTTAATACTTTTTATAATTATTTTCTTAGGCCTTAAAGCTCTTTCAGAAAGACCCAATCCACAAATTTCTGATCAAGCAGCAAATACAGAAGCAAAGATTACGTACACTGTTAAAGAAGGAGATAGTCTTTGGACAATAGCGGAAAAAGAATTGAAAGATGGCTATCAATGGAAGAGAATAGCGGATGTTAACCAGATAGTGAATCCAAATGTTATAGAAAAAGGTACAGTTCTTACAATACCGGAGAATCAAGCCACTCCAACTCCTGCTCAAGTGACGCCAACTGAAGCTCCATCTACACCATCTGAAAACAAAATTACAGGAAAAACTTATATAGTTCAAAAGGGTGATTGTCTTTGGACAATTGCAGAACGTGCTTACGGGGATCCATATAAATGGACAGAAATCGCAAAAGCAAATAACCTAACTAACCCTGACCTTATCTTCTCAGGTAACAGATTCATTCTCCCTCGTTAGTGAGCGGGGAACCGGGATCGAACCGGCGACATCTTCCTTGGGAAGGAAGCATTCTACCACTGAATTACCCCCGCAATAGATGACATTTTATATTTTTAAGCTATCAAACTCAATACAGTTAGTGATTGACGAGAGTTTAGCTATTTGATATTATGAATCGTGCCCGCTAGAAATTCTTCAAATAAAAAAACAAAATACATTTTTGTCTCCGGAGGAGTCATTTCAGGCATCGGAAAAGGTATTACGGCCGCATCAATTGCACTACTTCTTAAGTCCAGAGGCCTTAAGGTTGCACCTCTTAAGTTTGAAAACTATCTCAATTTAGATGCTGGAACGATAAATCCTATAGAGCATGGTGATCCCTTCCTTTGCGAGGATGGAACAGAAGGAGATATGGACATCGGATCATATGAGAAATTCTTAGATGAGGATATGGGACGAGAAAATTTCGTAACCATGGGAAGAATTTATCAAACCGTTATTGATCGTGAGAGAAGATTTGAATACAACGGAGAAGATGTTGAAGCTATCCCTCATATAACTGACGAAATTATTTCAAGAATTACTACTCTTGCCAAGAAAACAGATGCAGATGTGGTTCTGGTTGAATTAGGAGGGACAGCGGGAGAATACCAAAACGTATTCTATTATGAGGCTTCCCGTATTTTAACCCTTAAGAATCCAGGAGATGTGGTGCATATTCATGTTAGTTACGTTCCAACTCCAAGTCACCTTGGAGAACCAAAAACAAAACCCACCCAGCTTTCTGTAAGAACACTTAACTCTATGGGGATCCAGCCAGATTTTATTGTTGCTAGAAGTGCAAAATACTTGGATCAAAGAAGAAGGGATCGTTTTGCGCTTTTCTGTAATATGGAAGGAGAAGCAATAATCTCAAATCCAGATGTAGAAACAGTTTATGAGATTCCGCTTGTATTGCATGATCAAAACCTAGATCAAAAAATTATTGATAAGCTAGGTCTCAAGGCCCAGCCAGCAAAATTAGCTCCATGGGAGAACTTAGTTAAGAAAATCAAAGCCCCAAAGAAAAAGACCATAAATATAGCAATAATTGGTAAATATTTTGGAACAGGTGAATATCAAATAAGAGACTCATATGCAGCTTTATTTGATGCCATAGACCATGCTGGTTGGTTTAATGGACTAGAAGTTAAAACTCATTGGGTTGATGCAGAGAAAGTAGAATCCGCCGTCGCCAAGGCTTTGGCGGACAAGAAAGAGGCCATGGATGGAGTAGCAGAAATAATTGGAAAGCCAGATGGGATAATTGTTCCTATTGGGTGGGGTTTGAGAGGAGCAGAAGGTATGATTCAGGCTGCATCTTATGCTCGCGAACACAAAATTCCATATCTTGGTCTTTGCTATGGTATGCAGCTTGCTGCAATCGCTTTCGCCAGAGACGTGGTTGGTTTTAAAGATGCAAACACTACCGAGAACGATCCTGACTCAAAACATCCAGTGATTCATATAATTGAGGCTCAAAAAGAGCATATGAAAAATAGGGCATATGGAGGAACAATGAGATTGGGTGGTTGGGAAGCAATAGTAAAAAAAGGAACCCGTGCTTTTGAATTCTATGAAAAATATAATGAAATAGATACTAAGACCGGACTAACATCAGAAAGACACAGACATAGATATGAATTTAATAGTGAATATGCAAAAGATTTTGAAGAAAAAGGATTAACAATCAGTGCAAGATCAGTAAATGAAAATTTAGTGGAAATAATTGAGTTAGCCAAGAATTTACATCCATTTTATTTAGGTACTCAAGGTCACCCGGAGTACAAGAGTAGACCCCTTAAACCACACCCATTCTTCATAGAATTTCTAAAAGCTTGTGCCTAGGATCAGCCTAGCCTTGAAAGATGCTTAAAGCTTTAGTATAATATTCACCTATGGATATTATTGATACACTACGTGAAGGACAAACAGTTCGCGTATTTCAAAAAATAGTTGACGGAAAAAGAGAAAGAAACGTTCCCTTTGTTGGTAAGCTAATGAAGGTTCGTGGAACAGGTGTCAACAAAACTATAACCGTTAAGCAAATGCTCGAAGGGGTAGAAGTTGAGAAAATATTTCCAGTTGTATCCCCAACAATAACAAAAATAGAAATTGTAGTAGTTACAGAAAAGAAAAAAGGTTCAAAGAAATCTCGCGGTAAGAGGAAATAGACTTTCTTAAATTCGCTTCTTCTTTCATTTCTCTTACATCCATCTTGTTGCTTTATCAAACTGCTTTCCTATATTTAGGTTATTAAAATGAATTTGATGGGAGGTGACAATAAAAATGGCTAGAAAACAAGGAAAAGGCCGTGGATGGCACGGAGACTCTCAAGGACACGCAGCTGCCGGTAGAAAAGGTGGTCTTGCAAGCAGAAGAGGCAGACAATCATCCACACAGGATCAACAAGCTCTCTAGAGTAGATTGACAGTAAAAGTAGGTAAAGGTTGCCTGCTTTTACTGTGTAAACTAGCCTCTGGGAATTGCTTGACGAAAAAAAAGAGCTAGGATAGTATTAGAAATACGTAAATATTACGTAAGACAGATATTATCTATGCCAGATTTGTTAGCTTTTAACCCCAATACATTTTATTTAGGATCTTATTCCATAACTGTAACCAAAGGAATTTATGCTACCAAGATCAAAATGAACTGTTTAACTCCGGTAGTTAATACTCGACAACTACCTTCATCCCACAAGATTTTAAGAGAAGAGCTTCCCTCAATTTTTAATTCAAAGTGTTTTAATGATCAAGATAACCCCTTTATAGAAGAGGCAAAGAGAACAGAGTTAGGTCATTTGTTTGAGCATGTAATGTTGGAGTATATTTGTATGGGTAAAATAGAAAAGGGGTTGAAACGGGTTTCTGTATCTGGCGTGACAGATTGGAATTGGAAAAGAGAGCCATTTGGAACATATAATATTACTCTTAGAGTAGGAAAGATTGATCAAACAATAATTGATGAGGCCTTAAAGAAAACTATTACTTTATTTGATTACATTCTCAAATCGCATGCCCTACATACGAAAAAACAGAAGCCTATATCTTAATTCTGGCACTCTGTTTTTTCGTTGTCTTACTCTTCGTATTCACTCATGTCGTTATCATTATCTGTGTTCTCAAATTCTTGATCGGTTTGTAATCCACCCTTTGATCCGGATGGTTGTTCCTCTTCTGTGAGATTTGTGTCTTGTGTCATTTCATCATCTTGTGCCATTATACTTTCACCTCCTCTCTTATTGTTTTAGTTTTGGACTGGTGTCTTGCTGTCATGAAGTCATATTAAATTGCTGGAATTATAATGCAACAAGAGGAGTGTAAGAAAAGCAAAAGAGGATGTTTTTTATCTAAACTTTAATCCTGGATCAGAGTCTGTGTTATAGGGAATTTTTGTTTCTTCCTCGGTCAATTTGTATTTTTGTATTTTATAACCATTCGGAAAGTTAATTGTGAAAACGGGTTTATCAGAAATTCTAATTTGGTTTTTAGTCCACCAAGCATCTCCTGTTATGTATTTGTTAACCGGAGTTGGAGCAATCAGTAAATATGTAATTGGTTTTTTTGTAAAGTATGAACCATTTTTGTGAGTTTCAGCAGCATAAATCATGGCATATCTTCCTTCGTATGCAAATGAGTCTGGAGAATAAACAAAGTACCCTATGTCTTTATCTCCACGTGAATAAATTTTGTCTGTTGCTTCTTTGAGAAACTTCCAAGAGTGAGTATCTTTTCCAATTATATTTACCGAATCCTTCATATCGCGAATTCCATTGGAGATATTAATTAGCAAAATCATACAAAGTGGAATGATAAGATATTTTTCGTATTTTGAATTGAGAAAGGAAGAGATGATTAAGAATACTAAGGGGAAGAGTGGGAATATGTAGAAGTAAAGTATTGGTCCTTTGTCTATAAAACTTGTTAGAAAAAATCCAAAATAAAAATATAGAAAGTAAATATAAATATCCTTATTTTTGCCATTTCTGATCTGTAAGAAAATTAGGAAGAGAACTGAAAGGAAAAGGATGACGTTAAGATATCCATAAGCATCATGGCGCAAAATTTCCGTTCCATTAAATGCCATATCTATTCTGTTTTTGATAAGACTTGTGTAATTATAGATTTGACCTTGATCCTGAGGGGAAGCAAATGACATAACCTTTTTGGCTAATAAGAAATCGTGTCTTACATCAAACAAAACAAAGTTCGTAAACATAAGAGGGATAAGGAGCAGGAATAATAATTGTTTCTTATCACCCTTTTTAACTAACGAAACTATAATCCATAGAGTTGAAAGAATTATAAATGGGATGCCTAGAGCCAGCTGAAACTGTAATATGGCCGCTTCTGCTAGTAGCATAAAAACTAAGAATTTCCATTTTCTTGTTCTCATATATTTTATGAAAAAATAGAAGAATGCAGGAATAAAAAACATAGCCCCATGAGGGTTAAAGAGTCCCATTGTATGGTAACCCATATAAACCGCTGTAAACATGGCAAAGAAAAGTCCACTTAGCCGTCCAAATAACTCTTTACCTATGAAATAACAGGAGATTACAAATAAAGTCGCCAAAATCACCCAATACCAGCCTACAACCACAGGATTTCCGTGACCTACTATGTAGGCAGGCCAATTAACATATGTCCAAAGAGGACCATGGAAAAGGCCGGTACTAGATCTTGGACCAATCAAAACTATCTTTTTTTCATTAACTTCACGAAGTAAATGAAAATCGCGCCCTATATCAGCAGAGAAGGTGATATCACCATGGAGTACATACCAAGAGGAAAATATAAGACTAAAAACAAAAACGGCAATGATACCTATTTTTTGTAATAAAGACATTAAAAAGATTATAGCATTTCAAGAAAACTATTATTTGTGGTTTTTGGCCTGTTCGCAATGCCCTGAGTTTAACGATGGCCGACGGGCCATGTATTGAGAGTTTGGCGCATAATCGAGAACTCTCCTAAATGATATGAATTGTGGTCTGTAACAACAGATACTTCTCGTGCCAATGTTTGTCCATCTCCCCAGGGGAAGACCTCGTATATATCATTATTTGGATCCTCAATTAGTTTTTGAAGTTTTTCTCGATCCTTTAGAAAATCTTTTATTGTCTTGTCCCAATCTTCTTTTGTTGCCTTTGCATCTTTTTTTGGCCAATAATCATCTGGCCAGCTAAGTTCTTCATAGTTAGGGTTTGTTGAAAAATTCAGTATGTCTGCCTGGGTTCTTCTCATGTGTTCCAATAAGTGCCAAAAAGTATAATCTCCATTAGTAAACATATCATTTATATGGTCCTCTGGGAAATCGGCTACAACATCTTCAAATTTCATGTGTGCATGCCCAATCGTAAGATGGTAAACCAATTCTTCTCTTGTGTGCTTTTCAAAATCATTCATATGAACATCTTACGCTAATGAAAACAAATACTCAAGCATGATATACTCACAAAATGAAGGAAGGACAACCCTGTGTATTAATTGATTTTTGTGTGGGTCCAACCTGTGGAATGTT
>DASZYA010000029.1:0-59429 GCA_035545675.1 Patescibacteria group bacterium
CTGCAACCTAAGAATTGTGCGTTTACTTACATTACAGAGCACGAGGTTTAGGGCATCCCGATAATATCGGGAAGATATCGACGAATATCGAAATCTAGATAGATGATAGTCTTCCTCCGTTGCCGAAAGGCTATGGGAGGATAAGGAAACAGAATCTGGCTTACTATCTTCCTGGCAAAATTAAATTTTTATATATTCCTCTAATTCTTTTGCGTCTTCATAAAGAAAAGTTTCAAAACCAAGATCTCTTGCCATCTCTATATTTTTTTCCAAATCATCTATAAACAAAGTTTCAGTGGGTTTTACATTTAATAATTCACATATTAGTTCATACATTTTTGGATCATCTTTTCTCATTTTTACATCAGAAGAAAATACTGTTGCATCAAAAAACCTATCTAGATTAACTGTGTATTTTATTGTTTCCGTTTTATAAGTTGGGGAATCAGATAATATTCCAACCTTATATTTTTTTCTAAGCTTTTCAACGAATCTCCAGAGCTCTTCATCTTTTATAACTTGATTTATGTAGGCGACTCCTTCTTGGATTTTTTCTTTCTTAATTCCAGTTGCGTCATAAACGTCTTCTATAAAAGCATCCTTACTTATTTCGCCCCTGGTTATTTGTTCGTCTGCGGGCTTAATTAATTCAAGTAGTCTCTCATCGGTTAGATGTGTACCACTTTTTAAGATTTCCAAAAATCCAACAAGTGATACTTTGTCTAAAACTCCATGCCAGTCAAAAACAATAGCCTTTCTCATTTTTTAATTTTATATTAATTTGTGCCACATAGCATTTTAAATTCACAATTTACACAAAGTACATTTCCACTACATTTGAATTCACTAGACTCAATCTGATTTATTTTTTCTATTAATTCATCTTCTAATTTTTCCAAATCAGCGGCCGTAAAGGTCATAGTTTTTTTGGTGTTTTCTTCCAAGAAATATAGAGATAGAGTTATATCTTTTGGATCCCTATTAAGAATCGAATCCCGCACTCTTGTTGCTGCTAGAGCATACATTGCAAGTTGTAGTTCGTGTGCCTCATGAGCCTTTGGATTATCTGCCCCGGTTTTGTAATCTATAATTTCTATACCGTCACCATTTTTGTCTATTCTATCTATCTTTCCAAAAACCTTTACACCATTTTTTAATGTAAATGAGAATGGCATTTCCAGAGCTAGCGGAACAATATTTTTTGAGCTTTCCGTTTTGTAAAATTCTTTTAATATCTCAATTGCCTGGTTATATCTTTCTTCTTCGTGTTTTTTGTTTTGATAACCATCAGATATCCATTCCTTTTCGAGAATATTAAGAAGATCTGTCTCATTTGGTTTTAGACCGTCTTGAATCAATTTATAAAAGTTGTACAAAGTATTGTGTAGTGATATTCCGAAACTTTGCACAAAAACTGTTGGAGTAGGAATATTAAATATTACCTTTGCTTTGTAATGTAGTGGGCATATATCAAACATCTGAAGATTAGAAAATGTAATATAAGACACTTTATATGGGCTTTTGTTTTCAATCTTTTCTTCATCATTTTGATAAGTGGACAAAATTTCTGTAAGTGATAATTGTTGGATTCTTTTACTTGTTTCTACTTTATCTTTTAGGTGGGGTTGTGCTTCAAAAACGAATGGAGAAATTTTCTTGGCTCTTTTTCCTCCTCCATAATAATCAGCAGCTGTCATGTATAAATGTTCTTTGGCGCGCGTTATTCCTACATAGAAAAGTCTTCTCTCCTCCTCTAGATGGAAATCAGAAGCTTCATCTACAACTTCCTTTAGTATTCCGGGAGGCAAAGGAATCTTTTCCTTTCTTTCACGCGAAGGGAATCTGTCAGAGACAAGATTCACTAAGAATACTACTTTGAACTCCAACCCTTTTGATGCGTGAACCGTTAAAATGTTTACAGCATTTCTGTCTTTCATGTCTACGTCCGCTGCGGTAGGACTATCTCCCATTTGAAGCATGAGATTTAGCCATTCAACCAAAACAAAAATATTGCTTTCTGGTCTTTCTGTTTCAAAGTTTTTGATTCTGTCAAAAAATTTAGCAATGTTTTGTACTCTTTTCTCATCCTTTGCAGAGTCCGTTTTGTTAAGGGTTTCAAATAAGCCAGAGTCTATTAAGAAGTAATAAAGTATTTGCCCTGCTTGATCAGTTTTGCTTCTGGTAACGTGTCTTTCAACCATTTCATAAAACTTATTAAGTTTTTCTTTTGTATCTTCTTTTAGAAATGTTTGATCATTATTTCTTAATGCTTCAAACAATGTAAGATTCTTTTTCTTTGCAAAGTTAAGTAAATAATTCAGATCAATTGGTGATATTGCAAAAATATCCATAGAAAGAACTCTGAACAGAGAAACCGAATCAGAGAGGTTAGTAAGAAATGATAGATAAGCAATTAAATCTTTTATTTCTTCTTGTTGAAATAAGTATCCAGGGCCTAAGAATTGATAAGGTATTTTGTAGCGGGTCAGAGCACTTGTAATGGGATGCGCATGATTATTTGCGCGAACTAAAATTGCAATATCGCTATACTCATAATTTTTATTTGTTAGGTCTTGAATTGTTTTTGCAATTTTATCTGCTTCATCTTCAGATCTTAATTCATGGATCAATTCAATTTTGCTTTTTAGAGTCCGAGCGTTACTCTTTAGTTTTTTATCGATTCCCTCAACTATCTCTAGCCTATTTGGATTATTCTTTTGTATCAGTTGGTACGAGGCATCTAGAATTGCCTGAGTAGATCTGTAGTTATTAGTTAGAGTTATAATTTTTGCAGTAGGAAAATTCTTTTTAAATTGTAGAACATTAGAGACTGCTGCACCTCTAAATCTATATATTGACTGATCATCATCTGCAACTACTGTTATGTTTTTATCGTCTCCTGCAAGTAGGATTGCTAGTTCATTTTGAGCAAAATTTGTATCCTGAAATTCATCAACCAAAATTTGTTTGAACATTTTTTGGTATCGTTTTAATATCTCCGGCCTTTTTCTAAAAAGAAGTAAAACGTTTGATATAAGATCTGAGAAGTCCATTACAGATTCTTTTGTTTTAATTTCTTGATAAGCCTTGAACGCATGGGCAAGTTCTAGGTATTGATCCTTTTCTATTGTGTCTGATTCTTCTGCCCATTTTATATATTCGTCTGGCGTTATATCTTCGTCCGTTAGTCTTGAGAAGTGAGTAAGTAGGGCATCTAGAAACTTGGTGGGGTTACCTAGGGGTTTAAATATTTTGAGTCCCAGATTAAATATATTTTGACGCATAAGCAGTACACCTTCTGCCTCCGTTATCAGCTTATATCCTGGATCAAGACCAATAGCGTGCGCTTCGTCGCGTAGAATCCTGTCGCAGAATGAATGAAAAGTGTGAATCCATAAATTTGTATACCCATAAGGTAGAAGAATATCTACTCTTTCCTGCATTTCAAAAGCGGCTTTATCTGTAAAAGTTAGAGCAAGAATGTTTGCTGGCGGAACTTTTTCGTCTACGATAAGGTATTTAATTCTTTCTGTAATAACGGTGGTTTTACCGGTTCCTGCCCCTGCAATTATTAATAGAGGACCAGATTTGTGTTCTACAGCTTCCTTTTGTTGTTTATTGAGCTCTCTTGCCATTGTAGGTAATACATTGTACCACAGCCTTAAAAGGGATAATTACTTAACCATTATAGTACCTGTCTCTGAGGATTTGAATTGATTATGATAGCCAAAAGTTCCGGTATCATTAAATATTGCCTGAACTGTAGTTCCGTTTGGAAATGATCCTAGATTTAGAAATGGATATTTATTATTATTGGGGTACGGATCAGAGTTAACTGTTGCATCTTCTCCGCTACTGTTGATCCAAGAAACGGTTTCTCCTTTGTTTATAGTTATGATTTTAGGTTCAAAACCATTTTTTGTAACCTTAACATCGTTAATCTTTTTTGGAGTAGGGATAGGGGTTTCATTAGCTTGATCTTCTGTAGAATATTGAGGTTGATTCGTATTTTTGTTTGAAGCAAGAAATATTCCCCCAATAACAACCACAATGAAAAGAACTAGAATCCAAATTGCTTTATTGCTCATATATTCTCAAAGTAGCATATTTATTTGAGCTCTGTCAAATAAAATAATGGTTGCAAAAAAAGATGATTAAAGATATTATAGTTAAACTTTCCTCTATGGCTAAGCCTAAATTTAATTTTAAATACACGCTTGAGAACAAAGACACAGATCCCTACACCTCAATTGAAGTTCTGAAAAAAGCTTGGGAAGACTTACCGGAGGACTTCACTTTTGGAGAGAGATCGCTTTTCATCGAATTAGCAGAAAGAATAATAAAGATAACTGAAGCCCCAGAAAATACAGCAAATTAAGCTTGCAACAATTCTTTCTCTTCTGCTTCGAGATTTTTTGTATTTTTAATCTTATCTCCCAGTCTACTAAAAGAAGTTTCTGCTGTTTTCATCATGTTGTAAGAGTTTGTTATGTGTTTGTTGAGAGTGTCAAGACTATCTCCAACTTTTTCATACTCTGTTTGAATGGAGCGAAGTGCTGATAATATTTTTTGAGCATGCATCGTAATTTTTTGTCCCTCAAATCCCATGAGTATTGCTCTTAGAAACGCATAGAAAGTCATAGGAGAGACTGGTAATACACGGTGTTTTTGGGAATAATCAAAAATTGTTGAGTTATTAACTATCTCGTAATAAACGGATTCTGATGGAACGTACATTAGGGCATAGTCTATAGTTCCTTCTGCTGGTAATATGTATTTTTTTGCAATGTCATCAATATGTTTTTTAACATCATTTGTAAATGATTTCTCCGCAATTTTTTTCTCAGCTTCTGTTTCTGACTCATTCATAGCTCTAAAATTTTCCATTGGAAACTTTGAATCAATTGGAATAATTCCAGCCTCAGTTTTTATTGCGGCATCAACTATTGACCCACTCTTGAATGCATACTGCATATTGAAAGATGCCTTCGGAAGCATTTGTGAAAGCAATTCTTTTAAAACCTGTTCTCCAATATTGCCACGTAGTTTTGGGCTTTTTAAAAAATCATTTAAGTCTTTCATGGAGCGCCCAATCTCACTCATTTCTCCAATATTTTTTTGAACAGCACCAATTACCTGAGCGGCCCTATCTAGTCTTTCATTTAAAGCTTGAGTATTTGAAGCAAGAGTTGAGTTCATGCTTTTTGAATTTTGGTCAAAACTTACTTGCATAGATTTCATCCACTCTAGCATTGCTTTGTCTTGAGTGCTATTCTGCTTTTTATTTATGAGGTATATAACAATTCCAAAGCCAATTATGAGAATTGAAGATATGACGAGCAGGTCAGAATTCATGGTGAGGTATATTTTACCATAATAAATCAAGTTGTTTATAAAATTTTAACGCTCTTGGTTGAGAAGGACGAGAGTTTAGCGAATATTGTTTTTTTCGAGAGTTTTGTAGAGAACTATTGCAAGGGAGACCATTGTATTTATGGAAACATTTACTCCAAGCATTGGGAGTTCCACAATTTGATCACAAAGTGTTAAGACCTCTTCGCTTATTCCATGAGTTTCGTTTCCAATAATAAGAGCTACGGGATAAGAATAATCTGCCTTTGTGTAATCAATGCTTCGCTTATCAAGTTCTATGCCAATAATTTTTATATCTTTTATCTTTGATCTGAGATCTTTAATTGCATCCTCAGTTTTTTCAAAGTGTTGCCACTCTGTGAGATCAACGGTGTTGATGGAAGATTTTTTAATTCTAGTATTTGGAGGAGTTTCTGTATATCCGCAAAGCAATATTTTTTTTGCACCTGTCGCATCAGCTAAACGAAAAACTGCACCAACGTTGTATGTATCAAGCACGTTATCAAGAATTATATAGAGTTCATTTTTCTTGATTAAATCGTTCTTTAATTTTCCCGTTTCACTCCTTCTGAGTTCTGATGAATTCAGTTTCATACTAGGTATTATATATCAAAATGCTTATTCTTCCACTTTTGTGCCGACAAAAGTGGAGTAAAAACTTTCGTCATGCGTTACTCATGCTCTCAAATCTCATTCGTTTATCGGGGAACTTCACCCCTTCCGTATTCACGGAATTCCCCTGAACACTCAATCGATTTTCATGCATTCCGTACTAAAATGACGATTAAAATCTAAAAAAATCAATGGAAATTAAAAATTAACAAATATAAATTATTCTTGGATATTGTCTAATATTAATTAACTTGGGGCTCGGGAGTTTCTGTAGCTTTGGCTTCCGGCTTCTTGTTTGGGTCTACAACGGGAACTGCTTGTTTTTCTAATTCCGCTTTTGTCCAAACTGCAAAGTCACATTTCGGATAATTTCCACAGCCATAGAAAGTTCTTCCTTTTCTTGTTCTTTTCATTACCATTTTTCCTTGATCGCGAGGACAGAGATACCCAGAATCCTCAACGATTGATTCACGGAATTTACACGTTGGGAAGTTACTACATGCTTTAAATTTACCAAACCTTCCAACTCTTATTACTACATCTCCGCCATCAAGTGGACATATTTCTCCGGTTTTTTCCAGTTTTATTTCAATCTTTTCCTCTTTTTCTGCTTTCTCTATATGTTTCTCAAGAGGTGTATAAAAGTCTTTTACAATAGGTACCCAACCAATTTTTCCCTCTGCAACTTCATCAAGTTTATCCTCCATGGTTGCCGTAAAAGGAATATCATCAATCTCTCCAAAATTTTTAACTAAGAAGTTATTTACCATGGTTCCTATTTCTGTTGGTTTAAATCTTCCTTCATCTTTTTCTACATAAAATCTTGCAGTAATAGTAGAGATAATAGGTGCATAGGTAGATGGTCTTCCTATACCGTGTTTTTCTAGGGCACCAATTATTGATGCTTCGTTATAGCGTGGTGGAGGAGTAGTTTTGTGTAGCGTATTTTTGACCTCTAACAAATTTAAATTATCATTTACGGCAAGCGTTGGTATTAATTGCTCATCATCTTCATAAAACCAAACTTTTAGAAATCCATCAAACTTCATAACACGGCCATTTGCTTGGAAAAGATATGTTTTCCCATTTTTACTTTCTACATCAAGCCTACTGGATAGAAAAATCGCATCATTCATTTGAGTTGATAAAGCCCTTTTATATATAAGGTTATATAGCTTCGCAAAATCTTTCCCAAGTTTTGCACTTACCGCCTCTTCATTTTCAAATAAATTAGTTGGTCTTATTGCCTCATGAGCTTCTTGTGCTAGCTTTGATTTTGTTTGGTAGGTACGAGGAGTTTCTGGCAAATATTTTTTACCAAAGTTTTTTTCAATGTAATCACGTGCTTCACGGAGAAAATCTGCTGATAGATTATAAGAATCGGTTCTGTGATAAGTAATAAAACCTTCTTCGTATAATCTTTGTGCAAGACTCATTGTTCTTTTGCTGGGGTATCCAAAGCGGCGGCTAGCCTCCATCTGAAGCATGGATGTTGTAAATGGAGGGTAGGGGGATCTTTTAGTTTCTTTTTGAGAAAGATCTGCTACCGTAAATTTTCTTGTTGCTAGTTCTTTCTTGAGATTTTCTGCATCATTTTCTGAAAGCCCGGTTTTTTTGTAATTGTACTCTCCATCATAAAGTTTGATTGTATTTGTTGATTCAATATTTTCACTATCTATCTTTACAAGCTCCAATGTTATTGGTTCTGTTTTTTTATCTTTGTATAGAACTACAAAAACACGAGCAAAATCTTCGCTTTTAAACCTTGCTACTTCTTGTTCTCTTTCTACAATTAGTCTTAAGGCGATTGACTGTACGCGTCCTGCTGATAAACCTTTTTTAATTTTCATCCACAAAACCGGAGAGAGTTTGTATCCTACAACACGATCAAGAACTCTTCTTCCGGTTTGAGCTTCAACAAGATTCATATCAATGTCTTTGGGATGTTCTAGTGCTTCGTTTATTGCACGAGGTGTGATTTCATGAAAAACAATTCTGTCAAATTTTGTTCCCTTTTTAACTTCATCAGACAAAACTTCTTTAAGATGGAAAGAAATAGCTTCTCCTTCACGATCAGGGTCAGTTGCCAATATTACGCGGTCAACATCTTTTACATCGCTTTTTAAGCCTTCAATTATTTTCCTTTTATCTTTAGGAATTACATATTTAGGTTCAAAATTGTGCTCAATATCTACTCCCAAAGCTCCTTTTGGAAGATCTCTAATGTGTCCCATTGAGGCTTCAATAATATATTTATCCCCCAAAAATCTTGTTAAGGTTTTGGCTTTAGTTGGCGATTCGACAAGTATTAATGATTTCATAAATTTTACAAGAACTAGTATAGCAGGTGGAAGTTAGGGATTGTAAAGTATCAAAAACAATTTTGCAAGATCTAGGCAAAGTAGAGGTCTGGGGTAGCATTTATTTTTTCCCAATCAACCGGTTTGTAAGAAAGAAGGGCGTAGGCGCCAATCATAGCACCGTTATCCATCGTATATTTTTTTTGTGGTACAAATATTTCAATTGGAAGTTTATCCTTTACAATTTTTTCTTTAAGATCTTCCGTTAATTTTTGATTTGCAGAAACTCCTCCTCCAAGAAGTATTGTATTAACATTATAAAATTTTGCCGCCTTGAGCGTTTTTCTAATTAGTACTTCTATTATTGATTCTTGTAGTGAGGCACATAGATCAAAAAGTAATTGTTTTTTTTGAGTTGGCAAATTTTCTATATCTATTTTTTCCCAAGAGTAGCCATTTTCAGTTTCTTTCCTCGCAACGCTAAATTCTTTGTTAACAACGTTCATAAAAGCAGTTTTGAGTCCGGAAAAAGAGAAATCAAAGTCATCTCCCGTCATAATTTTTGGAAGTGGAACATTTTTTGCGTTTCCAAAGCTGGCTAATTCTGCAATTTTTGGTCCTCCTGGATATGGATATCCAAGTAATCTTGCGCATTTATCAAAACATTCTCCTGCCGCATCATCTCTTGTTCCACCTAACCATTTATATTTATCAACAGATTCAAAATAAACTAGATCTGTATGCCCTCCAGACACAATGAGTGCAACGAATGGATATTTAATCTTAGATTTTGGATCTTGGGAATGATCTTGAATAAAGTTTGCGAATATATGACCAAGTAAATGATTAACTGGAACAAGGGGTTTGTTAAATGTAAGAGATAATGTTTTTGCTGTTTCTACCCCAACGAGTAGTGACCCAATTAGTCCAGGGCCATACGTTACAGCTATCGCATCAACGTCAACTTGTAGTATTTTTTGAGCATTTTCCCATGATTCATAATCCATACTTGCTGATTCATTCAAGGCTTTAACAATTGTTGGGATAATTGCTTTTATTTGTTCGCGGGCTGCAAATTCTGGAATTATTCCGCCAGTCTTTGCATGTAAATCAAGAGATGTAGCAGTAATATTTGATAGGACTTCAACTGAAGTAGAGTTTTCTTTTTTCTCTACAACAGCAACGCTTGTCTCGTCACAGCTAGTTTCAATGCTCAAAATTTTCATAGGATCAAAAGAGGACTTAACTATTTTATACCTTTGAAGGTTATCTTTGTTCCGTTGGTGATTCCTAGATCCTTTGCTTTTCCAGCATTCACCTCTAATACATAGTTTGCATCTTGGTCGGGATAATAAATTGTAAGAGGACTTGTCTGTCCACTTGGTGCTGGAGCATCACTAACTATATAAACAACCGTATCATCGTTAATATAGATAATATCTATCGGGAATTTCATATCTTTCATCCAGAAGCCCGGCTTTCCTTTTTTATCGAATATAAATAGCATTCCTTGATTAGTGCCTAGATCTTTTCTACCAGAAAGACCCTTTTGTCTATCTCCTTCTGTTTTTGCTAAATATAGACTTAGGGTTTTTCCGTTTACGGTTGCAGTAGCATTGCTTGGGCCTTTTGGAAGGAAAGAGAGAAGATTTCCACCATTCCTAACCATGACAAGTAGTACAACTACAACAATTAATACTATGTAGACTAGAATTATTTTTTTCATATTCTTGCTTTATTTATTATATTTGTTGTTGAATAATCCTTTATTGGTTTTATTACTTCAACAATCTTTGCGTTTTGGGCTTTTACGTATCTTTTTTCCCATTCAAAAATGGGTGCTCCAGCCGTGAGTGCAATTATATCAGGTTGTATCATTTTCACAAGAGCTTCGTAACTTTGGTCATTTTCCATATAAGGAAGAGGAATTACATAATCTACCATGGATAGATTAGATAGAATTGTAGCTCTATCTTCTTGTGTATTTATGGGGCGATTATTTCCCTTTAACTCTTTAATTTTCTGATCTCCTTCAAGGATTACTACTAATATGTCTCCTCTTTCTTTTGCTTTCTTCAAAAACTCAATGTGTCCTGTATGAAGAATGTCAAAACAACCACCGGCGAGCACTAGCTTCTGGTTCACATGGTTTTTGACTTTGTCTAGTTCTTGTAGATTTAGGATAATTCCCATTGTATTGAATAAGATTTATGAATTATGAACAATAGAGCGGTCAAGTGATTTCTTAATTCGTACTTCGTGATTCATTCTGCAAATATTATGTTTTTGTTCCTCTAAGGAAAACTGCTTGCCAGGGTTTATAGACAGAAACAAAAGTATCGTTAATAATTTCTTTACCATCTCTTGTTACGGTTCTTGTAAATACAGATTTTGCTCCAGGAGCTGCAAAATCAACCTGTTTAATTGTTCCGGCAGGTAGTGTTGGATCATCCTGATAAACATCTGGTGGGGCGGGTGCTACATTAGAGATTACCGGCTGGCTTATGGAAACTTTTCTGCCATCACTTTTTCCATAAATCGTGAAGGTAAGACTTAAATTATCTGTATCTGCTAGAGCCTGAATAAATATGTAGTGTCCTGTGTCATTTTTAAATTTAAAGTCTACAGTAGGTACGTATGTTGTTGCATCGAGTCCTGGAGGAGCATCTTGCTCATAATATCCTACGCGGTATGCATGTGCATGACGTTCTGTTATGGGAAGGCCAGCATTTAAAACTGCTCGGAAAAGAGTCGTTGAGACCTGACAAACTCCTCCACCATCTCCTAAGACTGTTTTTCCACCAGATATAACATAGGCTTGTGCATAACCAGTGTAAGCAGAAACATCTCCTAGGGTTTTGTCAAAAGAAAATTCTTCTCCAGGAGCAACTAGTGCTCCGTTAATTTTTGAGGTGGCAAGGGCTACATTATGAACGCGTCCAGGAATTGAATGATAAAAAGTTGATGTTCCAACTCCGATAGGTTCAACTATTCCCAGATTGTTTGCTTCCTCAGTTGTGGTATCAGGCTTTATTATTTTTATTGGAATATCAATTGTGTGTATGGTTGGTTTTTGGGCAAGGAGATTGGGAACAATATTTCTCATAGTTTTATTTAGTGAATTGTAATCAAGTAGTTCCCCGTTGCTAGATTGTTTAAATGCAACTACTTTATTGTTTTGTACATTAAACTCTGCATTAACTGGATCTTTGGCTACACTTTTTTCAATTTTCGATAGTTTTGTTTTTAGTACATCTTCGTTGTATGTATATGAAGGTCTTAGAAATGTTCCGTTAAGGTACGAAGATAAAATTATGTAAGCATCACTGAGTAAATCTCTTCCTTTACCAAGACTCAGTGATTGATCAATCATAAGGTTTGCGTCATATCCAATTCCCAAATCTTTTGCAGAAGCCGTTGCTATTTGGTCATTCACTTTGAAAGTGAAAGAATTTTTGGAGATTGAGTTGTTTTTTTCAGTAAACAATTGTTGTATTTGATCTTCTGTTTTTTCTCCTACATATGTATTGCCAATAAATACCCCGGGTATTACGCGATTTCTATATCTATATTGAAAATAAAACATTACAAAACTTGAAAGAAGTGCGCCGGATAATAAAAATCCTACAGCAAACCAATAGAAAGATTTTAAGAAGTAATTTACTGACTCTTTTTTAACTATACGTTTCATCCATTTAATAGATTTTTGAAAGTATAAAGTATTATACTATATTCAAGGCTAAAAATGGACGAAAATATTAACCAACCACCGCAGGAATATAATCCTCAAGCAGATGTGGCCTCAGGCCCGCCAATAAAGAAGATAGTAAGTCTTGTTATTGGACTTGTTGTAATAGTATTAATAGCAGTTCTAGTCTTTGTTGTGGTTCTTCCAAAGTTTTCCAAAAAGGAACCTAAAAATGTAACCTTAAAATACTGGTCAATTTATGAGGATAATGCACCTCTTGAGGCAGCTGCAGCTGACTTTACTAGGAAAAATCCCAACATAAAGATTGTTATTGAGAATCAAGATATTAAATCTTTAGGAAAATACGCTACAAGACTTGCAACAAGAATAAATCAAGGAACAGGGCCTGATATTTTTAGATTCCATAATAGTTGGACGCCAGAATTAAAAGATTATCTTTTGCCTTTGCCGCAAAGCGTTGTTAAAACGCTTCAATTGCAAGATAAATATTACCCTGTTGTAGAAAACGATTTAAAAATTAATGGTGCTTGGTATGGAGTTCCAACTCATTTTGATACTCTTGCGCTTTTTGTTAACACAGAAATTTTTAATAAAGCTGGAATTAATAATTATCCAACCACGTGGGATGATGTAATTGCAACGGCAAGGCAACTTACGGTTAAGGACCCGGATGGTAAAATAATAACCTCAGGTGCTTCTCTTGGTACTTTTGATAATGTTGCTCATGCTCCTGATATCGTATCTCTGCTTATGGCTCAAAATGGAGCAAATCTAAAAGATCTAGGAGGAAAAACCAGGCAAAATACAATTGATGCTTTGGATTTTTATACATCTTTTGCAAAAGGAGATACTGCTGTTTGGGATAATACTCTTGAGAACTCAAAGCTTGCTTTTGCGAAAGGAAATGTTGCTATGTATATAGGTTATTCTTGGGATATTTTTGAGATGAAAAATATAAATCCAAATTTACAGTTTGCAGTAGTTCCTGTACCTAAATTACCTGGTAGGTCAATGACCGTAGCAAGCTATTGGGTAGATGGGGTATCTTCTAAAACTAAATATCCGGAAGAGGCTTTTAAATTCTTAAACTACATAGCGTCAACTGAGGTTATGCAAACTATATATGCTCAGGAGGCAAAAACTAGAGGGTTTGGTGAGCTGTATCCAAGAAGTGATATGGCAGGCCAGCTAAAGTCTAATACTCTAATTTATCCATTTGTTCAACAAGGTAATGAAGCCGTGTCAACAATGTTTTCATCTGATACTTACGATGCTGCTATGATAGATGCACTCAACCAGTATTTAGGAAACGCTGTAAATTCTATAGTGGACGACAGTTCGTCACCGGATAGTGCAGTTGACACTCTAGTAAAAGGAATTACGGAAGTTACAACCAAATATGAAAGCTCAGGACAAAGTAAATAATTTTGAAAAATCTATAATAAAGACCCTTTCTTATTCTGATATCTTTAGTTATCCATTAACTGCTTCTGAAATTAATAAATACTATATGGGAAAACCAATTGATAAGAAGGATTTTAATAACACTCTCAAAGAAATGGTAGATAATTTATATATTCAGAAAAGAGGTAAATACTATTTTCTAAATGGAAGAGGAGATTTTGTAAATTTAAGAAGAAAAAGAGAAAGGATTGGTCACCACAAGCTTTTGTTTGCTAAAAAAATTGCTAATAAACTTTCTATTATTCCAACAGTTAAATTAATTGGTTTGAGCGGAAGTTTATCTATGAACAACGCTGATAGGGGAGATGATATAGATTTTTTCATAATAACTTCAAAGAATTCTATTTGGATGACAAGACTTATTGTGACAATCTTTCTATTAATATTAAAAGTTAAAAGGTCTAGATATGATTCTTATGGTATGGATTTAATTTGTCCAAATATGTTTGTTGATGAATCAGATCTTTCCATGGAAGAAAATATTTTTATTGCTCATGAAATAGCCCAGCTTAAAGTCTTAGTAGATAAGGGTAGCTCATATAAAAGGTTTGTGGGGAGTAATCTTTGGGTTAAAAAGATCCTTCCAAATGTAAACATAGAAAAGGCTGAAGGTTTTAGAACTAATAATTCGTTGATTTTAAAAGTGCTAGATTATTTATTTTTTTCTTTGCAGTTTCTCTATATGAAGAGAAGAATTACCAATGAAACTGTAGGGCCAAAAATAGCTCGTTTTCACCCCCAAAATAAACGCGATTTTGTTACCGATTTATATGCCAAAAGATGCCGAAATTACCTCCAAAATTTGGCCAAATGTAAGAGAAATTTGAGCCCCAAAATACCCGATTTAGCCTCGAATTTTACTCCAGGATATTGACATCCAAATTTGCATCCTGTATATAATAACTCTGGTTAAAAAAAACCAAGAAACGTCCCCTAAAAAATGATGGGGATTTATTGTAAATAAATGGATAATAACAACAAGAAAAAAGTATTTGTAACAAAAGAAGGTCTCGAAGAATTAAAGAGAGAACTTCAGGATTTAAATGACGTAAAAAGACCACAAGTTTTGGATCGTGTTTCTCAGGCACGTTCAATGGGTGATCTTTCTGAAAACTCAGAATACACGGCAGCTCGTGAGGAGTTATCTTTGATTGACGGTAGAATTGAAGAGCTCTCAGATATTATTAAGCACGCAGATCTTATTGAAGAAACCCACACAAAGGGATCAAAATCCACAATCCAACTTGGATCAATTATTGCTGTATCAATCAATGGTAAAAAAGAGGAATTTTCATTGGTTGGAGAATGGGAAGCAGATCCAAAGAATAAAAAAATCTCACATGAATCACCACTTGGAAAAGCTCTTATGGGCAAAGCAATTGGTGAGAAAGTAGAAGTAGAGGCACCTGCTGGTAAGGTAGTCTATACGGTAGTTGGAATTAACTAGAAATAGTTAAAAAATCTAAACTACCACAAACCCCGAAAGGGGTTTTTTCTTATCTAGAGTATAATAAAATAATCATATGTTCTGGGCAGATCGAGTAGCAAAAGAAATAATTGATTCAGGAAAACACGAGCCATATTGGGTAGATGACATGTTTACTCCCTCTGGTTTTGCTCACGTGGGTTCATTAAGGGGTCCATTGGTTCACGACATGGTTTATAGGGGTCTTGTTAAGGCAGGCCAAAAATCTAAATGGACATACATCATGAACGATTTTGATGTTATTGATGGTTTACCTCAGGAGTTAGAAAAAGATTTCAGCCAATATATGGGGGTTGTTTTAAGATTGGTTCCATCTCCGGAAAAAGGATTTGATAATTTTGCCGATTATTTTGCAAAAGACTTTCAGAAAGTATTAAGAGAGCTCGGTGTTGAGGCAGAATTTTTATCTTCTTTTGATATGTATAAGGCTGGAAAGTTTAATGATGTAATAAGACTTGCTTTAGATAATTCGGAGAAGATCCTTGATATTTACCAAAGGGTGTCAGGAAGTAAAAAAAGAGAGGCTGGTTGGCTTCCATTGCAAGTTATTTGTGAGAACTGTGGAAAATTAGGAACTACAAGGGTCCATGATTGGGATGGGGAAACAGTTGCTTATACATGTGAGAAGGCTATGGTTAAATGGGCAGAAGGATGCGGTCATACCGGAAGAATAAGTCCATTTGATGGTAATGGTAAACTCCCTTGGAAAGTGGATTGGCCAGCTCACTGGAAAGTGTTAGGAATAACAATAGAAGGAGCAGGAAAAGATCATTCTTCAGCCGGAGGTTCACGTGATATAGCAAGGGAACTCTGTAAAGAAGTTTTTGACTATCCAGATCCATTTAATATTCCATACGAATTCTTCTTAATAGGTGGAAAGAAAATGTCTTCTTCAAAAGGTCTTGGTTTAAAAGGTAGAGATTTAACTAAACTTTTACCTCCAGAGGTTGGAAGATTTTTATTTACTAGAACTGATTATAAAAAGGCAATTGAATTTGATCCAATGGGTACTATGGCTATCCCAATGCTTTTTGACGAATATCAAAAAGCCGCTGAGTCATATTTCTCAAAGACAGGAGATGATTTAGCTCGTGCATTTGAGTACTCCCACATAGGAGAGATTATGAAACCACCAAGTGTTCGTTTTTCTGTTTTGGCCCAATGGATACAGATGCCAAATATGGAAAATGAGATTAAAAAAGCGGGGGCAGAGTCGTGGGCAGATTATGCAAGAATTTGGATTGAGCAATTTGCTCCAGAATCTGAAAAGTTTCTAGTTCAGGATAATCTTCCCGATTCAGCCAGGAGCCTTTCAGATAAACAGAAAGAATATCTACAAAAAATAGTAGATTTGTTACCCGTAAACGACGTTGAGGAATTCCAAACCAGAATTTATGAGATAGCAAGAGATCTAGATATTACCCCTAAGGAATCTTTTGGAGCAATATACTCTGTCTTAATTGGTAAAGATCATGGTCCAAAAGCTGCTTGGTTTATTTCATCTTTGGATCCTGAATTCATCAAGAAAAGATTTAAAGAGGCTTATGAAGCAGAGTATGATAACAAAGTCCAAGATGCTAATTTGACTCGCTTTGATAATTCAAACATTTTTAGTATTGATAAAGAACTTGGTCAAAAATATCCATCAATTTCTGTAGGAATTGCAGTTATTAAAGGAGTAAATATTAAAAAAACAGATGAAAGACTTGAAAAAGAAAAAGAGGAGTTGCTAAAGACTCTTCAGAGTCTAACAACAGAACAGCTTGGGGAATATGAAGAAGTAAAAGACTATAGAAAGCTTTATAAAGAGATGGGTGTTGATTGGCATTCAAGGCGCCCGAGTCCTGAGGCGCTTCTCAGAAGAATAGCAACTAAAAAAGGTCTTTATACAGTAAATACATGTGTTGATGCGTACAATTTAGTAGTAATGAAAAATAGAATATCTGTTGGGGCTTTTGATTATGACAGCATAGCCTTTCCAACAGTAATTCGTTTTGCAAAAGAAGGAGAAAAAATATTATTACTCGGTGATCAAGAAGCGACTCCCTATACAGAAAAAGAAATTGCTTATTTTGATGAGAAGGGTGGGTACAATATGGACTTTAATTATAGAGACTCACAAAGAACAGCAGTCCAGCTTGATACTAAAAATATTCTTCTAAATGTTGATGGGATTTTTGGAATTAGTCCAGAAAAAGTGGAGGAAGTATTAAGACAAGCTTGTGACAAAATTATTGAATACTGTGGTGGAGAATTGTCTGAATTTGGTGTGGTAACTGCTTCTTAAAAAATAGAGTTAATTTTTTCCGCTGTTTTTTCTGCGGATAAGTTTGTGTTATCAATCTTCTCATCATAGTTTTCAAATTTACTTTGTTCTTCGTGCAGTGAAATGAGTCTCTCTTCTTGTAGATTGTAGCTCCTATTACTATTTCTTTTTTTAACTTCATCAAGTGTTGGAAAAAGTAAAACTATTTTTGGTTTAAATTCTTTTAAACCGTCTTTGTAAATCCTGCTTGTTTCTTTTGTTACTACATCAAGAATTACACAGTCAAATCCCTCTTCTATAAAATTCTTTGCTAGTCCTACTGCGTTTTTAGCTCCAAGTCTGGCTTGTTTTTGACCGGGCTCTCCATACCAAGGTGCAATATGGGGTTTTATTGCCATGTGTCTTACGTCATCTACGTCAATAACTGCACATTTATGGCGGAGTTGTGCGAGTATATGACCAACTGTATTTTTACCTGCTCCCGCAGGTCCCGTTAGAATTATTATTTTTCCCATCTTGAGTAGATTGCGGTTGGAAGAATTCTTTCATTTTTCTGCTTTATTCCTAGCTCTCCATATTCTACTTTACCTTTTAGCTTCCTTGTCGCGTCAGATAATAGATTTCCAAGAGTAATTGATGATATTGGTACAGCATAGGCTGTAGTTAATATAAATAGTGGATCATCTGTTAGGATCTGGCGGCAATAATCTAATAATTCAGGAAAATGTTCTTCAAATTTCCAAACTTCACCTTGAGCTCCTCTTCCATATTTTGGTGGGTCCATAATGATTGCGTCGTATCGAGAGTTTCTTCTTACTTCTCTTTTTACAAATTTCATTGCATCTTCTGGTATCCAGCGAATAGGTTTTTGCTCTAGTCCAGACATTCTCTGGTTGTCGCGCGCCCAAGTAATTGCTGGTTTTGAAGCATCAACATGTACTACGTTTGCTCCGGCGTTTGATGCGGCAAGGGTTGCAGCTCCTGTATATGTAAAAAGGCTAAGAACGTTTGGTTTTCTGCCAGATTCTTTTATTTTTTGACTAATCCAGGCCCATTGGCTTGATTGATCAGGAAAAACTCCAACATGGCCAAATGAGGTAAGTCTAAGGTCAAATTTTAGGTTTTCAAAGCCAATTGGCCAAGTCTGTGGTATTTGGTTTTTGAATTCCCAGTTGCCTCCTTTATCGCTAGTGCGCCTAAAAACAGCATCTGCTTTTTGCCAGGTTGCTTCATCTTCACTTTGATTCCAAATTGCTTGGGTTTCAACGCGGTTTAGAATGTATTTTCCAAAACGTTCGAGTTTTCTCCCGTTTCCACTGTCAAGCAGTTCGTATTCACTCCAATTTGGTGTAATTATATTAATCATATTTTCTTTGTACTTTTGAGCCGCCAAAAGTACCAAAAGCTCTTTTGCGTGCAATCCGGACTAATTTTATTTCTTCGCTTATCGGGTGATTTCACCCCCTCCGAATTCTCGGAATCCCCCTGAACGCTCACGTATAAAATCTTAACGTCCTCTGTTGCACATGCAAAAATAAGGAAGCTAGCTTGTATTATCCTAGAATTTCACTTCTGAAGCAAGTTTGATATACTTTGGGCGTGGATAAGATTTATCTTGCAACTACAAACAAAGGGAAGCTGAAAGAACTCCAGGCAATTATTCATGTTCCCATAGAGCCAGTTGAGCTTGATATAGATGAGGTGCAGAGTATGGATTTGGAGTACATCGCACTTAAGAAGGTTGAAGAAGCTTTTAGACAAGTTAAGAACCCCGTAATAGTGGATGATGTTGGGTTTTATCTTTCTGCATGGAACGGATTTCCCGGACCGTTCACCAAGTATCTGGCAGAAACAATTACTTATGAAGGTTTACTTGCTGTTTTAGGAGATGAGGAGAATAGGAAAGTAAAAGTTTTAACCGCAATTGGATATCATGATGGTAAAACTCCTCATATATTTATGGGTGAATCAACTGGCGTTATTGTTCATGAAAAACGGGGAGATAAGGGATTTGGATTTGATCCAATAATTATTCCAGATGGTTATGATAAAACATTTGCAGAGCTTGATGAGGAGCTTAAAAATAAAATATCGTCAAGAGGTCTAGCGCTTCATAAGTTCAAAAAGTTTCTAGATGGTCAAAAAGCTACATAAACGATATAATATGCTAGAAAACTCGTTAACTCTTTAACGCGTTAATAAAAATATGCTTGATCTTAAATTTATTCGTGAGAATCCTGAAAAAGTGGCAGAAGGCGCTGCTTCAAAAAATATTGAGGTACCAGTAGAAGAAATATTAAGACTAGATGAAGAAGTTCGTGCCTTATCTCGTCAACTCCAAGAATTATATACAGAGCGTAATCGCGCTGCAAAAGAACGTGATATAGAGGGTGGAAAAGAAATAAAAGCGGAAGTTGGAAGTCTTGAAGCAAGGCTAAAAGAATTAGAAGAAAAGCTTAAAAATTATCTTTATGCAATTCCAAATATGCCAGCAGCGGATGTTAAAGTCGGAAAGAACGAGGAAGAGAATGAAGTAGTAAAAACGGTTGGAGATATTCCTAATTTTGATTTTAAACCTCGTGACCATGTAGAGCTTGGCCAAATTCTAGATATTATTGATATAGATCGTGCTGCAAAAGTAGCGGGTAGCAGATTCACATACCTTAAGAATGAAGGTGTTTTGTTAGAATTTGCTTTGATTCAATTTGCTTTAAATACCTTAATGCATGATGGTTTTACTCCAGTTATTCCTCCAGAAATTATAAAAACAGAAGTTATGAAAAGAGTTGGCTACATGGAGCACGGAGGAGCTGAGGATATGTTTCATATAGAAAAAGATGGTCTTACCCTTATTGGTACGGGAGAACATTCAACAGTTGCCATGCACATGGATGAGACCTTTCTAGAGCGCGATTTACCAAAAAGATACGTTGCTTTCTCATCTTCTTTCAGAAGAGAGGCTGGATCTTACGGTAAAGATACAAGAGGAATCCTACGTGTTCATCAGTTTGATAAAGTGGAACTCGTTTCTTATGTTGCTCCGGAGCAGGATGAGGCCGAGCAAAAACATTTATTGGCAATTGAAGAGAAGTTCTTCAATGATCTTAAAATCCCATACCAGGTTGTTAAAATGTGTACGGGTGATTTGGGATTTGTCCAAGCAAGAAAGTTTGATATAGAAGCATGGATTCCAACGCAGAACAAATATCGCGAAATGACATCAGCATCAACGCTTACTGATTTTCAAGCAAGAAATCTTAATATTAAATTCGCTCGCGGAGCAGAAAAAAGCTTTGTTCACACTCTAAATGCAACTGGCTTTGCAATTGGCAGAACATTAATTGCAATACTTGAGAATTATCAACAAGAAGATGGTAGTGTTGTTGTTCCAGAGGTGTTAAGAAAGTATATAAACCTTGATGTAATTTCTCCAAAACGCAATTAATTAACCAAAAACCAAGCATCAATTTTTCAGACAAATTATAAATTTCTAATTAATTAAAATTTAAAAATTGGTTTGATTAATTGAAATTTGATAATTGATTTTTTTTAGATAGTTTATGCGTAATATTCATTAAATATTTAGCCTCAAAAAACGATCGAAAATTGGAAAAAGCAATTTGTGATTTTTACTGTTAATTCAACCTAAACTTCTATTTTTGAAGCAAAGTATTTTTCTTGACAAATATTACCATTTTTTTGCACCATTAACTTAGTCTAATATTCCGATTTTATTGGAATAAAAAAGAGAGGGGAGGTGTTCCAACATGGCTGCAAAGAAAAAAGCTGTAAAGAAAACAAAGAAGAGAAAATAAATAAAGTCTAACTTTGTTTATTCATTGAATTCGCCTTTAGCGAATATCAATTGATCAAATGGTATTCTGCCCCGTTCCCCTCAAAAGGTGCGGGGCGAATTCTTTTAAAACAGCCTCATATGTGATAAGATTATCGAACGTTACTATTGAGTGATACCAATTTGCTATGCTAGGAGTTCTCACAAAAATATTTGATTCAAACGACCGCGAAGTTAAAAAGCTTCTTCCCATCATCGATGAGATAAATGCACTTGAGCCTAAGATGAAAAAGCTCAAGGATGAAGACTTTCCCAAAAAGACAAAGGAATTTAAAAAAAGAATAGAAGAAGGGGAAAATATATTCTTAATCTTGCCAGAAGCTTTTGCATTAGCTCGTGAAGCTGCTTTTAGAAGTGTAGGATTGAGGCCATATGATGTTCAACTTATGGCAGCTACCGCACTTTCACAAGGAAAGGTAGCTGAGCAAAAAACAGGAGAAGGAAAAACATTATCTGCGGTTCCCGCTTTGTATCTTAATGCGCTAACGGGAAATAGCGTACATCTTGTTACTGTTAATGATTATCTAGCTCGCCGTGATGCTGGATGGATGGGTGCAGTTTTTGCATTTTTGGGCATGACAACTGCTTCTATAATCTCTGAAAATTCCTTTATTTATGATGAATCTTTTGTAGAAAATGACGCCTCAGACTATAGATTATCTCATCTAAAACCAACTACCCGTCGTGAAGCCTATCAGGCAGATATTGTTTATGGTATTAACTCAGAATTTGGTTTTGATTATCTTCGTGACAACATGGTTACAGAACCATCTCAGATGGTGCAAGGAAAACACTTCTTTGCCATTATTGATGAAGTAGACTCCGTTTTGATAGATGAGGCTCGTACTCCTCATATTATCTCAATGCCAGATGCCACCCCATCACAAAAATATTATGAGTATGCAAGAATGGTTGATAAGCTTACAGCAGAGGAAGACTATCAAATAGATGAGAAATCTAGAACAGCTCATCTTACAGATCAAGGAATACTAAAAGTAGAAAAACTTTACAACGTAAAAGATATATATGAAAAGGATTTTGATACCGTTTACCACATAGAAGCAGCTCTTAAGGCAAATACGCTTTTCCACAAAGATCGGGACTATATAGTTCGTGATGGACAGGTAATCTTGGTTGATGAATTCACAGGAAGACTACTTGAGGGAAGAAGATTGTCAGAAGGACTTCATCAGGCAATAGAAGCAAAAGAAGGTGCACAAATCCAGCAGGAATCAAAAACCCTTGCTACAGTTTCTCTTCAGAACTACTTTAGAATGTATGAAAAACTCGGTGGAATGACTGGAACTGCCGTAACCGAGGCGGAAGAATTCCAAAAGATTTATGGATTAGATGTTGTTGTTGTGCCAACTCATCGTGGCATGGTCAGAATTGATGAAGGAGATCTAATTTATAAGACTACAAAAGCAAAGATCAATGCAATCGTAGATAAGGTTGAAGAAGCACACAAAAAAGGACAGCCGGTTTTGGTTGGTACAACTTCAATTGATAAAAATGAAATTATCTCTGATGCTCTTAACCGCCGCGGAATAAAGCACGAGGTTTTGAATGCTAAAAACCACCTTAAAGAGGCCATGATTATTAAGGATGCAGGACGTTTTAAATCAGTCACTGTTGCAACAAACATGGCTGGTCGTGGAGTTGATATTATCCTTGGAGGGCAAGAACCATCTAAATTTGATGCAATTTATCGCGGAAGTAGTGGGGCAAAAAAGCTAGAAGCAGACGAGAAGAAATGGCAGAAAGAACACGATGAAGTTATAAATGCAGGTGGATTATTTGTTATAGGAACAGATAAGCACGAATCAAGAAGAATAGATAATCAGCTTAGAGGCCGTGCTGGACGTCAGGGAGACCCGGGACAATCAGTTTTTATAGTATCTCTAGAAGATGATCTAATGCGTGTTTTTGGAGGAGAGCAGATATCAGGGCTCATGACCCGCTTTAATTTCCCGGAAGATACTCCGCTTGCTCACGGATTGGTAAGTAGGTTAATTGAGCAAGCTCAGGTTAAGGTAGAAGGATTTAACTTTGAGATAAGAAAGAATTTGCTTGATTATGATGATGTTCTCAATAAACAGAGAGAAATAATCTACAAAGAGAGGCAAAAGATTGTTAGAAACGAAGAGGATATGATGTCCTTTGTAAAAGGAAAAGTTAACGAGGCAATTACTTCAATTGTTGCTATGAATTTGTTCTCAGAAGCATCTGATGGATACAAAACAGTTGTGGAAGAATTTGCCAATATTATTCCATTTGATGAGCACTCAAAAGGACATTTAGTTGAGCAGGTTCAACAACTCAACAATCAAGAAAAGGTAATAGAGTTTTTAACCGGTCTCTCAGCTCAACTCATGGAGAATTGGGAAAAGCAGTTTGGTAAAGAACAGATTGACCATGTATTCAAATTAATTACCTTATCTACTATTGATAATCTTTGGATGGAGCACCTAACTGCAATGGAAGATCTTAGGACGGGTATTGGACTAAGGGGTTATGGACAACGTGATCCATTGGTTGAATATAAAAATGAAGCTTTCCAAACATTTGAAAGACTAATGGCAAATATTGATGATGAAATAGTTCACCGCGCTTTCAAGGTAAATATGGGTCAGGTTGTTCCACAGCCAGAAACTCCAAAAAATGTTAGTACAAACACTCCAGAATCAGAAGTTGGAGAAAAAGCAGCTAAGAAAGCTGCAAAGTCTACAAAGAAGGTTAAAATTGATAGTGGAGAGGTTAAAAAAATCAGCCGCAACGACCCATGTTGGTGTGGATCAGGTAAGAAATGGAAGAAGTGTCACTATCCTCAACTCCCTTCCTAATTTTCTTACATTGACACGAAATTTAAAGTGTGAAATGCTATTTGCATGAAGAAAAGGAAGGTAATTAAAAAAACATCTACAAAATCAGTTAGGAAATCCAATAAATCTAGCTCACCATTATTGAGAGTTTTAATCCTCTTATTCATCCTGGGAACAATTGTATTGTTTGCATCACGGATTAACCTCAAAAATACTCAAATGAAATCAAATATTAAATCTCCAACTAGCACTTCCGTTCCTAGTCCCACTTTAAGTCCAACACCAACGCTGATTCCTTTTACTCCCACACCAACGCCAGATTTGACTATTACGATTGGAGAAATAACTTCACGCTGTATAACTCTTTCTGCGGGGGATTCTGCTTGCGGTGAGGGTAATTTTAAATCAGCTTCTGAAAGTGGAGTAAATTACGTTGTTTACAATATAGGAAATGGAGGATGTGGAAGATTTGATCTTCCAGTTGGAGTTGTTGCTTATGACGGTGGCTACTTGCATTATCTAGCGTTTGGTCCAAGAAAAACAATATTTGACTGTACTCTGAATTTTTATACAACGGCTGGTTATAACTATCTTAAAAGTCTTGGAAAGCTTCCTGAACAGGCTGAAAGCACCCCTATCCCAAGCTACTTCCCATAAATCCATTGAAATTTATGGTAGTATTATATCCACATTATGCCAGAAGCTGTTGATGCCTCAGAGATTAAAATAAACTCTCCAGTAATTAGCTCAAAAGAGAGCGCTTTAGCACGTACAGAAGGAAGGCCGATTTTAGTTCTAAATCCCGGACATGGTAATGAGCCATATATTATGGCAACTGCGATTGGTAGAGAGGTAAGTAAGAAGTTCGAGTCAGCTGGCTTGGAGAAGCCAATACTTGTTATGCCTCTTTTGTACGGAGACCGACAAAAGAGAATAATTCTTGAAGAAAACCCAAACGATGCATCGATGATTTATTTTGATGAGAAATTTGGAGATATCTTAAAAGATATTATGTTTGGATCAGGGGATTTTGGTCAGCATGTTGCTCAGGTTAATGCTCACTACGATGAGGTGGATAAGATGCTTAATAATCGCTTTAATATCAACTCAGAGTCCTTTACGGCCAGGTCAGCTGTAACTCAAGAAAGTGCAGAACTCAGCCCAAAAAACATTGTAGGAGTGATTGAAACGGGAAATAAAGTATCGGTTAAAGTTCCACATAGGTATTATGCTTTCCCAGAAGTGTTATCAAGAGTTTTAAATGAAAGCATTAAACATCCGGAATTGGGATTTAGTGAAGCTGATATGAAGAAATTGGCAAACAGAATGATAAAAGTTGAAGCAGCTTATTCTCAAGTTTTTATTCCCTGGGTTAGTACTTTTTCATACCAAAATGCTGAAGATCTTAGTACGCAGCCAACGACTGTTGAAGGAGTATCAAGAACTTATACGCCAGCAATGAAGTCTGATATTGCAGTAACTAATGGTGAGGTTGAGCCAGGGGTATATATTATGTTTAGTGGAACAGGAAGTGCTAGTGAGGCAAATAAATCATTAATCAGCGCAGCTCATCAGGCAGGAATAAAAGCCTTTGCGCCACCTTGGGAAAACATAGAAGGGGCAGAAAAAGCTCCGCCTTCTGTTATGTCAGATAGAAATATTCAGGCAATTATGGGTAGAAGTGGTTGGGGAACGGGTTGGCAAGCAATGCAGCTTGAGAAACCATGGCTTGTAACACCATATCAAAGGGGTGATGATCCAGAAATATATTTCAACAATAAGACAATTGAAGCTTTGAAGTTGGGGAGATTGGTAGGCTCAGAAGGAATAAGCGCAGATGAATTAATTAGTGCAGCTCAGGAAATTTCTCCGGGTCTAGCTAGTTTAAATATTGCCATTAGGCAAAGGTTTGGTACGACAGACGGTATAGATTATATAGCTGATAATATATTTAAAGACCTCGTTAAAAGTAAATAGTATAAGTGTTAAAGATTGTTTTAGATTTTGATAAATCGCTCCAAATCCATTGTTAGAGTTTGGGGTTCAAAAGCTTCCAATAACGCCGTTCTAATTGCTTCGCCTCTAGTATCTGGTCTATACTGTCTTCCTCCAACCATGCCTTCATTTTCTGCATTTTCAATTTGCCTTTGTGTTTCTATGTCGTATCTCGGCGATTCGTTAATATATATGGCACTTCCATTTTCTAAACTCATATAAAGCATTTTATCTATAATGCTTTTTGAGATCAATTTTTATAAGTTTTTGATAAAAATCATATAAAATGTTAAAATATTAACAGTTCGGCTCTCTATCTCTCGCTCACTGCAAGCGCGTCGAAGTAAATTAAATTATGATTACCGTTCCTGATGCTACCAAAAAAATTATAGAGAGGTCTCGTTATTTATCCGAGGCTATATCAAAAGGTCTTATTAATTATTCAGCGCTTGCTCGTTATATAAAGCCAGAGCTTGAAAAGATGCTTATTAAAGATGTTAGTGAGGCATCAATCGTTATGGCATTAAAACGCCTGGAAAAAGATTTTAAGCCAAAGTACAGATATAACAATATATTCAAATCTCCTCCAGAAATTACAATGCGTTCCAATCTGATTTTTTTGGCAATAAGCGGAGCGGGAAGATATTTGCCAGAGACAAAAAGTATTTTATTTAAGACAGACTCAGATAGTCAAACTTCTATGATTGTAGATCAAGAATTTATAGAAAAGCCAAGAATTCCAATTGATTATATCCAAAAGCAGATAGATCAAGTCTCTGTAATTTCTATAAAGCTACCTAGTGAAGCATTAGCTACTTATGGTGTTTTTTATTTTTTTCTTAAGTCTCTTGCCTGGGAAGCAATTAATATAATTGAATTTTATTCAACTCTTGATTCTATAAATATTGTTGTTGGTGAATCCGATTCAGAAAGATCACTTGCTGTTATTCGCTCCCTTGTATCGGGTCGTCAGGATTACTAAATTTTGCTATCATAAAATGAATGGCAAAAGATACTGCTCTCTATCAAAATCTTCGTGATAAATGGTCTACAAAGCATAAAGAGCTTCAAAAATCTTTGTGGGAGAAGCATGGAAATATAATTGATGATTTTGTAACTGGCACTCGTAATTTTGCAATAGGTTCAGTTTCAGCGCTTATGTTGCTTTCAAGTCCAGTAGCAAACAATATGCTTCCACCGTCTACTGCGATAACGGTTCAGGAAGAACATTTACCAGTTAGTAAAAATGTATTTTTGATCAATGATTTATCAAATATTCTTCCCCAAGAGGTAAGACCACTAACAACAGATGAAGAAAGTAGCGTCTCTGCCGTTTTAACGCGTGATTTTGGGGTGCCAATAAGTGCAGAGCTAGATGGAATAAGACTTAATAGGAGTTATGGTTATATAGGAGCAGAACAGCATCTTGCTCGTTATCCAGGAGATACAATGGCAACACATTTTAGTACGCCAAGTGGTCCTACACCGCCTGAAGAAATACAAAAAGCTTATTCATCTGGTATGGCACCTGGTCTTGGTGGATGGGGATATTTTGCCCCTTCTGCTACTCAGATGACCCAAGAAGATTCTGATCGCGAGAAATACTATATTGCAGTACAAAGTTTTCTAGCCCCTGGTTTTGCAGATCACACAGGTGAATATATTAAATTTTTTAAATTTAGAAAAATGATCCTTGTTAATCCACAAAATGGAAAAGCAATAGTCGTAGTAATTGGAGATGCAGGACCAGCTGAGTGGACGGGAAAAAGTCTTGGAGGAAGTCCAGAGGTTATGAAGTATCTTGAGCGTGTGGATGGGAAAGCACGCGGCGCGGTTCTCTATTATTTCATTGATGACCCTGATAATAAAATACCTTTGGGACCAATAGATATTAAATAGTTAAAGAGTTGCGGGTTAAAGGGTTAAAGAGTTATTATGAACTCGCTAGCCCGTTAACGCTTTAACTCGTTAATAAAATATTATGATTAAACATTTTTATAGTTACCAAGTAGACATAGCATCCGTTGATATTGAAATAGATTCTCTTAATATAGAGGATCATGAGAAAAATCATCTTAAGTCTCTTGCAGAATCTCATATTCACCATGTTGTAATAGATGCAGTTCTGTCAGAACTAGATACAGAAGATAAAAAAACATTTATGTCTTATCTCAATGCAAAAGATCATGAGAAAATCTGGAAATTTTTGCATGCAAGACTTAAAAACGCAGAAGATACTATAGAAAAAGCCGCAGCCGGTATAAAGAAAGAGCTATTAACAGATATCAGAAACGAGCGCTCTAAATAGAAATCGGTGAAGGAATTGTTAGTCCGTCTCTGTTATTGACCTTCGGGATATTAAATACAACGAATCCATCATTTCCCTTTATATTTAACCGTTTTAGAGTAGTAAGCCCCATTGCAGCATTTAATTTTAGTTCTCCTATAGCTGTTTCTACTTGTTCAAGATCAACTATTCCTAGGAATTTCAAAAAATCTAGGTACTGTGTGGGTACTTTCACTCTAAGATATTCGCTTGGTGGAGGAGAGATAGGCATATGATGATGTTTTAGATCGGGTCTATAGGGAACATAATCAAGGTGATGATCCAGTATCTCTTTTTCCTCTCTACGTTTTAAGTCCATATGTTTTCTTAGACCGGATTGTTGAGCCCAAGAGCGTAAGGCTTTATCTGCTGCCTCGGTTGGATCAACCCCTTTAACCTTGATTCCAATTTCTTCTAAGGATGTTACAGCGTTTTCTATGGACCCATTTCTGATTTTTGCTCTGATAGCTTCTCGAATTGAATCAGTTAATAGTTGCATTCCATCTTCCTGAGGAATATTTATAAATATCATATCTCTTCTTTCTTTTGCTTGTTTTTCCAGGACGGAAGCTCCAGCGTCCCAGAGTCCTTCTCCGTAACCTTTTGCAACAACTTCATTAATCTGAACAAGGTGCTGCGTATTTGCTATGTGCTCCAATTGAATTTGGTTGGGGAGCCTATAATCTTCCCATGTATTAGCGGGTCCTGCTATTCTTATTGCTTCGTCTCGTGCGTCATCCCATAGATTTTTGGCGACATTGCTATCTTTCCCTACTATATCGCATACTTCTCCATATGCACTAGTTAATAAATTAATCATTGTAGTTTTCCCCATACCAGATTCACTAAAGAACGTTACAGACATATTATCCATCACCATTCTTTTTAGAACGGTTGGCATAACTTTTCTATTTCCAGCTGTGACCTCTGTGAGATTAAAAAGAGGATCGTATATGGGATCATGTTTTAATAGCTCAATACTTGCTGTAACAAGCCTTTCTTTTGTTCTTAAGTCAGGTTCTACCATATTATTTGGATGATTCTGCTTTTGGAAGAGTAATTTCTATTTTTGTTCCTTTTCCTGGAGTTGATTCTGCTGTGATACTTCCATTGTGTCTTTGGACTATATTTTCAGCCAAAAATAGTCCTAGGCCAAATCCTTCTTTCGTATTGTCGTGTGCTTTGTAGAAGCCCTCAAATATATGTGGTAAATCTCTTTTTTTAATACCCTTTCCGCTATCTTTAACATATAGACCAAAGTATTCACCATCACTTGTTAAACCTATCTCAATGGTTGAGTCCTTTGGAGAGAACTTAGCAGAGTTATTGATAAGTATTATTAGTATTTGGAGTATCTTATCAAAATCAGAATATAGAATATCTGCTTCCCCATCTAATTTATTTGAAAATGAAAATTTATGATTTGGATGACTAACACGCGCATTAGCAAGAGATCTATCAATGATTTCTATTAGGCTATTGTTTTTCCACTCATATCTAAATTGGCCTGTTCTAATTTGCTCAATCTGCATAAGTTCTTTAAGTAGGTTGTTTAGTCTCACGGTTTCGGCGTATAAAATTTCTATCCATTTCTGGGGGATTGCTTCTCCTTTCTGATTTTTCTTTTGAATCATTTGTGTATAGCCTTGGATGGTGGTCGTGGGTGTTCTGAGTTCATGTGCAGCCATAGAAATAAATAGATCACGAGTTTTTAGAGCGCTAGTTGCTTCGTTATACATCGTAGTTTTTTGTATTGCAAGGCTTACCAGGCCTCCAAAAAATTTAAGAGTGTTTAGTCTTTCTCTTGTGAAGTGTTGTTCTCTTCTTGCTTCCACTGTCAAAACTCCAATTGTTCTCTCGTGATGGGTTAAGGGTATTATTACAGCGGATTTAATCCCTACCTTAATTAGATTTGGATGTATCTGTCCAATAATTTTGCTCGATAAAAGTTGGGGTCTTCCGGTATTAAGAGCTTTGTAAGCGAAGCCTCCTTTTCTTGGTTCAGTAAAATTTTCTCTTGGAATGTTGGTATAGACTCGATTCAAAATACCATTCTTCTCAAGAAGTATCGTTCCATGATCTGCTTCTGTTAGGGCAATAGCTTCATTTACAGCAGTTTCATAAGTATCCTGCAGAGTTTGGGGAGACAAAAACTTTATGGCTGAATCATATATTCTGTCGAGCATAAAAGATCAACTAGAGTATACATTCTTATGGGTGGAATCTCAACTTGTAGTACTTTATAATCTGATAAATGACAAAACAACAAAGGCTTAATGGGATCGCTCAGGAAATAGAAGAATGTGAGATTTGTCGCGAGAATAGTATAGGTGTTGCTGTTGTTGGTGAAGGAAACCCAGATGCGGATGTAATGTTCATTGGTGAGGCTCCTGGAAGATTAGAGGCAGAGACGGGTAGGCCATTTATAGGAAGATCTGGACAACTTTTAAGACAAGCCATTAGAGACGCAGGACTTCGCGAAGAAGATGTTTATATTACGAGTCCTGTCAAATATTTGCCCACATATAAGACTCCTAAGGATAAGGACATAGAGCATGGGATGTATCATTTATCAAAGCAGATTGAGACTATTGATCCCAAAATTATGGTACTACTTGGAAACGTAGCTACAATTGGTGTAATTGGTAAAGGACACTTTATAGCAAAAGAGCATGGTTCAATAATTAAAAAAGAAGGAAGAACCTACTTTTTATCTTATCATCCGGCAGCAGCTATAAGATTTGCAAAATTTAAGCCAATTTTTCTCTCAGATTTTAAGAAAATTAAAAGTCTTCTTGGTACTTCTTAATCAATTCTTACTTTTCTTTTCTTTGCTTCTTAAATACAAAACTTAATATTGCCTTATGAAAATAAAAAAGACATTTAAGAAGACTCCCTTTTACGATTTTTGGAATGTTTTAAACGCCGATACGGGAGAATCTTTACAAAGAGTAACGGAAGAGAAAAAGAGTTATGTGATCCATCATAAATTCAATACTACCCATTTATTCAATTTGAGGATGGGTTGGAGGTGACATTTATGGATAGTACACGTTATATCTTAATTAGAATTGTAAATATAATTGGAGGAATTGTTGGGTTTATATTAGCCACAAGGATTGTTCTAATACTTTTCTCAGCAAATTCAAGCACTCCTATTGTCGCATGGATATATTCTGTAAGTGGCGCATTGGTATATCCTTTTGAGGGAATATTTAGAAGTCTTTCTTTTGGTTTTGGCACGCTTGATTTATCTGCTCTTGTAGCGCTGTTAGTTTATGCTGTGCTTTTTACAGTACTTACAAATGTGATTAATTCTCTTACATTACCGTTAATCCATGAGGATGACGCAGGGCACGTTCATTCTCATATATAAAACCTTAAGTACAAAAATAAAAAAAGCCCCGATAATCGGGGCTTTTTAATTGGTAACAATCATTTTATCTGCTTAAGTTTAGGGCTCTTCCTAATGCTATAAGAACTACTGCTCCAACTACAGCAACAACTAAGCTATATACATCAAATCCTGTAACTCCAGGTTGACCAAACATAGTCATAAGGAATCCTCCAACGATTCCTCCAACAATACCTAAAACTACATCCATAAGGAATCCTTGCTGTGCATCAGTTCTCATTATTATTGAAGCTAACCATCCTGCAATTGCTCCAAATATTATCCATAATATTATTCCCATATTTATTCACCTCCTTCTTATGTATGAACTATTCTAAAAAAAATGGATTATAAGCAAATTAGGGAGGTGTAAGAGTAGGGTAAGGAAGTTATTCTTTGATCACATATCCAAAGCCACGCATGGAGTGAATTAAAGGCTTTTCTGATCCTGCATCAATTTTCTTTCTTAAGTATCCCATATATACATCAACAACTCTTGTTTCGATATCTGGAGACGTCAGCCAAATTCTATTTAGTATCATTTCGCGACTCAAAACCCTTCCTTTATTACTCATTAGATATTCAAGTAGCTTAAATTCAGTAGGTGTAAGGTTGATTTGTTTTGTGCCTCTTTTGATTTCAAGAGTTGAGCGATCAAGTTCCAAATCTGCAACACGAAGCTTTGTGTCTGCGGTATCGCGAAGCCTAGCATGAATCCTTGCTATTAGCTCATTTCCATCAAAAGGTTTAGCAAGATAATCATCAGCTCCCAAATTTAATCCGTGTATAACATCTTCAGTCTGTCCTTTAGCAGTAAGTATAATAACTGGAATTTCAGCATATTTTTTCTTTATCTCTGCACATACTGCCTCTCCGCTAACTTTTGGAAGACCGAGATCAAGGATTACTAGATTTGGTTTGCTTTTTTTAATTAGACTAAGAGCTAGTGCTCCATCTTCTGCTATTTCAACCGTAAAACCCGCATCATTAAGAAGATCTTTTAAATACTCTTGAAGTGCTGAGTCATCTTCAACAACTAAAATTTTATTAACCATCTATTTATAATAAGAACGCTGAATACAATGTATAACAAATCTTTGTAAGAAGTGTGTAAGAGCAAATAGGGCCTAGAATTAATCTTTTCTCGCTTTTTCCTTTTCTATACGCTCTGAAATAGTCTTAAGTTTGTCTGTGATTGCACGATCCATATCTACGTTGGACGCAATTGCCAATTGCATTAAGGTTATTAAAACGTCTGCAAATTCTTGATAAATATTTCTTCTATCAAAACGTTCTAGTTTTGCTCTCCTTTGCAGTCTTAGAATAGATAAGATGTCATTGCATAGCTCTCCAACTTCTTCGTTCAATTTAACAGTTCGCGCCAATATCTCTTTTTCTCGGGGTGTTCCAAGTTTATAATCAAAGTTACTTTTGTTTGTTATCGATCTTACCTTTTCTTCTATACCTTTTATATCCATAAAGCAATTATAGCACGTGGTGCAAGTGGTTATACAAATGTATAATAATTATCAAATGCCCAAAAAAGAACTCAGTATAAAAGTTGATGATGATGTACAAGATGGTGAGGTTGTAGAAACTCAGTGGGATATTAAAAAAATTGGTATAGGCTTAGCACTTCTCGCACTCATGTTTATAGGTGCTTCTTATGTATTATTTCCCGTAGGTGGTGCGTCAAATCATCCGGATAAGGGGGTTCTGGGAATTTCAGCAGAAAGTGATACAAAAAAACAGATTGATCCTCCACCTCTTCCAAATAGTCAAGATATTCAGCAAGTGATTGATAATGCAAAAGATACTCTTTCTGGAATAACGTCAGATAATTTAGTTTCATCTCAAGCCGCAATTCAACAAATAATTACGGATCTTCAAGTTTTGCAGGGGAAAAAGGATGCTAAAGCTGCAGTTTGTGCAATGATTTGTGGAGATAAATAAAATGTTTAAAAGACTTAAAAAACTAGCAAGAGTTTTAGGCCCCGGTTTTATAACCGGAGCATCAGATGATGATCCATCTGGAATTGCCACGTATTCTCAAACGGGAGCCCAATTTGGTTACCAGCAGCTTTGGATGGCCGTGTTTTCTCTACCCTTTATGACTGTAGTTCAGGAGATGTGTGGAAGGATAGGTATGGTTACAGGGAAGGGAATTGCTGTAATTGTAAAAGAAAATTACTCGAAAACAATTTTGTTTGTTGCAGTTGGGCTCCTGATAATTGCTAACACTATTAATATAGGAGCGGATCTTGGCGCAATGGCGTCTGCTGCCGGGCTTATTATTGGATTGCCTTTTGTAGTTTTATTGATTATCTTTACAATTACAACATTATTGTTAGAAGTTTTTGTTCCATATCCAGCTTATGCGAAGATTTTAAAATACCTTACATTTTCTTTATTTGCGTATATATTAACTGCATTTGTCATAAAAGAAGACTGGCCAAAAATCATTTCTTCGACCATTATTCCTCGTTTTAGTTTCTCAGCAGAATATTACATGAATATTGTTGCGATTTTAGGAACAACAATTTCTCCATATTTGTTTTTTTGGCAAGCAGATGAAGAGATTGAAGAGGAAGTTAGCAAACATAAGCTTAAGGCAATGGGGAAAGGTGTTCCAAGGGTTATGAAAAAAGATATTAGAGAGATGAGACTAGACACAGTTGTTGGAATGTTTTTTTCTAACTTAGTAATGTTTTTTGTAATTCTTGTAGCTGCTTCTGCACTAAACAGTAATGGTGTTTTTGTAATTGGTACAGCAGATCAGGCAGCTTCGGCTCTAAGACCATTTGCTGGCCAATTTGCATTCCTTCTTTTTGCAGCTGGAATTATAGGTACTGGGTTTTTGGCTGTGCCTGTTCTTGCCGGATCAGCAGCTTATGCAATATCTGAAAGCTTTAAATGGAAAGCGGGTCTTGGATTGAAGCTCAAGCGCGCCCACGGATTTTATGGAGTTATAACTTTAGCAACTCTTGTTGGATTGATAGTCAACTTTACTCCAATTAGGCCATTTCAAATGCTTTACTATACGGCAATTATTAATGGAATAGTTGCTCCTCCGCTTTTGGTAATAATTCTTTTGATTTCAAACAACAAGAAGATTATGGGTGAGCATACCAACTCTAAATTCTCAAATATTATGGGAATAATTATTGCCATTATTATGTTTGCCTCCGTTGGGTTACTTCTTCTAAATATTTTCTAAACCTTGTCTAAATTTAGCGATCTATCAAGTGGGTTAAGGGTTTTCCTTTAATCCAATTGCTTGTGATTGTTATGTTTTTCGGGTCGTTCAATCCAACGACCTCCATATCTACAGGATAAAGTCTTCCCGATTTTTTATCCCAGCCCCAATTATCTGTATGTGAAGCCTCGCGATAGTTTAGAAGATATAGAAGCTGGTTTCCTTCTGACTTGTTGACATCAAAAGTGGGATCAAGTCTTGTAAACCATTCTCGTACGTGCGAGTTGGATCTTGATAAGAGATCAATATTCCAGCTGGTTTCATCTTGATCGGGTGATCGTTTAATAAATTCTTGCATACCTTCAGGAATTGGTTTGAGATTGCTGCAGACCTCTAATGGAGGCATAACCGCATAAATTTGATATTCATTATTAGGATTTTTGTAGGTTCCCCATTCAATTTGAGGATGAAATATTCCAACATCTCTAAAGTGTTCTAGAAGTTTTGTGCCATTTTTTAATTCTTCTTCTGATGAAAAAATATATTGCCTTTTAATGTATAGAAATCTACCGTCTTTATCCGATTGAAACGTACCAGAATGCCCTTCATTAAATCCTGCTTCACTTTTGAATTTCAAGAAGTCTTCGTATGTTGTTATTCCTTTAGGGATTGGAGTTTCATTACTCGATGATAAATCTTCAATACCGCCCGTATCTACCATAGTGTATTTTATTCAAACTCATCTGCTATTTCAATCTGGTATTTGTTAAAATTAGCTCTATGAATGACTTAATTGAGAGAGCAAAGGTTCTTGTTGAAAGATTAGATATTGTAGATAAGAAAAAAAAGATAGAAATATTGGAGGCAGAATCTGCAAATCCAGATTTTTGGAAGGATACAAACGCTGCAACGCGCAAGATGAAGGAGCTTGCCGCGCTTCAGAAAATAGTAGATGATGGGCAAAAATTAAGTGAATATATAGAATCAAATACTACAACAGGACTTGAGACTCTTCTCTCTGATATGGAGAAATATCTCTATTTGTCAGGTCCATATGACAATAAAAATGCAATTATGACAATTCACGCAGGCCAAGGGGGAAGTGACGCTATGGATTGGGCTGCAATGCTTGAAAGGATGTATATGAGATTTTTTGAGAAAAAAGATTGGAGCTACGAAATTGTAGATGAAGCTTCCGGAGAAGAGGCTGGAATTAAAAGCGCAGTTTTAGCAGTAGAAGGTGAGTTCGCCTATGGGTATTTAAAAGGCGAGATTGGGACGCATCGTTTAGTTAGGCTATCTCCGTTTAATGCCAATAATCTTCGTCAAACATCATTTGCGTTAGTTGAGGTTCTTCCTCAAATTGAGGATGCTGATGTAGATATAAAAGAAGACGATCTTGAATGGGAATTTTATAGAGCCGGAGGACACGGAGGGCAGAATGTAAACAAAGTTTCAACTGCAGTAAGACTAAAACACAAACCAACTGGAATTGTTGTTTCTTGTCAGACTGAACGCTTTCAGGCGCAAAATAGAGAATATGCGTTAAAGCTTCTCAAAGCAAAGCTTTGGGCTCACGAAGAAGAAAAGAGAAGCGCTGAAGAGAAAGAACTAAAAGGAGAATATAAGCCGGCTTCTTGGGGAAATCAAATCCGTTCATATGTTTTACACCCATACCAGATGGTCAAAGATTTAAGAACAGGTGTTGAAACTAGCCAAACAGAAGCAGTTTTAGGGGGCGATATAGACGTATTTATTGACGCAGAACTTAAAACTAGTAGTTAGGTACTAGGGAATAGGGATTAGGTAAAAAATAATGAGAAAAGTAATAGAGGGAGAGAAACATTTTACAGTATCTGCCTGGATACTTACAAAAACAAAGCCTGCTAAAGTCCTTCTTATTCTTCATAAGAAGTTTAACAAATGGATTCAACCAGGAGGTCACATTGAAGAATTTGAAAATCCAATTGATGCAGTGATTCGTGAGGCAAAAGAGGAGTCGGGAATCGATATCTCATTCTTAGCAAATGATATTGTGATTGGAAATGAAGTTAAATTTTTGCCAAACTCGGTTTTCTTTATGGAGCAAACAATTCCTGAACATAAAGGTCAGCCAAGTCACTTCCACCTAGATTTTAGTTATGTTGTAAAAGTTGATGAGCAAGAGATAAATCAGAGTGAATTAAATAATGATCAAGTGGGGTGGTTTACAAAAGAAGAAGCTCTCAAATTAGATACCCATCTTGATACAAAAACTATCCTAAAAAAGATAATGTGATGGGTTGCGCAAAAGCACGAAATGTGCTTTACTAAAGTGTATGGAAGAGAGTCAGAAACTGATTCATACTTTTGATAATTCTTCTAAAAGTAGTAAGCCAGTGAGTTCTATGAATGAGAATATAGCAGGTAAAGCAAAACCACCAATTGTTCTTTTTGTAGTATTACTTCTTTTGGGTGTCTTCACGGGTTATGTTGTTGCACAAATTAAAGGTTCATCAACTGTTAAGATTGCAGGGCCTGGTGGTAAAGTTACAACAACAACACTCACCAAAGGTCAGATTTTTGGTTCTAAAGATGAAAAAACTTTTAAAGATAGTGCAGAAGGAACACTTAAAACAGGTGGAATAGATGGAGAGGGTGCATATCACTTAGAGCGTCCGGGTGGAGACTCTCAGAATGTCTACTTAACTTCCTCAGTTATAGATCTCTCAACATTCGTAGGTAAAAAGGTTAAAGTCTGGGGACAAACCAACGCATCTGACAAAGCAGGTTGGTTAATGGATGTCGGAAGACTTCAGGTTGAATAAAATCAATCTGTCCTAAACGAATTTATATTCAATTTAAAATGTGTTCTTATGATTGTGTTTCGCGATGTAACTAAGCAATATGGTGGTAGTGAGCCTGTCCTTGATAACGTAAATTTTGAAATAGACAAGGGGGCTTTTGTGTATCTTATTGGCCCTACAGGGTCAGGTAAAACCACGATTTTTCGCCTCATTATTCGCGATCTTCTTCCTTCAAGCGGCGGTATAAATATTGGTGAATGGGATCTTGTTAATCTTCCAAAATCTATAATCCCAACTCTAAGACGTAAGGTTGGAGTAATCTTTCAGGACCTCAAGCTTTTGATGGACAGGACAGTCGTAGAAAATGTAATGCTTCCACTTCAATTCTCTGGTACAAAAGAGGAAGAGGCAAGGAAAAAAGCAGAAGAAGTTTTGATAAGCGTAGGACTAGAGGGAAAAATTGAAAAGTTCCCAATGCAGCTATCCGGGGGAGAACGCCAAAGAGTTGCTATTGCCCGCGCTTTGGTTTTTGATCCAGAAGTATTATTAGCAGATGAACCTACTGGAAATCTTGATACACAAACATCATTTCAGATATTGGATTTACTCAAAAGTATTAATAAGCGTGGAACAACTATTTTCATGGCAACTCACAATGATAGGATAATTGAGAAAACTAGTGATCGCGTAATAGCAATTGAACATGGTAAGCTAATTCATGATAAGAAAGCTGCAAAAAAAGACAGCACAGAAGAAAAAGACGATAAAAAAACTAAAGAAGCACACGAAACAAAGACAGCGGGTAACCCGCCAGCTGGCGAAGATGATGACAAAAAGAAGGGTTCAATAAAATTAGAATCTTTGGCAGCAAAGGGGGATAAAGCCAATAGCAAATAGCGCGTAGCGGATAGAAAACTATCAGCTAAAAGCTATAAGCCATAAGCTAAATAATATGCATTTTGATACAGTAGCAAAATATATTAGAAGGTCACCTTATCAATCGCTTTCAGCAGCGCTAATTATGAGCCTTACCTTCTTTACTATTACGATCTTTGGAATTCTCACAATATTCTCAATAAGATTTATTGCTTATTTTGAGTCACGTCCTCAGCTCACAGTGTTTTTCAAAGATACTGCAACAAAAGCAGACATTGACTCTATGCAGAAGAGTCTTGAGAATACAGGAAAAACTTCTTCCGTGACTTATGTTTCAAAAGAACAGGCCCTAAAAATTTATAAACAGCAAAATAAGAGTGATCCTTTACTTTTGGATCTTGTTACCTCAGATATTCTACCTGCATCTATTGAAATACAGGCTTTACAGGCAGAAGATTTATCCTCTCTTGCTAGTGTTGTTCAAAAGTCCCCTTTAGTAGAAGAAGTTGTGTTTCAGAAAGATATTGTTGATACTCTAATCTCTTGGACAAATGCTGCAAGAAGAGTTGGGATTGCCATAATTGCTATTCTCACAACGGTTTCAGTATTAGTCATAATTACAATCATAGGAATAAGAATTACGGTAAGGCGCGAGGAGATAGAAATAATGAAACTAATTGGTGCTTCTAACTGGTTTATTAGGGCGCCATTCCTTATGGAAGGAGCCTTCTATGGGCTAGTTGGATCCTTGGTGGGAGGGTTATCTGCGATTGGAATATTTTATTATTTCCAGCCGGCAATAGAAGTATTTTTGAAAGGTATAGCAATTTTCCCTCTTAATCCATTGATTTTACTTGAGTTGTTACTCATTGAGATTATCATTGCTTGTAGTTTGGGAGCTTTTGCGAGTTACATGGCAGTTCTTCGCTACCTAAAATAGCTATTGGCTTAATAGTTAATAGTTTATAGTTTATGGTTAAAATGTTTTTTAAAAATAAGTTAGCGTTAATTCTTCTAGTTTCAATAATATTTTGTTCATTTGTTGTTGGAAGGGTTTATGCTGATGATCCAACACCAACACCTACCCCAACTTCTGCACCCGATAACTCTCAAGCTATAAATGATCTCCAAAAGCAAATCAATGATTATCAATCAAAGATTTCTGATCTTCAAAGCCAAGAGAAAACTTTTACCTCACAAATAGCTATTATGGATAATCAAATTAAATTAACAGAACTTAGAATTAATGCAACAAAAGAGCAAATTGCACAACTTGAAAAAGATATAGATATTGCAAAAAACAAAGTTTCAAATCTGCAAAGTGATATTGATGTTTCTACAAAAGCTTTGGTAGGAAGAATTGCTGCAGTTTATCAGGTGGGATCAATCAAGCCTTGGCAAGTTTTTTTAACGGCCAATGATATTTCTGACGTATTTACAAGACTCACTTATCTTAGAGTTGTTCAGGCATATGATAAGAGAAAGGTTTATGCAGCAGAGCAAGCCAAAAATGATTATGCTAACCAACAAGATATATATCAAAAAGAACAAGATGAGGCCGAGGCTCTTAATAAAAAATTGAATGATTATACAGATCAGCTTGATCAACAGAAGGCAGATAAGCAAACCTTGCTTACTCAAACTCAAGGAAGTGAGGCAAATTACCAAAGGTTACTTGCTCAAGCAAAAGCACAGCTGGCGGGATTCTCAAAATTCTCTCAAAATGCTGGAGGAGCATCATTGCTTTCCGGTCAAACATCGTGTGATGATTGGGGATGTTATTACAACCAACGCGATACGCAATGGGGAGGAATGTCTCTAAATGGTACGCAGTATACGATAGCCTCAGATGGATGTCTTGTTACTTCTATGGCTATGGTAATGACTCACTATGGACATAGGGGTGTTACTCCTATTTCAATTAATTCAAACCCAGATAATTTTGCTTCTTATTATCCTGCCTACCTTCTCTATACGATTCATGCAGATGGAGCAACGGCTCAAAGAATTGGTGCCTCAATTGATTCAATCCTATCAAGCGGTAACCCAGTAGTTGTTGGTATCCATGCATATGGGGGAACTCATTTTGTTGTGTTAACAAGCGGAAATGGTGGAAACTATAAAATGCGCGATCCATACTTAGCAAGTGCTAAAGATATTAATTTTTCCGACCATTATTCGATAGGAAGTATATTTGAAATAGATAAGGTTGTCGTTAACTAATTGAATATTATTCTACTTACTGCTAGACTCCTAATTAGATATTAGATATTAATGAATGATTAAGAAGTTATTATTAATATTATTTTTCTCTTTATCCTTTTTTGTATTGGTTCCATCAAAAGTCTTTGCGGTCACGGTCTCTGTAACTAATTCTCCTTCTACCATTGGTTCTGATTCATTCAAGGTTACAGTTTCTGTAACTGGTGCATCAGCAGGAACAAATTACTTAAGAATTGATTTATATAAGGACGGAACTACAAATTACTTTGGTGAAACAAATGGTGCGAATGGTTGGTATAGCGGTAGTGACGGTAAGCAGTATTTTCCTATAACTATCCAGTCTGGGACTGCCTGGAGCGGAGACGTAGAGGCAAGAATTGGATCGCCAAGTCAATCAAATTATGATGGACAGGGATCATACAAACTACGAATAAGAAGATATACGGATTCTGGGAATCAAGGCGGAGAAGATGCAAATCTTAGTGCAGTCTCCGTGAATATTTCTGTTCCTACTCTTACTCCTACGCCCACTATTACTCCAACTCCTACCAATGCGCCTACCCCCACAAAAACTCCCACCCCAACTCCAACCAGCTCTCCAACTGCAACATCTACCCCAATCAAAACTCCCACTCCCACTGTTAAAGCGAGCGCAACATCTACACCTAGCCCAACAGAAGAGGAGACAGAAGGATCAAGCAACGGATCAGATTTATCACTTGCTTCTGATTCACAGGATAAGGTTTTTGGTGATGGGACTATCTCACCTACACCAAAAACAGAGGTTTTGGGGGCTAGTACTAGTATTGGAAATCCTTTTCTTTTTGTTGCTCTTGGTTTGATATTTATAGTTGTTTGTGGCATACTTGCCTACTTCCAGTTGGGAGACAAGATTTTTATATGGAAGAAGAAAGATTCGTAAGTGAAAATGCAGCTTCAACACAAAAACTTGGGGAAGAGTTGGCCCAAAGTCTAAAGCCGGGAGACATAATAAGTCTTACTGGCAATTTAGGTGCTGGAAAAACAACTTTTGTTCAGGGACTAGCAAAAGGACTTGGAATAGAAGAAAGGATAATATCTCCGACCTTCGTTTTAGTTAGACAACATAATATTCATCCTAAGACCCAAGATCTAGGATCTAACATCAAAACTTTATATCATATAGATCTTTATAGACTTGAAGGAGAAGAAAGTATTAAAAATATAGGACTAGAAGAGTTTCTAAATGATCCTAATGCCGTATCGGTTATTGAATGGGCAAAAAAGCATCCCGGTCTTAGGCCAAATATAGAAATAGAAATTGAGAACGAAGATGATAAGAGAGTTATAAAAATAAAAAAATGAATAAAGGCTTAAATGAATCCGTTAAGGTTCTGAAGAAGGGGGGAGTAATAATATATCCTACTGATACTGCTTTTGGGATAGGTTGTAAGGTGGATGAAGAACAGGTTATCAATAAGTTATTTAAGCTAAGAAGAAGGCCAAAAGAAAAAGCAGTTCCAATATTGGTTTCCTCAATAAAAATGGCAGAAGATTATGCAGAGATTAATCCCAAAGCAAAAGCCCTCATGGAAAAATATTGGCCAGGGGGGTTAACGATAATTGTTAAGGCAAAGAAGGATAAGATTCCGTTTCTCGCTCGTGGTGGAGGAGAAACAGTGGGTTTGAGAATGCCAAATCATAAAACAACGCTTGCCTTAATTAGAAAAATTAATACGCCGCTTATTGGTTGTTCGGCAAATTTCGCAGGTGAGGCAACACCTTACAAATTTTTAGATCTTAACAAAGATTTAATTAAAAAGGTGGATTATGTTTTGATGGGTAGAACTTCAGCAAAGTTAGCTTCAACAGTTGTTGATACCACAGGAGACAGGCTTAATATCGTAAGAGAAGGAGCAGTCAAATTAGGGACTAGGAATTAGGGAATAGGGATTAGGAACAGAAATTATGAATATATTAAAAATAGATACAAGAAATAATTCGAATATAAAAGTCACCTTATTAAAAGGTGAGGAAAAATTCGAAAGGGAGTCAGAGGCTGTAACCGCTAAGGCGCAGGTCGCGCTACCTTTAATAAGCGAGTTGCTTAAAGAGTCAGATCTTAAGATTCAAGATATAGATGAGATTGAGGTGGAAAAAACTGATGGATCACTCACTGGATTAAGGGTTGGAGTTGCAATTGCAAATGCTTTGTCCTTTGGGGCTCAAATTAAGATAAACGGTAAGGAATTGGGCGAAATAGAATTGCCAGAATATTAATCAATCAATTTTCACACATAATTCTGGTATTATCTAAATATGCTCAATTTCTTTAAGCATTTATTGGTTCCTCATTCTGGAAATAATCACAGGGCAAAAATTCTTCATAATTCAAGTCTTCTTGTATTAATTTTATTTTTATTATCTTTTACTTTTGTAGCACATCTTGTCAATGTAAATCACCCAGAGGTTTTAGGTGTATCTTATTCAATTTCGGACCAAGAACTACTCACGTTAGTTAATCAGCAAAGACAACAAAATGGACTTTCCGCGCTTACCATGAATGATCAGTTGAGCGATGCTGCAAGACGCAAGGCTGCTGATATGTTTGCTAAAAATTATTGGGCGCATTTTGCACCGGATGGATCAACATCTCCTTGGGGTTTTATTAGGGCTGCAGGTTATGACTATCAATATGCAGGAGAAAATTTAGCAAAAGGATTTACAGATTCAGGGTCCGTTGTTACTGCGTGGATGAATTCTCCAACACATAGAGACAATATATTGTCTAATAAATACAAAGATATTGGTTTTGCAATCGTTCCCGGAACTCTTCAAGGAGAAGATACTGTTTTAGTAGTGCAAATGTTTGGTTCAAAACCAAATGAGGTAGCGGTTGTGCCTCAGGTTCCAGCCCGAGTTGCGGATAATTCTCCTCCTCAAACAACACCTATTCCTACAATATCACCAGAGGTTAAAAAAATAGTACCCGTTGTAGCGCAAGAAAGTAATAGTAATCCACCGGCGGTTAATGGTAGTGCAGTGGTTAATAATCCAACAATTAACTCAAAAGTAGCATCAAAAGATATAGTAGGGGTTATATTGATATTTATTCTTGCAGGATTGATGCTTGATGCGTTGATCGTAGAAAGAAAGAAGATACCAAGAGTAGTGGGTCACAATTTAGATCACATTATGATTATTTTGCTCTTTATATTATTTATAGTAATACTTAAAGGAGGAGTTACTCTATGAGAATAAGAAAGGTTCCACATTCACTTTATTATGTGATTGAGTTGATTGTATTGCTCTCAGGATTTTTCTCAGTTTACATGCTTTCTTTTAATTTTCAGCTTCAGGAAATTACACTTGCAATAGTTCTTGTTTTTTACGCCCTAATAGGCATTTTCCATCATAAGCTTCACCATGACTTGAGACGTAAGATTGTGATAGAATATATCCTAATAAGCGTACTTATATTTGTCTGCTTCCTATTTATAAGTACGGGCAAAATATGAAAGGTATAATCTTGGCAGGTGGTAAGGCAACTAGGCTTAGGCCACTAACAAAAATTACATCAAAACAGCTTCTCCCGGTTTATAACAAACCGATGATTTATTACCCAATAGAAACTTTAAAAAAAGCAGGAATCACAGACGTTTTGATAATAGTAGCTCCCGATTATGCTGGTCATTTTCTAAACCTTCTTGGATCTGGGAATGAGATGGGTATGAACTTTACATATGAAGTACAACCAGAAGCAAGAGGATTAGCTGACGCATTTATAGTTGGTGAAAATTTTATTGGAGACGAAAGTGTCGCGATGATTTTGGGAGATAATATATTTGAGCACGATTTTACTAATAGCGTTAAAAGTTTTAAATCAGGAGCGAGAATATTTGCTAAAAAAGTACACGATCCAGAGAGATCGGGAGTTGTTGAATTTGATGAGAATATGAAGGTTTTATCAATTGTTGAAAAACCAGAACACCCTAAAAGTGATTATGCAATTGTTGGATTTTATCTTTATGACAATCGTGTTATTGATTATGCGAAAAACCTCAAGCCATCTGCTCGAGGAGAAATTGAGATTGTTGACTTACATAACAAATATTTAGAACAAGGAGAGCTCGATGTCAATGTAATAGAAGGAATGTGGGAAGATGCTGGAACCTTTGATAGTTTACTCCGAGTTAATAATCTAATAGCTGAGAAGGTAAAAGCCGGAGAACTCTAATCTTATGAAAATTCTTGTAACCGGAGGAGCTGGTTTTATTGGTTCAAACTTCATTTTATATTGGATTAAAAATCATCCAGAAGACCAAATAGTAAATTTTGATAAATTAACTTACGCTGGAAATCTTGAAAATCTAAAAGAAATTGAAACTAGTCCAAATTACAAATTTATAAAAGGAGATATTGTTAATCCAAAAGATGTTGAGGGTGCAATGGATGGAATAGATACGGTAGTTCATTTTGCAGCAGAATCTCATGTCGACCGCTCTATTCAGGACCCTTCGCCTTTTGTAATGACCAACGTTGCTGGAACTCAAGTATTGCTTGATTCGGCTTTGAAAAACAAAGTTAAAAGATTTCACCACATATCAACGGATGAAATCTTTGGGGCATTAGATCTCAAATCAACGGATAAATTTAGTGAACGAACAAATTATGACCCCAGAAGTCCTTATTCGGCGAGTAAAGCAGGTTCAGACCATCTTGTAAGAGCTTATTATCACACCTTTAATTTACCTATTACAATAACAAATTGCTCTAATAATTTTGGTCCTTATCAGTTTCCAGAAAAAATAATACCGCTTGCTATAACAAATCTTATGGAAGGGAAAAAAGTTCCAATTTATGGAGATGGATTGTATGTGCGTGATTGGCTCTATGTAGATGATCATGTTAGGGCTATCGAATTAGTTCTTGAAAAAGGGAAGGTTGGAGACACTTATGTAGTAGGTGGTTTAACGGAAGATATTCCAAATATAGAAGTTGCTAACAAGATAATAAAACTTCTGGGTGGAAGTGAGGATTCTATTGAATTTGTTCAAGATAGACCCGGGCATGACAGGCGTTATGCAGTTGATTGGTCAAAAATCCGCGATGAGTTGGGGTACAAACCTCTTTATGACTTTGATACTTATCTTGAAAAAACTGTTGAATGGTATAGGGCCAATGAAGCATGGTGGAAAAACGTTAAAGACGGTGAATATCAAAAGTACTACGAAAAACAATACGAAAAATAATGAAAGTAGCAATAACGGGGGCATCAGGCCTAGTCGGTTCAAGATTCTTTGATTTATATAAAAGCAAATATGATTTAATTCCAATTTCATCTTCTTTTGGAGTAGATATTACAGATAGAAAAAAACTTCACAAATTTTTATCTCAAAAAAATCCAGGTTTAATAATTCATTTAGCAGCAAAAACAAATGTAGATAAGTGTGAAGAGGATAAGGTTGACGATCTTAAAAAAAGCAAAGTAAAAAGTATTTCAGATCTTGAGAATTTGGATACAGAAAAGTGGAAAGGTTCTACAAGCGCTTTTGGAGTAAATGTGGTTGGTACCAAAAATCTTTCTGATTACGCCAAGAGGAACAATATAAAAATTATCTACGTTTCAACGGATTTTGTTTTTGATGGAGAAAAGAACGGAGAATACACAGAAGCAGATGAGGTTTCACCAATTAATTGGTACGGACAAACAAAACTGTATGGAGAAAAAGTTTTGGGTGAAGAAAGTTTAATTGCGAGAATTTCATATCCATACGGTTTTAAAAGTAATATTAAAAAGGATATTGTTTGGACAATGGTAAGTTTGTTGGAAGAAAAAGATAGAGTAGAACTTGTTACTGATCAGATTATTACTCCAACATTTATTGATGATATAGTGCGTGCGCTTCACTTTTTGATAGAAAATAACATAACGGGATTGGTAAATGTTGTAGGCAATAACTTTTTATCACCCTATGAAATTGGTATTGCTATTGCTTCTCAATTTGGACTAGAAGAAGGGAAAATTGAGGTCACAACTAGAGCGAAATTGTATAAGGGGAGAGCCAAGAGGCCCTTTAAAGTTTGCCTCAAAAATGATAAACTGAGAGCCCTAGGTTTTGAGATGACTGGTTTTTTTGAGAGCCTAACTCAAATCAATCAGAAACAGTCTTTATTATGAAATTAACCTTTATAGGACATGGATATGTTGGATTAGTATCGGCGGCGATCTTTGCAGATCTCGGAAATACAGTTACCGTTATTGGTCATACCCCTCAAACAGTAGAAAACCTCAATCGTGGAATAGTTCATATTTATGAACCTGGACTAGATGAAATAGTAAAGAGAAATGTAGAAGCCAAAAGACTTATTTTTACTCTAGATTATGATTCAGTAAAATCTTCTGATCTTATTTTTACAGCAGTTGGTACACCTCCAAAAGAGAGCGGAGAAGCAGATCTTTCTGTAGTTTTGGAAGTTGCAGAAAAGATTGGTAAAAACTTATCTGGATACACAGTGATTGTTACTAAGAGTACAGTTCCGATAGGAACAAACAAAAAGATACGTGCAATTGTAGAAAAAGTAAAAGATGAAAAAGCGGAGTTTGATATGGCATCTTGTCCTGAGTTTCTACGCCAGGGAACAGCTATTTCTGACACGCTAAATCCAGACAGGATTGTAATTGGAGCAGAATCAAAAAGAGCACAGGAATTGTTGATAGAGCTTCACCGCCCGCTCCAGGAGAATACAAATGCCCCATATGTTTTAACAAATCTTGAGACAGCAGAGATGATAAAGTATGCAGCAAATGCATTTTTAGCAACCAAGATCTCTTTTGCAAATTCCATAGCAGAGTTATCAGAAAGTTGTGGCGCAGACGCGTTAGCAGCGCTTGCAGGTATTGGTTTTGACCATAGGATTGGTAAGGACTTTTTATCTCCGGGAGCAGGGTATGGTGGAAGTTGTTTTCCAAAAGATGTAAAAGCATTGATCTCTATTGCTAAAGATTATGATTATGATTTTAAACTTCTAAAAGAAGTGGAGAATGTAAACCATGAGGCAAAGATGGCTATAGTCAAAAAGGCGGAGGAGATGCTTGGAGATGTATCAGGAAAGCAAATTGGAATTTTGGGTCTTGCCTTTAAACCTAACACGGATGATATGAGGTTTGCCCCATCTATTGAAATAATTGATGCGCTTGTTAAAAAAGGAGCTGTTATAAAAGCATATGACCCAGAATCAATGAAAAAAGCAAAAACTATAATTACTGGAATTGATTTTAAAGATAATGCTCACGATGTTATTAAAGATATAGATTTACTCATTGTATTAACCGAATGGAATGAATTCAAAGAAATGGATCTAGAAAATTTGAAAAAAGAAATGAAAGCACCAAGAGTTTTGGACGGACGTAATATTTGGGAGCCTCAAGAAATGAAAGATCTAGGATTTAACTATGTTGGTGTAGGGCGATAAGTTAAAGAGTTAAAGTGTTAACGAGTTGAAGAGTTAAAAACTCATAACCAAAAAACCCGTTAACTCGTTAATAATATTATTATGAAGGCTTTAATAACAGGTGTCACAGGTTTTGCGGGAAGTTTTCTAGCAGAAAACCTAATTTCTGCCGGATATGAAGTGTCTGGAACATATCTAAACGATAATAGTGTTAATAACGTCTCTGCAATTTCTGATAAATTAACTCTTCACAAAGTAGATCTCCAAAACGCTTTAGAGGTAAATGAACTAATTAAGAATTTAAAGCCAGATTATGTATTTCATTTAGCAGCTCTTACTTCTCCTGCAGAGAGCTTTAAAAATCCAAGCGAATTTATAAATAACAATATTGATGTAGAGATAAATCTATTAGAAGCCGTAAGGATGAATGATTTAAAACCAAGAATTCTTATTGTTTCTTCCGGAGAAACATACGGGAATGTGAAAGCAGAAGATCTCCCAATAGATGAGGCAACTCCCATGATGCCAGTTAATCCCTATGCAGTCTCTAAAATTGCTCAAGATAGACTTGGCTATCAATATTTTGTTGCTTATAAAATCCCAATAATTATTATCAGACCATTCAATCATATTGGTCCAAAACAATCTCCTGATTTTGTTGTTTCATCTTTTGCAAAGAAGATTGCAGAAATTGAAAGTGGAAAGATGGAGCCTGTTCTTAAAGTTGGAAACTTAAGTGCTAAAAGAGATTTTACAGATGTAAAAGATATGGTTGATGCTTACCGCTTAATTCTTGAAAAAGGAGAACCGGGGGAAGCATACAATGCTGGATCCGGAAAATCTACGGAAATAAAAGAAGTTCTTGATACGTTACTTTCATTTTCCGAAAAACAGATAACTGTTGAGGTAGATGATTCACTTCTTCGCCCAATAGATGTAGAAGATTTAGTTTGTGATAACTCAAAAATAAAGGACGCAACAGGCTGGGAGCCAAAAATTCCTCTCGAACAAACATTAAGAGAAGTCCTCGATTACTGGAGAGGACAGTAATATGGCTATTATTAAAAATAAGGAAGAGAGAAAAGGTGTACTTTTCTTATTGGCTAGTGCTTTTATTTATAGTACAATGCCTGTTTTTATCAGAACTTTAGGTGGTGCTGGTTTACCTCCAACCGCACAGGTTTTCTTACGCTACATATTCGCATTTCTAGCTGCTATTGTATATTTTGGCTTAACAAATAAAGCAAAGGTAAAGGTAAAAAGTAAAGATGTGTTACCTTTATTGGGACTTACAGTTTTTGGATATGGGCTCATGAATCTGTTTTTTACACTTGGTATCTTAAATACTCAAATAGGAAACGCACTATTTTTATTCTATAGTTATGCAATAATCACTCCAATTTTGGGGCTTATTTTTTTGAAGGATAAGATTAATAAATTTAATATTGTCGCAGTAATTTTTAGTGGTATAGCTTTGATTCTTCTTTTCCAACCCAATTCTCTACCAACGTGGAAAATAGGAGGGCTATTTGCAATATTAGCATCCTTTGGCCAGGCTGGATATCTAATTCTTAGAAAGGTTTTAAAAGACTATCCGGCCAATTTTATAATGCTTGCAAACACTTTTGTTGGACTTATTATCTTAGGGGTTTTAAGTTTTGTTTTTGAAAATAAATTCTATTTTCAAGGTGGCATTATGAATATGTCTATAAATACTTGGGTTACAACTATTATTTTAGGTTTGGCTAACTTCTTCGCGTGGTTTGCAATGACAAAGGGTTTTGAGTATTTTAAAGCAACAGCGGCGAGCATAATACTTCTTTCAGAGCTTATATTTGGAATATTTTTCGCTTTTACTTTTTTCCACGAGATACCAACTTATGCAACATTTTTTGGAGGATTCTTGATCCTAATATCTTCAGTAGTAGTTATAACTAGGGGAGAAAATTAATTTTGACTTAGTGCATGAATTAACTCGTCTACTGATTGCTTGAACTTGTTCGGATCTCGGGCCAATGCTATTCTCAAATATTTTTCCCCTTCATTAAAGTTGTTCCAATAAAATTGAGCACCGGGCGACAAAAATAGGCCAAAGGTTTCTAGCTTATCAACTAATTCGGTGGCGGGAATATTTCTATTATGGAGTACCCATTCGACTGTGGACTTTGAATTTTGATTAACAACGGTGAAATTAAGTTTACCCAAATTATCTCTAAAATACGCCCGATTAATATTGCAAAGTTGATTTATGTAAATGTTCTCTGGATCCTCCAGTCGTATAATATTAATTAATAGGTTAAGTATGAAAGGGGAAACATTTAATAAGACATCATCAGAAATATCTTTTATTATTTGATAGTAACTATCAGACGATAACATAAAGCCAACTTTTAAATCCGCAATGCTCCAAATTTTTCCAGTATCTTCATAAGTTATAAAATCTACTTGTTCTTCGATTAAAATCTTATATTGATCAAATCTTTGATAGTCTTCCTCTGTTAGTCGAAAGCAAAAGTCTATTGCTAAGAGCTTATTTTCCTTTTTGCATTTTTTAACTAAATTTCTAAATTGAGTTTCATCTAGATAGAATCCGGTAGGATTATTTGGAATTGTTATGAAAAGCGAATCAATTTGGTTCCATGGAATATTTTCAGGATCCGCCAGAGAATTTTCACTTACCGCAATTATATTGCTATTTATGTGTCTTTTTAATATATCCGCCAGGTTGTCAAAGGTTGGTGTATTAAGACCAACTCTCATATTTTTAATTCTGAAAACATTTGCCAGAACTTCAAGTGATATAGAAGTTGAATAGTGAAATATGGTAGGTTTTAATTCTCGATAAGATGGTTGACCAGCTAATCCAAAGTAAGCTTCGCAGAAAGTTTTTTCAATCTCTTTATGAGGTGTTTTAATTGATTCATTAAATATAAATGGTAAATTTTCTATCACCCCTTTTTGATAATCAGGGAGAGTATACTTTGCATGTCCTACTGACATGTCAAATGTTTTGACTAAGGCGTGTTGTTGTATTTCTGTTAGTTTTCTGGAGTTCCCCATATGGGAAAATTATAGCAGAATCTTATTTGAATCTTTCAAGATCGGCGTCTACCATTATTTGCATTAATTCTTCAAAAGATGTTTTTGGTTCCCACCCAAGATCTGTCTTTGCTTTTGTGTAATCTCCTTTTAATTCTTTAATCTCTGTTGGTCTTTTGAGTTTGTCATTTGAGATAACATGATCTTCCCAATTAAGCCCTGCGTGCTCAAACGCAATCTTACAAGCATCTTTTACAGAGTAAGATTTGTTTGTTCCAATTATATAATCTACCGGCTTGTCCTGTTGAAGCATAAGCCACATCGCTTCTACATATTCTTTTGCATAACCCCAATCGCGCTGTGCATCAAGATTTCCGAGGTGAAGCTTGCCAGCACTATCTACGAGTGGTTCACCAAGTTCATTGAGTGGTGGATTTTTAACTCCATTTTTAATGCATGCTACAGCAGCACTAATCTTTCTTGTTACAAAGTGTAGACTTCTGCGTGGTGATTCATGATTAAATAAAATTCCTCCACAAGCAAACATACCATATGATTCGCGATAACATCTAACCATCATGTATGCATAGGCCTTTGCTATTCCATAAGGGTTATTTGCATCCGGTAGCATGGCTTCTGTTGCACTTTCTGCTGCAACATTTCCATATATTTCGCGACTTGTTGCTTGATAAAACTTTGCATTTGGCGCAAAGTGGCGTACTGCCTCCATGGTTCTAACGGGTCCCATAGCGGTTGCTTCGCCGGTATAGAAGGGTTGGGTCCAAGAATCATGAGGAACACTTTGAGCTGCAATGTTATAAACTTCATCTGGCTTACTTGTTATAACAGCATGATTTAGGCTTTCTCCATCTGTGAGGTCTGCCGGAATAATTTTTATTTTTCCATAGAGATGTGTGATATTTTCCTGATAGAAGTTCGTAGTATGGCGGACGGTTCCTGTTACATCATAACCTTTTTCAAGTAGAAGGTCAGCAAGATATGATCCATCCTGGGAGGATACCCCAATAATAAGAGCGCTTTTTGCCATTTGTATAATTCTACATAATGCAATCAGTTTTCTCAATAGGTACCGTTAAATCGGGATAAATTCAGATCCGATCGGGATAAAGAATTATAAAGACTAGTTTGATACAATAAGCATATGGGGGTTTATGTGGTTGCAGGTGGTGCGGGTTTTATAGGGTGTCACCTAGTAGAGAGGTTACTTGATCGTGGAGATCAGGTGGTAGCAATAGATAATCTTATTACAGGCGCTGAGGATAATATCTCACATCTTTATGGAAATCCTAACTTTACATTTATTAATCAAGATATTATCAAAGGGTTACCAAGAATTGATGCAGAAGTTCTGGGAATTTTTCACCTTGCCTCTCCAGCTTCCCCAAATGCAAAAAGTCCTAAGAGCTATATTGCCTTCCCTCTTGAGACGATGCTTGTTAATTCCCTCGGAACCTTACATCTTCTAGATCTAGCCTTGCACAAAGGAGCTAAATTTTTGTTTGCATCAACATCAGAAGTATACGGAGATCCGGATGTTTCTCCTCAAAAAGAAACATATTTTGGAAATGTGAATCCTGTTGGCGTAAGATCCGTTTATGATGAAGGAAAAAGATTTGGAGAGGCACTTACGGCAAGCTACGTACGTGAATCAAATGTTAACGCAGTGATAATTAGAATTTTTAACACCTATGGAGATAGAATGCAGGTGGATGACGGAAGAGTAGTTTCAAATTTTATAAACCAAGCATTAATGGGAGATGATATGACAATTTATGGCAAGGGGGATCAGACAAGAAGTTTTTGTTTTGTTGACGATTTGGTAACCGGTCTAGTGTCTGCAATGGATCGCGATACTCGTGGTGAGGTTATAAACCTTGGTAATCCAAAAGAATTTTCAATCAAAGAGTTGGCAGAGAAGGTGAAGCATGAAACCGGTTCAAAATCAAAAATAATTCATGAAGAGTTGCCGGAAGACGATCCTAAGCAGAGAAAGCCAGATATCACAAAAGCAAAAAAACTTTTAGGCTTCGATCCAAAAATAGATCTTGATGAAGGGTTGAAAAAAACAATAGAATATTTTAAAAGTTTATAGTTAATTGTAAATAGTTTATAGTTTTAAGTATATGAAAAAAGCAGTTGTTATTATTCCTACATACAACGAGAAGGACAATGTTGCAAAGATAATTCCTATTATTGAGGATGAAGTTTTTCCAAAGATTAAAAATTATGACATGGCAATTCTTATTGCTGATGATAACTCTCCAGATGGAACAAAAGAAGTTGTAGAAGCGCTTGCTAAGAAATACAAAAATATAGAGGTATCAAGCGGAGAGAAAAATGGTCTGGGAGCAGCCTACGTAAGAGGTATGACATACGCAATAGATAAAATGAATGCAGATGTTGTTTTTGAAATGGATGCAGATCTTCAGCATGATCCCCTAAAAATTCCTGACTTTTTGAAAAAGATAGATGAGGGGTGCGATATGGTAATTGGTACTCGTTATAGTGATGGTGGTTCAATTCCAGCAGGATGGCCACCACAAAGAAAAGCATTTTCAATTGTTGCCAATTTGTTTGTAAGAACTGTATTCACTAAGTTCTCAATTCATGATTGGACGGGTGGATATAGAGCACTAAAGAAAGAGGTATTTCTTAAGGAGAAAGATAGTTTAACAAAGTTTAAGGGTTATATATTTCAAATCTCATTTCTACATAATGCTGTAAATGATGGTTTCAGGATTGGGGAGGTTCCATTCCATTTTGGAGAGAGAAATATGGGAGATTCAAAGATTGCATCATTTAGTTATATTACTGATGTTGTAACCTATGTTTTGATAACTAGATTCAAAGAACTTGCTTTCGGAAAATTTGGAAAGTTTTTGGTAGTTGGAGGATTTGGTTTTGTTCTAAACTATGGAATTCTAGTTCTTCTTTCAAAAAGAGGGTGGGATCATTCGGCTGCAAATCTTGTGGGAGCATCTGTTGCTATTTTTTCAAACTATAATCTAAATAATCTGTGGACCTTTAAAGACGAAAAGATTCACAGTCTCAGCTTATATCTTTGGAAAATGGTTCAATTCTATGCAACAAGTGCAATTGGAGTCATATTCATCCAGACGGGGACAATCTTCTTAGGAGACAAATTTATAGGAGATAAGTATTATCAGTTATATTTCTTCTTGGGAACAGGTCTCTTGTTGATTTGGAACTTTACCGTCTACTCAAAATTCATTTGGAAAAATAAGAAGAAATAATCTCATGTTCTCTGAAAAGAATAAATTCTTTAAATTCATAAAGAAAAATTACGTAATAATCTTACTTTCTATAATTTTGATTTTCGCAGCCTTCTTAAGGCTCTACAAAATAGAAGACTACATGACTTTTTTGGGAGATGAGGGAAGAGACGTATTGATAGTAAGAGATATTCTGCATGGTCATCTTACATTTTTGGGTCCCAGAACTTCTGCAGCCGACTTCTATACAGGTCCAGTCTATTACTACATGATGGCGCCGTTTTTATTCTTAGCAAACTACAATCCCGTAGGTCCAGCAATTATGATTGCTCTTCTTGGTATAGCAACTGTTTATCTAATATTTAGATTTGGAAAAGAATGGTTTGGAGTAAAGGGAGCTCTTGTTGCAGCGGCTTTGTATACTATATCGCCCCTAGTCATTGCCTACTCTAGGTCTTCTTGGAATCCTAATCCAATGCCATTTTTTACGATAATTATTTTGTACTTTTTATATAAATCAGTTAGTGAAAAACCCAAGATTAGTAACTTCTTAATAATTGGACTTTTGTATGGGATTGCTTTTCAACTTCACTACATAGAGATTATTGTTGGGGTTGTTATGTTTTTCTTTACGCTTTTTGGAAACATTATAGTCTCGAAAAAGAATCTATTTGCAAAACTTATCAAAGAATACGCTGCTTTGTTGATAGGTTTTCTGATTGGTTTATCTCCATTTTTGGCATTTGAAATAAGACATGGATTTCCAAATACACGGACAGTGATTAACTTCATGTTAAAAGGAGATCCAACTGCTACAGATTTAACAAAAGCAACCTTTCCACAAATAGTATGGGATGTTTTTACTAGGCTTTTTGGGAGACTTATTCTCTTTTTACCACCCCAAGAAAAATTAGTAATACTTGATAAAACTACGGTTAATATCTGGATAGCAGCATCTGTTATTTTAGCAGTCTTATCTATAGTTGTTCTTTTTACCGTTAAAAATAAGTTAACAAAATTACTATTTGGTTTGTGGTTATTTTTTGGTGTAGTCTTGTTTGGTTTTTATCACAAACCAATATATGACTACTACTTTGAATTTATGTTCCCTCTACCATTTTTGTTGGTGGGAAATCTATTCTCTTACTCTTGGGAGAAGGGTAAGGTTTTAAGACTAGTTGGTGTAGTAATTCTAATTGGAATAATGGGCCTAAATTTGTCCGGTTATCCTTTCCAGTATCCGGCGAATAGGCAATATAGGCAAGTAGAGAAGATTGCTAAATTTGTTATGGATAAAGCTGGCAATAAGCCATATAACTTTGCCCTTGTAACTCTTGGTAACTCTGATCAGGGGTATCGTTATATTTTTGAGACAAATAATAAGCCACCTGTAACAATAGAATACACCGGAGTTGATCCTGAGAGGAAAACGGTAACTGATCAATTATTTGTAGTTTGTGAAGATCCAAACTGTCAGCCTCTTGGAAATTCTTTGTGGGAGGTAGCAGGATTTGGAAGGGCAGAGATTGCGAATGAGTGGCCTGTTTCTGTTGTGAAGGTTTATAAGTTAGTGCACTACAATAATAAATAATGGTTGTAGACCATCTATCTACTAAATCCTCTCCCCTTGTGGGAGAGGGAATGGGTGAGGGGAATATTAAAAATAACTCCAAGAAGCTTCGATTAAATCAAACCAATGAAGAAAAGATTCTCTGGGAGAAACTCAGGAACAGGCAAATGTTCGGTCTTAAATTTCGTCGTCAACAGTCGATTGGTGAATATATCGTAGACTTCGTAGCTTATGAAAACAAAATAATTATTGAGCTTGATGGGAATCGTCATAACGATGCTATGGTAAAATTAAAAGATAAAAAGAGGACCAAATGGTTGGAAAATCAAGGATTTAGGGTTTTAAGATTCTGGAATAACGAACTTTATACGAATTTGGAAGGTATTTCTTATGCAATTTATAAATTAATTTCTCACCCTCACTCTAAATCTCTCCCATCAAGGGAGAGATAAATTTGATTCCTATTTTATAGAAAAAACCCGATAAGAGTAATCTGTTTTCAAGAATACCGATAATCGGGTTTTTACTAAATTGCGAAAGAGAATTAAGCAGCTCCAATTTTGAACATTGCTGTTCCACAAACTGGACACTTTCCTTTCATAGCAGGTTTACCATTTTTCATGGTTACCTTTTCTGCGTTAGCATCCTCTCTTTTTGCGCGACATTTTACACAATACATGCTTGCCATAATTTAATTCACCTCCCTCCGCCCCTCGTAGCTTTACGCGTAGGGGGGTTACATTTGTTAAAAAAATCTATATGTATATTCATGGTAAATTGCTTGGCTTCGGTGAGGCATGCCTCATTTGAAAACCAAAAGTAAAAAGCTTAAAGATCATTCTCTAAAACGTTAATCCAAAAAAGCTAATGATTTTTTGTTTCAAAAGAAAATAAATCACTAGGTCTAATATGATTAATAAAGAGGTAATTAATAGGGTTTTTCTAACATCGGCTATTACGTATGAGTAGTCTTGAGTTGGTGTATTTTGAATAGGTATTTCTCTTTGAATTGGAGTTAGTTTAAGGTCTAAAGAGATAGAAGGGGCGCTTAGGACTTGTGAAAAGTTTTGTCTTGTTGATGCTGCTATTTTTTGTTTCTTTGTTTGTCTTTTCTTGCTCATATTGCAAAAGTTACAAGTTTATTTTATTGAGCCTAATAAGCGTGATGCATGAAAAAGTATCATATTGACAACGTGCGTGTCAAGAGGCTAAAATATTTTTTACACTATGAATTTCTCCTCAGTATTGCCAGTTTTTATTGTATTGATAATCTGGCTTGCTCTTCTAACATTCCTCTTTTTTCGCTTCTATTTGTACTACATGAGGCTGGTAAAGAATGGCCAAAAAGAATCACTTATCGGTATCCTTGACGAAGTCGTTAAACGTGATGAACACAGTAAGAAAGTGCTTGACGAATTAAACGCAAGATATGATAAACTTGAAAAGGATGGTCAATCTCATATACAAAAAATTGGCCTGGTTCGTTTCAATCCTTTTAAAGAAACAGGTGGAGATCAAAGCTTCATACTCGCTTTAGTAGATGCTGATAATACAGGGGTTGTAATATCAAGTCTACATACCAGAACCGGTACAAGATGGTATGCAAAGGGAATAGTAAGAGGAAAAGGGGTTGAGTACGAATTATCAGATGAAGAGCAAAAAGCGCTAAGAGGAGCAAAGGTTTTATCTGAAAATAGCTAAATAAAATGGACGCAAAAAAGAAAAATTTATTAATAGGTGGAATAATTTATGTAGTATCTGCAGTTGCTGCTTTCTTTTTATTCTCTTCCGTTCTTGGACAAGGTGGTACTTCCTCTAATGTTACTACTCCGGTTGCACTTCCTTCATCTGGGTCAGATCAGAAAGTCGCTTTTAATCAGGATTTACCAAAGACAGAGGTTTGTCCAATTAATGGTGCTAAATACTCCAAGCAGCAAGAACAATGGTGGCAACAGCATAGACCTCTTGGAGTCATGATTGAGAACCATGAGGAAGCTCGTCCACAATCTGGTCTTTCATATGCAGATGTTGTTTATGAAGCAGTTGCAGAAGGTGGAATTACTCGTTTCTTGGCAATATTTTATTGTCAGGACGCAGGAATTATTGGTCCAGTTAGATCCGCTAGAACTTACTTCTTGGATATGGTTTCAGAATACGGCGATTATCCACTATATGCTCATGTAGGAGGAGCAAATACTCCAGGACCTGCGGATGCATTAGGTCAAATTGAGCAATATGGTTGGCAAACATATAATGATCTCAATCAATTCTCAATAGGTTTTCCAACATATTGGAGAGATTATGAAAGGCTTGGTCACACAGTTGCTACAGAGCACACAATGTATTCAACAACAAGTAAGCTTTGGGATATTGGTAAATCTCGTAAGTTAACCAACGTTGATAAAGATGGTAACGAATGGAATGCTGATTTTTCAGAGTTTGAATTCAAGGATGACGCAAAGCCAGCTGATAGACCAACAGCTCAAACAATAAGTTTTGATTTCTGGGAAGGCTATGATGCATATGGTGTAAGCTGGAATTACGACAAAGAAACAAATTCTTACCTCAGATCAAACGGTGGAGTAAAGCACATAGATAAAGATACTGGAAAGCAAATTGCAGCAAAGGATGTTGTTATATTATTCATGCGCGAAAGCCATGCAAATGATGGATATGATAATAATCAGCACATGCTTTATGGAACAACCGGTACGGGCCAAGCATTGATATTCCAAGATGGCAAAGAAACAAAAGGTACATGGAGCAAGAAGAGTAGAACATCAAGAATCATGATAAAAGATGCAACCGGACAGCAAGTTAAGTTTACACGCGGTTTAATATGGTTTGAGATAGTTGGAACAGGAACTCCGGTTGTTGTTAAATAACTTGCCCCGCGTTATAATTAGCCATAATTTCTATGTTTGAAGATCTAATTACAAGCAAAACTCGAGTAAAAATTTTATCCTTATTTCTGGATAATCCCCTTGAAATGTACCACGTTAGAGAAGTTGTTAGAAGAGTAGATGAAGAAATAAATGCAGTAAGAAGAGAGTTAATACTACTTGAGAAAAAAGGTGTTTTAACCCGCGAGCCAAGAGTAAATAGAGTTTATTATTATTTAGACAAAAATTACTCATATTATTATGATATGTTTGCAATTCACGCAAAGAGCGTTGGTTTAGGAGCAGATATACTTAAGAATAAAATGAAGTTGGGAAAGATAAAATTTGCAATGCTGTCTGGTAAGTTTGCAAGGGGAATGAGAGATAATCCTGAAGAGGTAGATTTGCTTGTTGTGGGTACCATTGTAGTGCCAGAAATTGATATAGTAGTAAGACGCGAGGAAGAGAGGAAAAAAATAGAAATAAACTACACAGTTATGACAGAAGAAGAATTCTCATTTAGGAAAAAGAGACATGATCCATTTATAACATCAGTAATTTATGGTTCA